>NZ_CP009755.1:0-313072 GCF_000772085.1 Curtobacterium sp. MR_MD2014 | reverse complement strand
GTCGCGGCGTTCGCCGTGCTGATGCCGAACGCGGCACCACCGAGGACGAGGGCGCCGGTGGTGGCGAGGGTGATCGAGGTCTTCATGGACTTGCGCATGAGTGGGTTCCTTCCGTTGTCGCGCTCGGCGCGATTCCCTGTGTGCGCGCCGAACACACCCCGAAGAGGGGTGGAGAACCAGCTACTTGCGGCTGGTGAGCGCTCCGGGTGTTTCCCGGCTGATGCAAGGGATTCGGGGCCCTCGCCCGATCGGATTGGACGAAGTTCCTGGGGAACTCCGGCCCCCTGCTCCGTAGCGTGGAGACATGGCCCCCGTACACATCCCGAGCACCGACCGGATCCGGGCGATCGACGCCTGGTGGCGCGCCGCGAACTACCTCACCGTCGGGCAGATCTACCTCCTCGACAACCCACTGCTCACCCGTCCCATCGACCCGGACGACGTGAAGCCGCGCCTGCTCGGGCACTGGGGCACCTCCCCCGCGCTGAACCTCGTCTACGCGCACTGCAACGCGCTCATCGCCGAGACCGACCGCGACCTCCTCTACGTGTGCGGGCCCGGGCACGGTGGCCCCGCGATGAACGCGAACGCCTGGCTCGAGGGGACCTGGGGCGAGCTGTACCCGGACATCACGCCGGACCCCGAGGGGCTCCGGAAGTTCTTCAAGCAGTTCTCGTTCCCGGGCGGCATCCCGTCCCACGCCGCCCCGGAGACGCCCGGATCCATCCACGAGGGCGGCGAGCTCGGCTACTCGCTCGCGCACGCGTACGGCGCGGCGCTCGACAACCCGGACCTCGTCGTGGCGTGCGTCGTCGGTGACGGCGAGGCCGAGACCGGTCCCCTGTCCGGCTCCTGGCAGGCGCACACCTTCCTCGACCCGGTGTCCGACGGAGCCGTGCTGCCGATCCTCAACCTCAACGGCTGGAAGATCGCGAACCCGACCGTCCTCGCGCGCATCCCCGACGAGGACCTCACCGCGTACTTCCGTGGCCTCGGGTACGAGCCGATCGTCGTCGACTCCGCACGCGTGGACCACGACCCGTTCGCGGTGCACGCGCTGTTCGACGGTGCCCTCCGCCGCGCGCTCGCGAGCATCGACGACATCCAGGCCGCCGCTCGGGCCCAGGCCGAACGGGCCGCAGCCGGACAGCCGGCAGGCGCAGCCGACCTGCGTCCACGCTGGCCGATGATCGTGCTCCGTACCCCGAAGGGCTGGACCGGCCCGCAGGAGGTCGACGGCGAGCGCGTCGAGGGCACCTTCCGCGCCCACCAGGTCCCGCTGCCGGCCGTGCGCGAGGACGCCGGACACCGCGAGCAGCTCGAGGAGTGGATGCGGAGCTACCGCCCGGACGAGCTGTTCGACGCCGACGGCCAGCCGACCGGGATCCTCACGACCATCCGGCCGCAGGGCGACCTCCGCATGAGCGCCACGCCGCACGCCAACGGCGGGCGCATCCGCACCGCGCTCGACCGTCCGCCGCTCGAGCCGTACGCGGTCCCCGTCGGCGAGGACGCCAGCTCGACCGCGACCCTCGGGCCGTGGCTCGCTGAGCTGACCTCGCGGAACGGGTCGTCCTTCCGCCTGTTCGGTCCCGACGAGACGGTGTCGAACAAGCTCGACGCCGTGTTCGACGTGACCTCCCGGGTGTGGCGTGCCCGTCGCGCGGCCGGTGACGAGCACCTCGGCGCTCGTGGCCGGGTCATCGAGGTCCTGTCGGAGCACCTGCTCGAGGGGATGCTCGAGGGCTACGTGCTCACCGGCCGCCACGGACTGCTCAACACCTACGAGGCGTTCGCGCACATCATCGACTCGATGGTCGGGCAGTACGCGAAGTGGCTCGAGTCGTCGACCGACATCGACTGGCGCGCGCCCGTGTCGAACCTGTCGATCCTGCTGTCGTCGCACGTGTGGCGGCAGGACCACAACGGCTTCTCGCACCAGGACCCGGGCTTCCTCGACGTCGTCGCCTCGAAGCAGCAGGACCTCGTGCGCATCAAGCTCCCGGCGGACGCGAACACCCTGCTCGCCGTGGCAGCGCACGCGTTCGAGACCACGGACCGCATCGAGGTGATCGTCGCCGGGAAGCACCCCGAGCCGGTCTTCCTGTCCCTCGAGGACGCCGTCGCGCACGCGGCTGCCGGGCTCGGCGTCTGGGACTGGGCCGGAACCGAGCAGACGGTCGGACGCGCCGACGTGCTCCTCGCGAGCGCCGGTGACGTGCCGACGGTCGAGGCCGTCGCCGCCGCGGACATCATCCGGAAGCACGCGCCCGAGGTCGGGGTCCGCTTCGTGAACGTCGTGGACCTGCTGTCCCTCGGCGACCCGCGGAAGCACGAGCACCCGGTCAGCGACGAGCGCTACGACGAGGTCTTCCTGCCCGGCACGCCGACGGTGTTCGCCTTCCACGGCTACCCGTCGCTCGTGCACCAGCTGACGTACCGCCGGAACGGCCACGACGACCTGCACGTGCACGGCTTCCTCGAGCAGGGCACCACCACGTCACCGTTCGACATGCTCATGCTGAACGAGATGGACCGCTTCTCGCTGGCGCACGACGCACTGTCGCGGGTCGACGCCGACGCGCACGCTGACCTGCTCGCGAAGCTCACCGAGGCGCGGGACACCGCGCGGACCTTCGCCTACTCGAAGGGCGAGGACCACCCGTCGCTGTCGGGCTGGGAGTTCCGAGGGTGGCCGCAGGACGAGCCGACCGACGGCGGGACCGGGGGCGACCCGGGCGCCGGCGAGACGGAGGGCGCCGCACCCGGCAACTGACGTCCCGCGTCTCCTGCACGCTCCTCCTGCACAGCCTGGAGGCGCTGCACACCGTCCACAGGACCGGTCACGCCCGTCGCGTGGCCGGCCCTGTGCCGTGAGGCTCGGGGCACGGACGTCGGATGGGTCAGCGCGGTGTCACCGACGAACCCGACGACCTGTTCAAGCGACGGCTCGCCAGGGTCGAGCGGGCTGTCGAGATCCTGCTCGCGGACCCGCACTACGGCCCCCTCGTGGAGCCGGAGGGGCGGCTGGAGTTGCTCGAGGACCTCCGGCAGGAGTCGCGGGAGCGCCAGGAGCGGGCACGCGCGCGGGAGCAGCACGATCTCCACGAGGACGCCTCGCTCGCCGAGAGTCGACGTGCCAGGCTGGGCACGTGCAGGACCTCGTCATCCCCGCTCCGGACCAGCCCACGCTGCCGACCACGGCCGGCGGTCGGTTCCCCGTCCGTCGGGTGTACTGCGTCGGTCGCAACTACGCAGCCCACGCCCGGGAGATGGGCCACGACCCTGACCGCGAGCCGCCGTTCTTCTTCACGAAGCCGGCCAGCGCCCTGGTCACCGACGGCGCCGACACCCCCTACCCGCCGGGTACGGACCGCCTCGAGCACGAGGTCGAACTCGTCGTCGCGCTCGGTCGTGGCGGGTCGGACGTCGCCGTGACGGACGCCCTCGACCTGGTGTGGGGCTACGGCGTGGGCATCGACCTGACGCGTCGCGACGTGCAGGCCGAGGCCAAGCGGCTCGGTCGGCCGTGGGACCTGGCGAAGGGCTTCGACGCCTCGGCCCCGGTCGGGACGCTCGTCCCGGCCGCCGGGGTCGACCCGACCACCGGCGCGATCGGCCTCCGCGTGGACGACGCACTGCGACAGTCGGGCGACCTGGCCGACCAGGTCTGGTCGGTGGCCGAGACGATCGCCGAGCTCTCGCGGTGGGTGACCCTCGCCCCGGGTGACCTGCTGTTCACCGGGACCCCGGACGGCGTCGGGCCGCTGCAGCGCGGCCAGGTCGTCACCGGCTTCGTCACCGAGGTCGGAACGGTGACGACCCGTATCGTCTGACCTCCGGGCGCGGTCGGACGGTGCGCGACCACGCACCGCTGGGAACGTCCGCAGGCCCGAGGCGTACACCGGTCGGTGACGCCGGGGGACCATCGGCGCCAGACCACGGGACACCGCGAGCGTGCTCGACGCCGAGCGCGCCGGGGACGGGTGCGTGTCCCGACCGAGGAGGTGCGCCGTGCAGGAACACGACCTGCTCGCGACGTCCTGGACCTGGGCGGGCGACGAGCCGATCGCCGACCGGGTCCGAGCCGTCGGGGATGCCGGGTTCTCCGGCCTGTCACTGTCGCTCGACGACCTCCACGAGGTGCGGGCGACGACCGGGTTCACGGCACTGCGACGTGCCCTCGACCGAGCCGGGATCGTCTGGGTGCAGCTCGGCCCCCTCGACCGCTGGTGGAGCCACGGCGGACGCTCGACGGACGACGAGGCCGACCGTGGGGTCGTGCTCGAAGCGGCAGCGACCCTCGGCGCCTGGCAGGTCGTCGTCCGTGCCGACACCGGTGTCCACCCGGTCACGCCAGCGGCGATGACCGCGGACTTCGTCGACCTCGCCGCGCAGGCCGAGAAGGTCGGTGCCCGCCTGGTCCTCGAACCGGAGCCCTGGTCGAACCTGCCCACCGTCGAGCGGGCATCGCGCTTCGTCGCCGCGGCCGGCCACCCGAACGCCGGGCTGCTCCTGGACGCCATGCACACGCTGCGCGGCGGCTCCACACTCGCCTCGATCGCCCAAGGCGTCGCGCCGGAGGTGCTCGCCGCGGTGGAGCTCAGCGACGGCCTGCTGCACACCCCGTCCGGACTCACCCTCGCCGAGGAGTCCCGCAGTGCCCGACACCTGCCGGGATCGGGCGCATGGGACCTGCCCGGGCTCGTCCGCGTGCTCCGGGGGCTCGGACACGAGGAGCCCTGGGGTGTCGAGGTCCGGACGGCCGCGCACCGGGCGATGCCCCTGGCCGACGCGCTCCGGACCGCCGTGGCCGCGACCCGGGCCGTGCTCGACGCCGCGGACGCCGCGGACGAGCCCGCTGCCCCGGCGATGCCGACCACGCCTGCCCCGACCTCCGCCGTCGACTTCGACGCCGCCGCACCTCCGCTCGATCGACCGGTGCCCCGGACCGACGCGGGTACAGGCGCACCCGCGTAGCGTCGGGCGCATGACGGATCACGCAGCAGACGACGACCTCCTCCGGCGCTCGCAGGAGTCCATCGACGAGGCCAAGGCGGCAGCCGCCGAGGTCGACCTGCCCGAGCAGGAGGACCTGATCGACGAGGACCTGCCCGCCGCGGACACCGCGAAGCCCGCCGACGGTCCCGCGCCGGCCGCCTGAACGGGCCGACCGAGGACCACCGGAGACCGTCCGGGAGCCGAGCTCCCGGACGGTCTCCTCGTGTCCGCAGCGGCTCTGCAGGAAGAAATCCGACGAACAGCGTGACGAACCCCGGAGTCGACCCGTCACACCAGTGGGCCCCGGAACCGTGGGGGTTCCGGACGCCCGGGCTCTGGTGATCCCGGGCCGTGGACGCGCCGTGGTCGGCCACCCCTGATCGCCGACCGCGGTGCACCGGCGGCGGTCCGTGCGTCCCCTGATCCGGCGCACGGACCGCCTCTGCCCGTGATCGCCGAGGCCGACCAGGTCAGGACTCGCGGACGACGTCCTCGGGCCCCTTGTCGGGCCGCCACCCGCGCCACGACGGCTGCCGGAGCCGACCGTCCGCCGTCCACTCGGCGAACTCGACCTCACCGACCCGACGAGGTGTGACCCAGTGGGCGTCGCGGGCATCCGGGCGAGGGACCTCGACGAACGGCGAGGTCTTCCGCTCCGTCTTCCCGAGGGCCTCCCCGATCTCGTCCAGGTCGCGGTCGCTGAACCCCGTCCCGACCCTGCCCACGTACTCGAGTCCGTCCGGGCCGGGTACGCCCAACAGCAGCGATCCGACGCCACCGGCCCGGCGCCCCCTGCCGGGCCGCCACCCACCGACGACGACCTCCTGCGTGGCGTGGTGCTTGATCTTCACCCAGGCCTCGGAGCGGCGGCCCTCGGCGTACCGCGACGACCGTTTCTTCGCGACGACGCCCTCGAGCCCCCGCTCACGCGACGCCGCCACGGCATGGTCCAGGTCACCGTCGACCGCCTGGGGCACGTCGATCACCCCACCCGGCTCGACGACGGTCAGGAGCGCCTCGCGCCGGGCGTCGTAGCCGAGCCGGGTCAGGTCGTGTCCGTCGGCCTCGAGCACGTCGAAGAGCAGCAGGCGCACGGGTGTCCGGCGCCGAGCAGCCTCGACGTCACGAGCCCCGGTCAGTCCCATGCGGTCCTGCAGCAGGCCGAATGACGGACGCCCGCGCTCGTCCAGCGCCACGACCTCGCCGTCGAAGACCCCGTCGACCCCGGCCCGCTCGCCCAGCTCCTGCAGCTCCGGGTACTGCGCGGTCAGGTCGTTGTCGTTGCGGCTGCGCAGGGTGACCCGTCCGTCGCGCACGGTCGCCAGGGCACGGACGCCGTCCCACTTCATCTCGAAGGCCCAGGCCGCCGGGTCGAGACGCGGCTCCCCCTGCACGGGGCTCGCGAGCATGGCCCGACGCTCGGCGGGCGGCGTCGTCGCGGGCGCGGCACGGCCGATCCGCTGCCGTTCCGCAGTGCTCGGCGTCGGGGTCGGTGTCCGGGAGGCTCGAGCCGCATCCGCCTCGCCACCCCCGTCGGCGAGACGGTCCGGTTGGTCCTTCGTGCGGTGGATGAGCCAGTTCTGCTCGTCGCCGTCCTTCCCGCGGCCCCGCCCTCGGGTGTGCAGGAGCGCCAGCCGACGGACGCCGTTCGTGCGGCCGTGCAGCGTGACGATCACCTCTTCGCCGTCGCGCCACTTCTCGAGCTCGTAGGTGCCGTCGTCCCAGATCGTGACGGTCCCCCCGCCGTACTCGGCCTGCGGGATCGTCCCCTCGAACGAGCCGTACTCGAGCGGGTGGTCCTCGGTCTGCACCGCCAGGTGGTTCTTCCCGGGGTCGGTCGGCTCGCCCTTCGGCAACGCCCAGCTCACGAGCACACCCTCGTGCTCGAGCCGGAAGTCGTAGTGGTCCCGGGTCGCGTGGTGCTCCTGGATGACGAACGTCGGCGTGCCGTCCTTCCGCACGGTCGGTGCGCCCTCGGGCACCGGCTCCGGCGTCCGCGACGCATCGCGCTTCGCGCGGTAGGCCGCGAGGCGGTCGCGAGCCGGTTGCTCTGCCTCGTTCGCACGCTGGGTCCGGTCGCCGTCCCAGTGGCCGTGGTCGGTCCTGCCCACCGCCAGCGAGGCGGAGGCGACCGGGTGCAGGAGGTCGCCGTGGGCCTCCAGGCGGTCGAGGACCTCCTCGAACTCCAGCTGGGCGAACCCGCGCTCCTCGAGCTCCCGCCAGGTCCGCGGCGCGGCGACGGTCGGCCGGTCACGGCCGCGCAGGGAGTACGGCGCGATCGTCGTCTTGTTGCCGTTGTTCTGCGACCAGTCGACGAAGACCTTGCCCCGTCGCTCGGCGCGGCTCATCGAGGAGAGCACCAGGTCGGGCAGGTCCTGCTCCAACGCCCGGGCGAGCTCGTGCGCGACGTCGGACACCTGTGCGGTCGTGGCGCGCCCGTCGAGCGCCGCGTACAGGTGGATGCCCTTCGAGCCGCTCGTCACCGGGTACGGGTCGAGCCCCATGCCGTGCAGGATCTCGCGTGCGGCGAGCGCCACCTCGACGCACTCCGGCAGCCCGACACCCTCGCCGGGGTCGAGGTCGAGCACGAGCCGGTCCGGACGTTGCTGCGCGCCGCGGGGACCGAACCGCCACTGCGGGACGTGCAGTTCGAGCGCCGCCTGCTGCGCCGTCCAGACGAGCGTCGGCAGGTCGTCGACGATCGGGTACTCGGTGTCGTGCTCCTTGTGCGCGATCGTGTGGTGACGGACCCAGTCGGGCGCCGAGTCGGGCAGGTTCTTCTCGAAGAAGACCCCGCCGTCCACGCCGTTCGCCCAGCGCTTCCGCGTCACGGGGCGGTCCTTGACGTGCGGGATCATCCACGGCGCCACCCGCTCGTAGTAGGCGATGACCTGGCCCTTGGTCGTCCCGGTCGCCGGGTAGAGCACCTTGTCGGTGTTCGTCAGGGCGATCCGACGGTCGCCGACCGTGACGGTGGTCTTCCGGGCGACGGGGCTCACAGCGCGACCCCGGTCGCTCCCGCCACGGTCAGGGTGCTGCCGGACGTGTACGAGGACTCCGGGCCGGCGAGGTGGACGTAGGCGCTGCCGAGCTCGACGGGCTGCGCCGGACGGCCGAAGGGGGTGTCCTGACCGTAGGCGGCGATCTCGTCACCGGGGTAGCTGATCGGCTGCAGCGGCGTCCACACCGGCCCCGGCACGACGCAGTTCGCCCGGATGCCCTTCGCCGCGAGCTGGCGGGCGAGACCGTTCGTGTAGGTGATGATGGCGGACTTCGTGGCGGCGTAGTCGATCATCCGGTCCTGCGGTTGGTACGCCGAGACGGAGCTCGTGGTGACGATCGCGCTGCCGGGCGCCATGTGCGGGACGGCCGCTCGCACCAGCCAGAACATCGAGTAGAGGTTGACCTTGATGGTGCGGTCGAAGTCCTCGGTCGACTGCTCGGTCACGTCCTCGTGCACCTGCTGGTGTCCGGCGACGAGCACGAGCGCGTCGAGGCCGCCGAGCTCGCTGACGGCGTCGCGCACGAGGGTGTCGCAGAACGCCTCGTCGGTCAGGTCGCCCGGCAGCAGCACGGCCCTGCGCCCGAGGTCGCCGACGACGTCACGCACCTGTTCCAGGTCCTCGCGTTCCTCGGGCAGGGCGTTCAACGCGACGTCGGCCCCTTCCTTCGCCATCGCGATCGCGGCAGCTCGCCCGATGCCGGAGTCGGCTCCGGTCACGAGCACCCGGTACCCGGGCATCCGCCCCGTCCCGAGGTAGGTCGTCTCGCCGTGGTCGGGCGCCGGGTCCATCGCGCTGGCCAGCCCGGACCCCTGCTGGGTCTGCGGCGGGAACGGCGGCCGGGCGTACTGCGAACGCGGGTCCTGCTTGTCGAGCTGGCTCATGGGCCCATGGTGCTCGCCGTGGCGGCACGACGGTTCAGGACCGGGCTGTTCCGTGGACGGGTCGTCCTGACACAGGAGCTGTGCAGGGACCGGCGGCCGTCAGGCCGTCGTCCGCACCGGGGCGGCGAGCAGCTGCTCCGCGCCGACCCGGTCGCCGCGTCCCTGCACGAGGGTGCCGACCCCGAGTACGGCCCAGACGACCGCGACACCCCAGTCGCCCGCGGTCCCGGACGCCGCGAGGATCGCCCACAGCGCGGCCAGCCCGACGAACACGCACCCGCTGGTGCGTCGCTGCCGGGCGTCCGCCAGCCACCGTTGCACCCGCGGACGCCAGACCGCGTCCGGGACCTCGGCGGGGACGCGTCCGTCGTCCACCCACCGTCGCGTCGCGACGACGGCGGCACGACCGCCCCGTCGCGCCCAGGACCAGACCTGCAGCGCGGGGAGCACGACCGCCAGCGCGAGGCCGAGCACGACGACCGCGACCCAGGGGACCGGTCGCGGTTGCAGCGCGAAGAACACCGCCGGTGCGACCGCCCCGCCGACCGTCAGGGCGACGAGCTGCCACCACCCCGACGCGCCGATCCGATCGTCGTCCGTTGTCGCCGTCGCCGTCGCCTCGCTGGCCGTCGTCGTCTCGTGGTCCCCCGTCATGTGCGGCACGATACGCCCTCCGGTGTCGTGCGCGGCTGGCGATCCGCCCGGAACTGAGGGCCCGTCGCCGCACTCGCGGGCATCATGTGCCCATGAGGTCGATCTGGAAGGGCTCCATCGCGTTCGGGCTCGTCAACGTGCCCATCAAGGTGTACGCGGCGACCGAGACCCACGACGTCTCCCTGCACCAGGTGCACGACGAGGACAAGGGCCGCATCCGGTACAAGCGCGTGTGCGAGTTCGGCCACGAGGTCGAGTACGCCGACATTCAGCGCGCCTACGACGACGGCGACAAGACCGTCGTGCTGACGTCCGACGACTTCAAGCAGCTCCCCGAGGAGCAGTCGCACGAGATCGAGGTGCTCGAGTTCGTGCCCGTCGACCAGGTCGACCCGATGATGTTCGAGAAGTCGTACTACCTCGAGCCGGACTCCCGCTCGCCGAAGGCCTACGTGCTGCTCCGCGAGACGCTGTCGAAGACCGACCGGCTCGCGATCGTGCAGTTCACCCTGCGGCAGAAGACCCGGCTCGGCGTGCTGCGGGTGAACGAGGACGTCATCCTGCTGCAGGGGCTGCTCTGGGGCGACGAGGTCCGGGCTGCTGACTTCGCGGCTCTCGACGCGTCGGTGAAGGTCAGCGCGAACGAGCTCAAGATGTCGTCCTCGCTCGTCGAGAGCATGTCCGCCGACTTCGACCCGGACCGCTACACGGACTCCTACCAGGAGGAACTGCAGCAGCTCATCGACGCGAAGCTCGAGGCCGGCGACGACGTCGACACCGCGGAGACGTTCGGCGAGCGCTCCGAGGACGAGGAGGACGGCGACGGCGGGGACGTCATCGACCTGATGGCGGCCCTGCGGGCCTCGGTGGACAAGAAGCGGTCCGGTCCATCGGGGTCGTCGCGGTCCTCGTCACGGTCATCATCACGGTCCGGAGGCTCTGGGTCGCGCTCGTCGTCCGGCGCACGGTCGTCGTCCGGTTCCGCTGGTGCGGACGACGAGGGGGACGCGGAGGCGGCACCGGCCGAGAAGGCACCGGCAGGCAAGGCGCCGGCGAAGAAGACCCCCGCGAAGAAGACCCCCGCGAAGAAGGCTCCGGCGAAGAAGGCTCCCGCGAAGAAGACCGCTGCGAAGAAGCAGGCCAGCTAGCCGTCGCGTCGGGTCCACCGCCGCCCACCGTGGGCAGCGCACCACGGTGCCGTCACGAACCGGAAACACGACTCCGCGAGACTGTCCGCATGACTCCACAAGAGCCAGGGAGCCTGCAGTCGTCATCCGTGACCGCAGGCCCGCCCGTCACCGTGTCCATCACCCGCCTGGTCGAACCCGACCGCATCCCCGACGCCACCGCGTGGGTGCAGTCCGGCGTCAACCTCGCGAACCGCTACCCGGGCTTCCTCGGCTCCGGGTGGGTCCGGTCGCACGCCACCAGTCGGGAGTGGCACATGCTCTACCGGTTCGCCGACCACGAGCAGCTCGCCACGTGGGAGAACTCCGACGACCGGCTCCGCTGGCTCGACCAGGGGCGTGACCTCGTGGTGGAGTCCCGGGTGGAGAAGCGCACCGGCATCGAGGGCTGGTTCGACGCCCCGCAGGACGCCCCCGCGTCGAGCGCCCCGCCCCGCTGGAAGCAGGCCGTGAGCATCTGGCTCGGGTTCTTCCCGGTCAACCTCGCCTTCACCTACCTGGTCGGCTGGCTCGTCCCGGCGTTCGGGCACCTGGCCGTGCTGCCCCGCGTGCTCGTCACGACGCTCGTGCTCACGCCGATCATGACGTTCTGGGTGCTGCCCGTCGTCACGGGGCTGATCCGCCCGTGGCTGCTCGCTCCCCCGCGACCCGCCCGGCAGCGCTAGGCCCCGTCCGAGCCCGACCGCCCGGCCGGGTCCGGTCGGGTCTCAGCCGAGCACGGAGAGCTGGTCGAGCCGCTCGAGGATCACGCCCTCGCGCAGCGCCCACGGGCAGATCTCGAGCGCCGGCAGGTCGAAGATGTCCAGGCAGGCCTCGGCGACGAGCGCTCCCGGGACGACCTGGTGCGCCCGGCTCGGCGAGACGCCCGGCAGCTCGGCCAGCTGGTCGAGCGACATCGTCAGGAGCGACGGCAGCCGCTCGCGGAGCACCGTACCGTCGAGGGACCGCGGCACGAGCGGTCCCGCGGCCGAGGGCGCGGCACCGCAGATCCGGGCGATCGACCGGAAGGTCTTCGAGGTCGCCACCGCCCGGTCGGGCCGCCCGGCGCGCAGCAGCAGTCCGGCGTCGCGGGCGATCGCGACGCGGATCTCGTGGCGGATGCGGCGGACGTCGTCCTCCGAGGGCGTGCCCGCGGCGAAGTACCGGCGCGCGAGTCGGGCTGCTCCGATCGGCATCGACCACGCGACGTCGGGGGCCTCGTCGGCACCACCGGCGATCTCCAGGGAGCCACCGCCGATGTCGAACACCGCGAGGCGTCCGGCGGACCACCCGAACCAGCGTCGGACGGCCAGGAAGGTCAGCCGCGCCTCGTCCTCGCCGGACAGCACCGCGAGCTCGACACCGGTCTCCCGCTCGACGTGCGCGAGCACCTCGTCGGAGTTCACGGCGTCGCGGACGGCCGAGGTCGCGAAGCCGAGCATGTCCTCGCAGCCGCGCTCCTCGGCGACGCGGACGGCGTCGGCGACGAAGGTCGTCAGCGCGTCGACCCCGACCGCGGTCACCGCGCCCGACTCGTCGAGGTGCTCGGCGAGCCGGAGGGCCTGCTTGAACGACGACGCCGGCAGGGGCGCGGCTCCGCCGTGGGCGTCCACCACGAGCAGGTGGCCGGTGTTGGACCCGATGTCGAGGACTCCGACGCGCATGCACCAACGCTAGCGGCCGATGTCCCCCGTAGGACGCAACCCCGGCGACACCTCGCAGCGTTACAGCGCTGCGAGCAGCCGCCAGGGTTGCGTTTCGCGGGACGGGACGGGACGGGCGAGCGGGAGGCCCGGGCTACGGCCGCAGGAACGACTCCAGGTCCGACGTGGTCGGGTAGGAGGCCTGCGCACCCGGCTTCGTCGCGGCGTACGCGCCGACGCCGACGGCGAAGCGCGCGGCCTCGAGCAGGGAGTCACCGGCGTCGAGTCGGAGCGCCACCGCCCCCATGAACGCGTCGCCGCAGCCCGTGGTGTCGACGGGCTCGACCCGCACGGCGTCGACGTCGACCGCCGCGGCATCCCCGTCGTGCACCGTGCAGCCAGCGCCGCCCCGGGTCACGATCGAGCGTGCGACGCCGTGGTCCCCGAGCTCGGCGGCCTCGTGCTCGTTGACCAGCAGCACGTCGGTCAGGTCGAGGAGCTCCTGCGGCACGGCGCCGAACGGCGACAGGTTCGTGAGCACCGTCGCTCCGGCGGCCCGGCCGGCCCGCGCGGCGGCGAGCACGACGTCGATCGAGACCTCGAGGCAGAGACCGAGCACCCCGGCGCCGTCGAGGGCGTCGGCGGGTACGTCGTCCGGGGTCAGCGTGGCGTTCGCGCCGCCCGAGATCACGATGGTGTTCTCCCCCGCGGCGTCGACCGTGATGACGGCCGTCCCGGTGGCGACGCCCTGCCGGACCGACACGTGCGTGGTGTCCACGCCGGCCGATGCGACGGACTCGCGCAGCAGTGTGCCGTTCCCGTCGTCGCCGACCGCACCGATCATGCGGACGGTGCCCCCGAGCCTCCCGGCTGCCACCGCCTGGTTGGCGGACTTGCCACCGGGCAGGATCGCGAGGTCGGACCCCTGCAGGGTCTCCCCGGGCTTCGGGAAACGCTCGGTGCGGACCACCAGGTCCGCGTTGAGGCTGCCCACGACGACGATGCCGCTCATGCGGTGGCTCCTGTCTCGGCCGAGGCCGGGCGCGGGATGAGGAAGGACGTGGCGAGTGCCGCGCAGGTGATCGCGGCACCGAGGAGCATGCCACCGGAGTAGCCGGCGGTGCCCGCTGACCCGCCGGTGCCGAGTGCGATCTGCAGCGCCGGGAGGACCGCGAAGCTGATGCCCGCACCGAGGTTGAACGCGCCCGCGTTGAGGCCCGGCAGGAAGCCCGGGTTCGAGTCCGGCGAGAGCACGATGCCGAGCCCGTTCAGCACGATGTTCGCGATGCCCGCGTAGGTGATGCCGATGAGCACGGTGGCGGCGACGAGCACGGGCAGCGAGTGGACGCCGACGAACGCCATGACGAGCGTCGCGACGATGCTGCCGACGAGGCCGACGCGGAGCACGGCGCGGTAGCCGAGCGTCGGCGCGAGGCGGCCGGAGAAGGGTCCGACGACCCAGCCCACCAGCGCGTACGGCACGAGGAACGCGAGCGATGCGACGTCCGCCTCCATGCCGAAGCCGACCTCGTCGTTCTGGGCCAGGCTCGTGACCAGCCCGTTCACGACGGCGAAGACCCCCGTCATGGTGAGCAGCGTCGTCACGAGGAGCGCCCAGGTCCCGCGACGCCGCAGGTACCGGGTCTCGACGAGCGGCTCGCGGACCCGCGACTCGACCGCCCAGAAGACCGCGAACGCGACCAGGGCGACGACGATCCCGCCGACGACGAGCGCCCGGTCGGCCTGGGCGAGCTTGCCGGCCTCGTTGAACGCCGTGAGCAGTGCGCCGACGCTGACGACGAGCGGGAGCACGCCCCACCAGTCCATCCGGGTGCCGGCGGACGGCTTCGACTCGACGCCCCACACCGCCACCATGAGCGCGGCGAGGACCGTGACGACCGCGATCACCCAGAAGATGCCGCGGAAGCCGAAGTGGGTGGCGATCCAGCCTCCGGCCAGCGCGTCGACACCGGCGATGCCACCGTTCACGGCGGTGAGCAGGCCGAGGGCTGCACCGTAGCGCTTGGGGTCGGCGATCTCGTTGCGCAGGATGAGCAGGCCGATCGGGACGACCGGCCCGGTGACGCCCTGGATCATGCGGCCGGCGAAGAGCATCGGCACGTTCACGGCGAGGGCGGCGACCACGCTGCCGACGAGCATCACGAGGAGCATGCCGAGCAGGACCCGCTTGCGGCCGACGATGTCGGACAGCCGGGGCAGGAACAGCGAGAACAGGGCGGCGATCGTGAAGAACAGCGTCTGCGAGAGCCCGATGGTCGCGTCGTCGGTGCGGAGTTCGTCCGCCATCGTCGCGAGCGCCGGGCTGAGCATGCTCGCGTTGAGCTGGAACGCGACGCACGCGGCGAGCAGGGCGGCGGTGAGGGCGCCGATCGACTTCTTCGTCGAGGTGGTGGTCACGGTGCTCAGGCCTCCGGGGTGACGGTGGTGTCGGCGGACTCGACGGCCCGGGCTGCGGCGCGCGGGGACCACCCGGTGTCGGGCGTCTCGCCGATCCGCTCGAGGGCGTCGACGACCAGGTCCCAGAAGCGCCCGTGGTCGAGCTCCATCGCCGCGGACGTGCGGCAGTCCTCGGGCGCGGGACCGCGGAGGTCGGCGACGGTCATGCCGAGCGTGTGGGTGCCCGTCGTCTCGATCGCGATCGGCATCCGCACCGCGCGGACGATCGTCGGGTCGATGACGTACGCGACGGCGCAGGGGTCGTGCACGGGCGGGGCGTCGAACCCCTGGGCGTCCTCGTAGGCCTTGCCGAAGAACTCGAGCAGCTCGCCGACGAACGCTGCGGGCCCGGTGCCGACGGCGGCGATGCGCGCGGCCACCTCGGGGGTGGCGAGTGCCTGGTGGGTCAGGTCGAGCCCGACCATGACGACGTCCCACCCGGCGCGGAACACGATGTCCGCTGCCTCGGGGTCGATGACGATGTTGAACTCGGCGACCGGGCTCCAGTTGCCCACGTGCACGCCGCCGCCCATCAGGACGACCTGCTTGACGCGCTCGACGATGCGCGGTTCCTTGCGGACGGCGAGGGCGATGTTCGTCAGGCCCGCGGTCGGCACGATCGTCACGGTGCCGGGCTCGTGCGCCATCACGGTGTCGATGATGAGGTCGACCGCGTGCCGCTCGTCCAGGCCGAACGACGGCTCGGGGAGCATCGGCCCGTCCAGGCCGCTCTCGCCGTGGATCTCCGGGGCGACCTCGATCTCGCGCAGCAGCGGCCGGTCGGCGCCCGCGGCGAACGGCACGCCCGTGATGCCGGCGATGCGCGCCACGGCGAGGGCGTTGCGGGTGACCTTCGGCAGGGTCTGGTTGCCGACGACGGTGGTGACGGCGAGGAGCTCGATCGTCGGGTTGCCGTGTGCCAGCAGGATGGCGACGGCGTCGTCGTGGCCGGGGTCGCAGTCGAGGATGATCTTCTGCGTCGTTGCATCGGGCACCTTGGGCGCTCCACTTCGTCGGGGATCGGCGTCGGCGGGCCGCTCGCAGCCCGTCGTGTCCGGCAGCGCCGGACGGAGGTATGTGCTCGACGCGGTGGGGTCCGCACTGTGGAGGAACCAACTCCAGCGCGGCGCGTCAAGCGTTTGACATTCGAACACGTCAAACGCTTGACGTCAACTCCGAGCGATCCTCGTCCGACCGCGTGCCCTCGCCGGTCGGTAGGCTCGTCGGGTGCCCTCCCCCGCCGCTCAAGGCCGTCGCGTGACCGCGGCGATGGTGGCCGAACGCGCGGGGACGAGCATCGCGACGGTCTCCCTGGTCGTCAACGGCAAGGAGCGCGGGCGGGTGTCCCCGCCGATCGCGGAGCGGGTGCGCGACGCGGTGGAGGCCCTCGGGTACGTCGTCGACCACGCGGCGAGCACCCTCGCCCGCGGCACCGGCGACCTGGTCGTGCTCATCGCACCCGACCTGTCGAACCCGTTCTTCGCCGAGGTGATCCGCGGCGTGCGCGACACGCTCGGCGACCGGTACCAGCTCGTGCTCTCGGTCACCGAGCGCGGCGCACAGCCCACCGCCGCCGACCTCCGGCGCTTCGAGCGGCTGCGGCCGGCGGGGATCCTGGTCGACGCCCCGGCAGCCGGCGAGTCGATGGACGCGAGCGTGCCCGTCGTGCTGCTCGACGCCCCCGACGCCGCCGAGGGCACCACCGCCGTCGACTACGACCTCGCTCCGGGCATCGACGCGCTCGTCGCCCACCTGCGGGACCGCGGACACGACCACGTGGCGTACCTCGACGGCACCGCTCGGGTCGCCACGTTCGGCATCCGCCACCGGATGTTCGACGAGGCCTGCGCCGCCGCCGGGATCACGGTCTCGGAGATCGGTGCCCGCGCGGACCTGACGGTGGACGCCGCCGCACTGGCGACCGAGCACGTGGTCGAGGCGTGGCACGAGGACGGCGTCACCGCGGTCGTGGCGGCGGCGGACACCCTGGCGTACGGCGTGCTCCGGGTCGCGGGCGCGATGGGGCTCCGGGTCCCCGAGGACCTGGCGGTCGCGGGCTTCGACGACCTGCCCTCGTCGTCGGTCACGGCGCCGGCCCTGACGAGCGTCGCCCTGCCGGGAGCCGAGCTCGGCCGCACCGCCGCCCTGCGCCTGCTCGCGACGATCGACGGCACCGCGGTGGAGCCCGTCGACCTGCCGGCCCGCCTGGTCCCCCGCGCCAGCACCGGCGCCTGACGGCGCCTCCGCACGATGCACCGGACGGGAGGCGCGGGACGGGCCGGCACCACGCCTCCAGTCCGACGCGGCGCACGTCCGGCGGCGCTTCCCGGTGTCGGCGGCGAGACGCGCTGCAGACCGCGAGACGCCGGCGTCTGCCCGAGACGCACTGGAACACGCGACACGCCCCCGGTTCCGGAGGCGTGTCGCACGCGCGGGGGCGTCTCGCACCGACGCCGGCGTCTCAGCGCACGGAGCGCCCGCGTCAGGCGGAGGTGTCCCGCCCCGACACCGGCGTCTCGCCGCGCTCCGACGCCTGGCCGGGCGACGGAGCCGCGGCCGACCCGGCCGTCCCGGCCGTCCCGGCCCGCTGCGCACGCTCGAGCTCGTCCGCCTCGGCGCCGCCGACCGCCTCGCCACGGGCGACCATGCCGGCCGTGTCCGACAGGCGGATCTGCGGCAGGAACAGTGCGAGCAGGAACGCGATCGCGATGAACGGCAGCAGGTACCAGAACACGGGCGCGAGCGAGTCGGCGTACGCGTTGACGATGCCGTCCTGCACTGCCTCGGGCAGCTTCGCGACGGTGGCCGGGTCGATGCTGCCCGCGGAGGACGCCGCGTCGGTGGCGGACCCGCCGGCCGAGGTGAAGACGTCGGTCAGCGCGCTCGTCAGCCGTGCCGTGAACAGCGCGCCGAAGACGGCGGTGCCCAGTGATGCGCCGACCTCGCGGAAGTAGTTGTTCGTCGACGTGGCGGTCCCCACCTGCTCAGCGGGCACGGCGTTCTGCGCGACGAGGACGACCACCTGCATGATGAGCCCGAGCCCCGCGCCGAACACGAACAGGTAGGCGCAGATGAGCCAGATCGGGGTGTCCGCGGCGAGCTGCGTCATGGCGAGCATGGCCAGCGCCACGAGCACCGTGCCGACGATCGGGAACGCCCGGTAGCGGCCGGTCTTGGTGATGAGGTTGCCGGACGCGATCGAGGTACCGATGAGGCCGACCATCATCGGCAGCATGAGCAGGCCGGACACCGCGGCCGAGGTGCCCGACGCCATCTGCAGGAACGTCGGGACGAACCCGATCGCGGCGAACATGCCGATGCCGAGCACGAGACCGATGCCCGTCGCGAGCAGGAACGTGCGGTTGCGGAAGAACGACATCGGCAGCACCGGGTCCTCGACGCGCGACTCGACGAGCACGAGCAGCGCGGCCGAGACGACGAGTCCGGCGAACCAGGCCCACGTCTCGGGAGCGTCCCAGCCGTGGTCCCTGCTGCCGCCGAACTCGGAGAAGAACACGAGGCAGGTGGTCGCGGCGGACATGAGCACGACGCCGAGCACGTCGATCCGCTTCTCGGCCTTCTTCGTCGGCAGGGTCAGCGCGAACCAGGCGACGAAGAACGCCGCGATGCCGACCGGGATGTTGATGTAGAACGCCCAGTTCCAGGTGAGGTGGTCGACGAAGAATCCACCGAGCAGCGGGCCGCCGATCGCCGACAGGCCGAAGATCGCGCCGAGCGGGCCGAGGTACTTGCCGCGCTCCGAGGCGGGGACGATGTCGGCGATGATCGCCTGCGACAGGATCATCAGGCCACCGCCGCCCAGGCCCTGCATCGCGCGGAAGACGACGAGCTGCGTGAAGTCGCCGGCGAAGGCGCAGCCGGCGGACGCGATCGTGAACAGGGCGATCGCGACGAGGAACAGGTTGCGGCGCCCGAGGACGTCGCCGAACTTGCCGTAGATCGGCATCACGATGGTCGATGCGAGCAGGTACCCGGTCGTGAGCCAGGCCTGGTGCGCGACGCCGCCGAGTTCGCCCACGATGGTGGGCATCGCCGTCGACACGATCGTCTGGTCGAGGCTCGACAGGAGCATCCCGGCGATGAGGGCGGAGAAGATGATCCAGATGCGCCGCTGCGTCAGCAGCAGCGGTCCGTCGGATCCGGGTCGGGCACGCTTCGTGCCCTGCGCGGTGGCGCTCATGCGGTGTGGTCCTGTCCGGTGGTGGTGATGGCCGCCCTGAGCTGGCGGAGGTTGTCGGTGAGCAGCGCGTCGAACGACGGCCCGGTCGACTCGTCGAAGGCGTCGTCGAAGTAGGTGCCGGCGGTGACCTTGAGCAGGCCCGCGGCCGCCTCGGCGACGAGCTGGGCCCGTCGATCGTCCGGGTCGGTCCACCCGAAGCGCTCCCGCACGGCCTGTCCGACCGCGGCGAGCTGGACGTCCGCGGCCGCCAGGAACTTCGCGACCATCAGTGGCTCGGCGTCGAACACCCGACGGACCAGTGCCTCGTCGGCGCGGTCGAGCCCGACGACGTGCATCTGCTCGATCGCGAGCGCGACGATCGACCCGAGCGGGTCGAGGTCCGTCGGCACGAGCGAGCCGTCGGCGTACGCCGCGAGCAGTTCCGACATCGCGCCCTGCTCGATGCCGAGCACGGCGTCGTCCTTCGACGCGAAGTGGTTGAAGAACGTCCGCCGTGAGACGCCGACCGTCTCGCAGAGCTGCTCGATGGTGAAGCCGTGCAGACCGTGCTCGATCGTGGCCCGGCGTGCCTCGACGACCATGCGTCGGCGCAGCGTGCGGGTGCGTTCGGTGGGGCTCACCGAGCAAGAATTGCACTCTGATGCTGAGAGTGCAACAGGAGGACGGGTTACAGCGCCTTCGCGAAGCAGAACGACCAGGGCATGGTCGCGGCGTACGGCTCGTAGACGTCGATCTGCTGCCACCCCGTCTTGCGGTACAGCGCGACGGCCTCGGGCTGCTTGTCGCCGGTCTGCAGGATCACGCGGGACACGCCCTGCTCGCGTGCGACCTGCTCGCCCTCGGTGAGCAGCGCGGTGGCGGCGCCCTTGCCGCGGGCGGCGGCGAGGACGATCAGGCGCTTCAGCTCGACCTCGTCGCCGAGGTGCCGGACGGCGATGTGCCCGAGGGCGGAACCGTCCTCGTCGATCGCGAGCAACGAGGTGATCACGGTCGCCGGGTCGACGGCCAGCACACGGTTCCGCTCGGCAGTGACGGCCGGGTCCTCGTCCGCGTGCCCGTCACCGTAGCGCTCGTGCATCTCGTCGTCCATGGTGGCGCGGAGGGCAACTCCACGAGGGTCGTCCCAGGCAACGCGCTCGATCGTGATCACGATCGTCCATCCTCGCACGCACCGGGGCGGGACTCAGGCCAGCGCGGCGATCGGCCCCTCGCCCGCCCGGAACGCGGCGAGCACGGCGGCTGCGTCGTCGTACACGGCCGCGGCTCCCGCTCCACGGAGTTCGTCGCCGCCGATCCCGCCGGTCATGACACCGACGCAGGGCAGCCCGACCTTCCCCGACGACTCGACGTCCCACATGGCGTCACCGACCATCACCGCGCGATCCGCAGCGACGCCGACCTTGTCGAGCGCGACCTGGATGATCCCGGGGTCCGGCTTCGCCTGCTCGACGTCCTCCGAGCTCGTCTCGGCCGTCACCCACGCGGATGCGTCGAGCAGCTCGCGCAGCACCGACAGCTCCGACTCGGGCGCACTCGTCGCCAGCACGACCGCGTGGCCGGCGTCGGCGACCGCCTCGAGCAGTTCCCGCGCCCCGGGCAGCAGCCGCAGCTGCGGCATGTGCTCCGAGTAGTAGGCGGTGTGGAACTGCTTCGCGGTGTCACGGACCTCGTCGGAGGCGTCGGGCAGCAGCTCCTCGAGCAGGCGCCCGGAGTCCATGCCGATCGCGCGGTGGATCCGCCACGCGTCGACGGACTCGCCGGCGGCGCGGAACGCTCGCCACCATGCGTCGACGTGCGCGTAGTTCGAGTCGGCGAGGGTGCCGTCGATGTCGAAGAGGACGGCGGTCGAGGGAGCATCAGGCATCCACCCAGCCTGCTCCCACGACCACCGGTTCGACCCAGGGTCGCGCGATCAGACCTCGATCGACGAACCGACGGGCAGGATCGACGCCGGGACGCCACCGAGGCCCTCGGTGCCGAACATCCGGACGTTCATCTCCTGACCACCCTCGCTGAGGAGCAGCTCGTGGATCTGCACCACGTGCTCCGGTGCGACCGCGCGGACGTAGTCGACACCTTCGCCGGTCTTCGCCCACGGCCCGCTCGTCGGGACGAGCAGGGTCCGGACCGGGACGTCCGGCACGAGGTAGGCGTCGCCCGGGTGGAAGACGGCGTCGTTCACCAGGTAGCCCACGTTCGCGATGGTGGGGATGTCGCGGTGGATGACCGCGTGCTCCTCCCCGAAGACCCGGGCACGGAAGGGCCCGACCTCGACCGTGTCGCCCGCGGCGACCGCGCGGACGCGGCCGTCGTGGTCGCCGAGCTGCTCGACGACCGACGCCGGACCGTGGACGACGACGTCGGCGCTGCGCTCCAGACCCGCACGGATCGCGTCGACGGCGAAGTGGTCGGCGTGCTCGTGCGTGACGAGGACGACCGTGGCCCCGGCGACGAGGTCGGCGGACTCGGGCGTGAACGAGCCCGGGTCGATGACGAGCGAGGCGCCGTCCTGCTCGAGGACGACGGTGGCGTGGTTGTACTTCGTCAGCTGCATGTCGCCAACTGTACAACACTGTTGTACAAATGGGACCGGTTGTCGGAGGGACCCTCAGCCAGCCCGGCGCGCCAGACGCTCGAGGATGTCGGGCAACCGGGCGAGGAGCGCGCGCTCGTCGTCGTCGAGCTCCGCACGCACGGCCGTCGCGAGCCAGTCCGCGCGCCCGTCCATGTCCCGCTGCAGCGCGGCGCGGCCGGCATCGGTGATGCGGATCACCGACGCCCGTCGGTCCGTCTCGGACACGGTCCGCTCGACGTACTCCTGGCTCGTCAGCTCCGCAACGGTCCGGGACTGCCCCTGGTGCTTCACGCCGCGTCGCCGGGCGAGCTCCGCGATCGTCATCGGCCCCTCGCGTCCGAGGAACCCCAGCGTCGTCGAGTGCGCCGGCGGCAGGCTGTCGCCCTCGCGCCGGGCCGCCCGCACGACGCGGCCGATCGACTGGCGCAACTCGGCGGCGAGTTCGTCGATCGGGTCCATGGGCCCCGACGCTACCGCGGAACGGACGGGAGGCCCGTGGCGGCGTCGCCACGGGCCTCCCGTCCGTCACGGGGTGACGTCAGCTGCTGCGCACGTCGTCCGCAGCACCCTTCGCGTGCTCCTGGACGTCGGACGCGGCGCCCTGCGCCTCGTCCTTGACGGTCTGCGCGGCATCCTGCGCGGTCCCCTTGAGGTCCTGCGCGTGCTCCTTCGCCACGTCGCCCAGCTGCGAACTGACGTCCTTCGCCTGGGACTTGACGTCCTCGACGAGGGGCGCCGCCTTGTCCTTGAGCTCACCGGCGAGCTGCTCCTCCTTGTCGGACGTCGGGATGAGCGACGAGGCGAGCCACCCGGCGCCGAACGCGATGAGCCCGACCGCGAGCGGGTTGCCCTTGGCCTTCTCGACACCCTTGTGCGCAACGTCCTTCGCCTGGTCGGCCGTCCCGGACGCCGACCCCGAGACGCTCGAGCCGGCGGAGTGCGCCGAGCCCATCACCGAGTCGCGGACGCCCTGGAAACGGTTCTTCACCCGGTCGGTCTGGCGGTGCGCGATCGACGACGGGTTGACCTTGTCGGCCAGGGCGTCGACGTCGGACCCGAGGGCACCGCGGGTGCGCTCGATGTCGGCACGGATCTCTTCTGGGGTGCTCATGGCTTCCTCCCGGTGTTCGGCTTCAGTGCTTCGGGGACTTCCTTGACGGTCTCGACCGTCTGCGGGGCGCCCTGGATCTCCTTGATCTCCTTGCGCCCCCGGACGGCGAGGATCGCGGCGACGATCGCGTAGACCACGGCGATCACGACGGCGGACCACGCGTTGCCGATGAGGTACCCGAGACCCCACCACGCGGCGATCGACAGGAACAACAGGGCGAACAGGGCGGTGAGCCCGGCGCCGCCGAACATGCCGCCGGCCTTGCCCGCCTTCTTGGCGGACTCGGTGAGCTCCGCCTTGGCGAGGGCGACCTCCTGGCGGAACAGCGACGACAGGTCCTTCGACACGTCGGTCAGCAGTTCGCCCAGGGGCGTCGTGGCGGCGCGTTCCTCGGGCGTCGGCTCACCGAGCGGGGTCGCGCCCGGGACCGTGTGGCTCATACGCCGCTCCCCGTGCCGGTCGAGGTCTCGCCGGCCTCCTTCTCGTGCTTGACCTCGGTGGCGAGGGCCTTCGTCAGGCGTCCGGCGAGGATGCCGGCGCCCGCGGCGAGCGCGATGAACGTGCCGGGACGCTTCGCGGCGAAGGACTTCGCCTCGTCGAGGAGCGAGCCGGGGTCGCGGTTCTCGAGGTACCCGGCTGCGGAGCCCGCGCGGTTCGACAGGTCGCGGACGACCTTCGCGGCGATGCCCTGCTCGTCGTCCTTGTCGGCCATGCGGCCGAGCTGCTCGCCGAGGCTGCGGAGCCCTCCGGCGGCGCGCTCCTGCTGCCCGGCCGCCTGCTCCTTGAGCGTGTCGGAGGCCTGGGAGTAGAGCTGCTTGGCGTGGTCGGTCGCCTCGGAGGCGACGTTCGACGCCTGCTCCTTCGCGGTGCCGGCCACGTCCGCGGCCTTGTCCTTCGCGTCGCCGGCGACGTCCTGCGCGGCACCCTTGGCCGCGTCGGCCTTGCCGCCGTCACTGCTGCCGCCGCCGGCACCGGCACCGGTGCTCGTGGCGGTGGCCCCGCCGACGGGCGGGACGGAGCCGGTGCCGGTGCCCGTGCTCGTCGTCGTGGAGTCGTGCAGCGGTGCCGACGCGCCGGCGGCGGACGGCGTCGCCGGGAGCTGCTCGTCGGCGGGCAGCGCGTCGAGCGGCTCGACGTCGTCGAAGCCGTCGGGCCGGAGGACGTCGTCGAAGTCGCGGTCGGTGTCGCGCGGCGCGGGGACGCCGGTGCCGAAGGAGGGCACCGTCACGCCCGGGTGCACCTCGTGTCCCTCGGCAGCCGCGGTGCGGTCGTGGATGGGCGTCCCGGAGTCGTTCCCGGGTGGGTTCGTGGTCATGGTCGGCCTTCCGGTTCGGTCGCGGCGGGTACGGCACCCGTCGCGCTGGCCCTGACCGTGCGCGACCGGCGCTGCGTCGCAGCACAGGAACGTCGATCTGCGCGGTCGGTCCGTCCACGGAACGCGGAGGGGCGGCCGTGGTCGACCGCGGCAGCGGGGCCGACGGTCCGCCCAGCGCGCCTCCGGCAGGATCGGCAGGGTGCCGCAGGTCTCCGTCGTCGTCCCCGTGCTCGACGATGCCGAGCACCTCGCACGCTGCCTGGAGGCGTTGGCCGCGCAGACGCACCCCGTGCACGAGGTCCTCGTCGTCGACAACGGCAGCACCGACGACAGCGTCGAGGTCGCCCGGGCCGCGGGCGCGACCGTGTTGCACGAACCCGTGCGCGGCATCGCCTCGGCCTCGGCTCGTGGGTACGACCGCGCCTCGGGGGACGTCATCGCGCGGCTCGACGCCGACTCGGTGCCGCCGCCGGGATGGATCGCCGAGTCTGTGCGCCTGCTCGGGACACCGGGCGTCGTGGCCGTGACCGGCCCGGGCCGTCCGAGTCAGGGTGGCCGGGCCCTCCGCCGCCTGTGGGACGCGCTCTACATGGGGCCGTACTTCGTGCTGATGTGGTCCGCGCTCGGACGGCCGCCGCTCTTCGGGTCTGCGACGGTGATGTTCCGCGACACCTGGACAGCGGTGCGCGGCCGCGTGCACCGCGACGACCCCGAGGTGCACGACGACGTCGACCTCTCGATGCAGCTCGACCCCGCCTGGCGCGTCCTGGTCGATCGTGCGCTGACCGTCGAGGTGTCCGCGAGGCCGTTGTCCGGGGCGACCTCCGTCGCGCGGCGGACCCGGCGCGCGTTCCACACCTTCCGGGTCAAC
Organism: Curtobacterium sp. MR_MD2014; assembly: GCF_000772085.1. Taxonomy (NCBI): domain Bacteria; kingdom Bacillati; phylum Actinomycetota; class Actinomycetes; order Micrococcales; family Microbacteriaceae; genus Curtobacterium; species Curtobacterium sp. MR_MD2014. The sequence goes on along the minus strand of NZ_CP009755.1, from coordinate 288,192 downwards.
GGCCGACGGGCGAACCCGGTGCGGCGCTGGGCGCGACGGGGCCGCGTGGCCCTCCGGGCCCGGGTCCGCGCTCGCTGGACCCGCCGGCGCTGACCGGCGCACCGGATCCGCGGAACACCGATCCGCGGAGCACCAGGCAGGGTCGACGACTACCGTCGGCACCACGAGGTCGGGTGGACACCTGACGATGCACCCGGGGGAACGATGCGGCACACACGCACCACGACACTGCTCGCCACGATCGGACTCGGGGTGGGCCTCGCGCTCACCCTGTCGGGGTGCACCGGCGACGGCGGTGACGGCGCCACCCCGACCGCGAGCACGTCCACGTCCGCGTCGTCGAGGACGTCGGGTGCGCCGACCCCGGCCGACGGCGCCACCCCGGCACGGACGCCCGACACCGGGGCGACGCACACGTCGTCACCGTCGTCGAGCACCGCACCGGCCTCCGCGACGGGCACGGTGCCGGAGACGTGCGACGACCTCGTGACACCGGGCGCGTTCGAGTACACCGACGAGGCAGCTCTGAACGACCCCGCCGTCGTCGGTGACCTCGAGGTCCCCCGCACCGCACTGACCCCGGCACGGCAGTCGAGCGGGCAACGGTTGTACTGCGTCTGGCGTGACCCCGAGGCCGACCTCACGAACCTCACCATCCAGGTCGAGAACGTCGTCCCGTCGCGTGCCACGGAGGCGCTCCGCGGACTGTCCGGCTTCGACTGCGCGTCCGTCGACGACGGGCTCCGGTGCCAGAAGGTCACGCAGAACCCGCAGTACCCCGTGACCGACGGCGACACCTACTTCACCCGCGGCGACATCGGCATCCGCATCGCCCAGTCGAACGTGCCGACGGACGGGCTCCTCGAGGACGTCGTCGGGCACGTGTTCGGCTGAGCCTCAGCCCGCCGGCCGTGACCGCACGTGGGCCCGCTCCCCCTGCGGCCCGTACAGGCAGAGCACCTCGGTGACCTCGTCCGTGGTGTTGCCGACCCAGTGCGGGGTGTGCGTGTCGAACTCGACGACCTCGCCCGGCCCGAGGTCGAAGTCGCGGTCGCCGAGCAGCAGGCGCAGGCGTCCCGACAGCACGTAGAGCCACTCGTAGCCCTCGTGCGTCTTCAGGCTCCGGTCGCCGTTCGCCGGCATCGGCGGGATGAGCTGCTTGAACGACCGCACGCCCCCGGTGCGCTTCGTCAGCGGGATCACCACGCGACCGCCGTGCCGCTCGGGCTGCAGGTGGACGCGTGGGTCGCCGGTCTGCGGTGCGCCGACGAGGTCGTCGAGCGGCACCTGGTACGCCCGGGCGAGGGGCAGCAGCAGCTCGAGGGTCGGTCGACGCTGCCCCGACTCGAGCCGCGAGAGCGTCGACACCGAGATGCCGGTCTCCGCGGCGAGCGCCGCGAGCGTGACCTGTCGTCGCTCCCGCAGCGACCGCAGCCGCGGGCCGACCGCGTCGACGACCTGCGCCGTCGTCGGTGGGGTGATCCGTTCCTCCCGGCCGTGCACCATGTCGCCATGTTGCCACACCGGCAAGATTCGTTGCCGTTGTCGCCGACCACTGTCCATGATGCGGTCATGCGTGATCACTACGACGTCATCGTCATCGGCGGCTCGGCCGCCGGCCTGTCCGCCGCACTCATCACGGGGCGGTCGCGCCGTTCCGTCCTCGTCGTCGACGCGGGTGAGCCCCGGAACGCGCCCGCCGAGGGCGCCCACAACTACCTCGGGCGCGAGGGCGTCGCACCCGCGGAGCTGACCCGGATCGGCCGTGAGGAGGTCGCCGCGTACGGCGTCGAGGTCGCGGCCGGGAGGGTCGTGGCCACGTCCGCCACCGAGGGCACCGGTGTCGACCCCGTCGGCTTCTCGGTCACCCTCGACTCCGGAGCGGTCGTCACGTCGCGCCGGTTGGTCGTCGCCTCCGGCGCCGTCGACGTGCTGCCGGACGTCCCCGGCCTCGCCGAGCAGTGGGGACGCGGCGTCGTGCACTGCCCGTTCTGCCACGGGTGGGAGGTCCGCGACGGCCGCATCGGTGTCCTCGTCACCACACCGAACGGTGCGCACCACGCCCAGATGTTCCGCGCGCTGAGCGACCGGGTCACGGCGTTCGTCACGGACCCCGCACTGGTCGACGACACCGCGCTCGCCGGTCTCCGGGCCCGCGGCGTCGAGGTGGTCGAGGCGTCGGTCACGCGGGTCCACTCCTCGGACGGCGTCCTGACCGGTGTCGAGCTCGACTCCGGGGAGGTCGTCGCGCTCGACGCGCTCGCGGCGTCGAGCACGGCGGAGCCACGCGTCGGGTTCCTCGAGGGGCTCGGGCTGCACGCGGAGGACGTCATCGTGAACGGCTTCCGGTTCGGCGGTGGGCTCACCGTCGACGCGGTCGGCCAGACGGGTGTCCGCGGGGTGTACGCCGCGGGCAACGTCACGGCACCGATGGCCACCGTCATCGCGTCGGCGGCTGCGGGGACCCAGGCCGGTGCCGCGGTGCACGGCGACCTCGTCCAGGCCGACATCGCGGCGGCGCTGGCCGCCGACGCGGAGCCCGCCGGTCACTCCACGCGGTAGCCGGCCTGCGCTGCCAGGAGCGGCGCGAGGGCGAACAGCTGGTCGGTGCCGATCGTCGCCCCGCGGAGGCCCTCGAGCCGCTCCACCCGGTCGAGGTCGGCGTCGCGCAGGTCCACGTGCTCGATGCGGGTGCCCGAGCCCTCCACGGAGCGGATCCGGGTGCCGGGGAAGGCCACGCGCAGCAGCCGGGCGTCGGCCACGTCGAGCTCGTCGACCACGCAGTCGCGGAACACGACGTCGGTGAGCGTCGAGCCGCGCAGGTTGACGAACCCGAGCTTCATGCCGACGAACTCGACCCCGTTCAGCGTCGCGTCGTACAGCTCGGCGGAGCCGACCCGGCCACCGGCGACCCGGACCTCGCGCCAGGCGCTGCTCGAGGCGCGGAACACCGGCGCGTCGAGCGTCTCGACCACCGAGTCGCGGATGCGCAGTCCGCGCAGGTCGGTGCCGTCCGCCCGGAGCGTGTCGACCACGCACTCCTCGAGCTCGAGGTCGGGCAGGCGCTCGCCCGCGAGGTCGAGCACGTCGATGCGCCTGCCGTCGATCCGGTCCCCGGTCAGGACGTCACCGGGCGCCGGTGCCCAGTCGTCGAGATCCCGCGGGTCGATGGGGGTGATCCGTGGGGCGGCGGTACCGGTCGAGGAGCGTGCCATGCGCTCAGTCTGCCGTGGTGGACCGACGCTGCAGGACGCTGTCGAGCCGGTGGTCCTTCGCCGGGCCGCGTGCCCGCCACCGGACGGTCCAGCGCTCGGCGTCCCCGTCGAGCACGCCCGTGTAGTCGTCGGGCGCGCACGCGTGCTCGACCGTGGTGCCCCACACCCAGTCGTGGAAGACCCGGCCGTCGGCGAAGTGCACCGTCCACCGGCCGTCAGGGCCCCGGCGCACGACGAGGGTCCGGGACACCGGCACCACGCGGCCGTCGAACGTCATGGTGCCGGACTCGTCCCAGCGCACCTCGTCCGGGGTCGTCAGCGTCAGGGTCGTCGACCCGGTGACGGTGCCGGTCACACCCGCGAGGCGGTCGTCGACCGTCCGGCGGAGCGTCCAGTCGCCCAGCAGGTCCGTCGGCAGCAGCGGGCTCGTCGGCGACACCCGGCCAGGTTACGCGCGGAGCGCCTCGGCCCGGGCGTCCCGGCGCTCGTCGTCGGTGATGAGGCCCCTGCGGTGCAGGTCGTCGAGCTCGGCGAGCCGGTGCTCTCGGGAGACCGCCGGAGCGAACGCTGCGCTCTGCGCCGCGCGGTACGCCAGGTCCTCCTGCAGGGTCAGGGGGTCCTGTCCACGAGCGGCCATCCGTCGGGACCGGTGCACGACGAGGACGATCACCGCGACGACGCCGAGGAGCGTGACGATGCCGCCGACGGCCACGAGGGTCCAGACCAGGTCGTACACGGGCGGGATCAGCGGGTTGTGGGTCTCCCCGCCCGGGGCCCCGAAGTCGTCGATCGCCATGTCAGCTCCTCCCCCGCCGGGCACGGTCGCGCCCTGGGCTGGAGCGTAGCGCGCCCGGTGCTCCCCGGAACAGGTGCCATGGCAGGGTTTTCCGGGCGTACCTGGTGGAACCGTCCCACCAGGTACGCCCGGTTCCACCAGGGACGCCCGGTCCCACCAGGTACCCCGGGTCCCGCCACGGGCCGGGCCCGCGTCCCTCAGCCGCGCAGGGGCCCGGACGCCTCGACGTTCGCCCCGTCCGCGAAACCGCCGACGAGCTCGCGCAGCGCGTCCTCCGCCGTGTGCTGCGGCACCCACCCGAGCTCGCGCCGAGCCCGGTCGGTCCGCATGATCGGCACGCCGGCGGCGATGTCGAGCCACCCGGCGTCCGTCGGTTGGAGCCGGAGCCGCCAGGTCAGCGTGACGATCCCGCGCAGCAGCCGGAGCGGTACCCGCACCGCCCCGAGCATCCCCGCTGCCCGGGCCATGCGTGGCGGGGTGAGCACCGGCGTCGCCGCGATGTTGAACGCCCCGGCCGCACGTCGGTCGATCGTCCGCCAGAACGCGTCCGCCAGGTCGTCGGCGTGCACGGCCTGGAACACGAACGGCAGCGGCAGCGGCAGCACCGCGAACCGAGCCGCCCGGACGATCGACATCGGCACGAGGTGCCCGAGGAACAGCCCCCGGAGCTCGGCCGCGACCCCGCGCTGGAACACCAGTCCGGGTCGGAGCCGCGTGACGACGACCCCGGGGTGCTGCGACGCGAACACGTCGAGAGCGGCTTCGTTCTCGGCCTTGTGGATCGAGTAGGTGGCGGTCTGGATGCCGGTGGCGGGGAACGACTCGTCCACCGGGGTCCGCTTGCCCTCGACGTCGACGCCGCGGTAAGCGCCGACCGACGAGGACACGACGACCTGCCCGACGCCGGCCCGGGCGACCGCCGCGAGCACGTTCGCCGTCCCGGTGACGTTCGTTCGGTGCTGCGCCGGGATGTCGTGCGTCGGCTGCAGTGCCCACGCCAGGTGCACCACGGCGTCGGCACCCTGGAACACCGCCGTCAGCTCGTCCACGGCGCGCGGACCACCGACGTCGACCGCGTGCCACACGGCGACGTCGTACGGCGCGACCCGGGCGTCCGGCACCCGGCGGGCGACGCCGACGACCCGCAGGCCGTCCTCGTCGCCCGCGCGGCCGTCACCGGTGAGCCGCGCAGCCGCGAGCCGTCGCAGCACCGCGGTCCCGACGTTGCCGGTCGCCCCGACCACGACGACGCGCATCAGCGCACCCGCAGCGGACGGGCGGTCATCAGGCCGCGGCCATCGACGGGTCGAGCACGACCTTGATGCAGCCGTCCTCCTTCTTCTGGAAGACCGAGTACATCTCCGGGGCGTCCTCGAGCGAGACCCGGTGCGTGGTGAGGTCGAGGGTGCCGAGCGGGTCCGAGGGGTCGGACACGAGCGGCATGAGGTCGTCGACCCAGCGGCGGACGTTGCACTGTCCCTCGCGGATCGTGATCTGCTTGTCGAAGAGGGTCATCATCGGCATCGGGTCGGCCATGCCGCCGTAGACACCGGACAGCGAGACCGTGCCGCCTCGGCGGACGAGGTCGATCGCCGCGTGCACCGCCGCCAGGCGGTCGACGCCCGCGGTCTCGATGGCCTTCTGCGCGAGCTTGTCGGGCAGCAGCCCGGCCGCGCGCTGCGCGAACCCGGCGACGGGGTTGCCGTGCGCCTCCATGCCGACCGCGTCGACGACGCCGTCCGGGCCGCGCCCGTCGGTGAGGTCGATCAGCTTCGACACCATGTCGTCGTCGAGGTCGAACACCTCGATGCCGTGCTTCGCCCCGAGGTCGCGGCGGACCTGCTCGGGGTCGACGGCGAGGACCCGGTACCCGAGGTGCTTGCCGATGCGTGCGGCGAACTGGCCGACCGGACCGAGACCGAGCACCGCGAGCGTGCCGCCCTCGGGGACCTCGGCGTACTGCACGGCCTGCCACGCGGTCGGGATGATGTCGCTCATGAAGAGCCACTGGTCGTCCGCCCCGGTGTCCGGCACCTTGATGGGCCCGTAGTCGGCGTGCGGCACGCGGAGGTACTCGGCCTGGCCACCGGGGACCTGGCCGTACATCTTCGTGTACCCGAAGAGCGAGGCACCGGTGCCGTACTCCTTCACCTGGGTGGTCTCGCACTGCGACTGGAAGCCGTGCTGGCACATCCAGCAGTGGCCGCAGGAGATGTTGAACGGCACGACGACGCGGTCGCCGACCTTGAGGTTCGTGACGGCGGAGCCGACCTCCTCGACGATGCCCATGGGCTCGTGGCCGAGGACGTCGCCCTTGTCGATGTACGGGCCGAGGACCCGGTACAGGTGCAGGTCGGAGCCGCAGATCGCCGTCGAGGTGATCCGCACGATCGCGTCGGTCGGCTCCTGGATCGTCGGGTCGGGGACGGTCTCGACGGACACCTTCTCGGTGCCCTGCCAGGTGAGTGCGCGCACGTCGCGTTCCTCTCGTCGTTGCTTCGGGCCGGCCGGGAGGCACGGCTCACGTGACCTCCTCGGTACGCGCCCGCCCCGTGGTGGCCTCCCAGCCCCGTCCTCCACGCGCGCTGCGGGCGGCGGTGGGGCGGGCCTCCCGTCCGCACCGGTGGCCGGTCGGCCACCGCGACTCCTCCGGCGTGCGGATGCGCCGGCGCCCGCCCGGTCGGCAGGCTGGGGCCGATGGACCACAGCACCACCCGCCGGACGATCCTCGCCGGGGCGACCGGCACCCTGGCGGCCGCGGTCCTCGCTGCCTGTTCCGGTGGTGACCGGCCCGCGAGGCCGACGTCTGCCACCCCCACGCGCTCGACGGCCGCCCCGACCCCGACACCGACACCCACACCCACACCCACGCCGACCCCGACCCCGACGAGGCCGGCGCTGACGCGGGTCCCCCTGCCCGGCGGCACGATCACGGGTCTGCCGGAGGGCACGCCGGGGATCGCGTGGACCGTGGACGACGGGGCATCACCCGAGGTCGTCGAGGCCTACGCCCGCTTCGCCGCCGAGACCGGGACGCGCCTGACGTTCTTCGTGAACGGGGACCGACCGTCGTGGACCGAGCACGCCGACCTGCTGCGGCCGCTCGTCGACTCCGGGCAGGTGCAGCTCGGCAACCACACGTGGAGCCACCCCGCGCTGACGAAGCTCGGCGACCAGGCGATCCAGGACGAACTGATGCGCAACCACGCGTTCCTCGAGCGGACGTTCGGCGTCGACGCCCGCCCGTACTTCCGACCGCCCTTCGGGTACCACGACGCGCGGGTGGACCGTGCCGCGGCGGCCGTCGGCTACTCGACCCCGCTCCTCTGGTACGGGACGCTCGCGGACTCGGGCGACATCACGGCGGAGCAGATCGTCGGCTTCGCGGAGCAGTGGTTCCAGCCGGCACACATCGTCATCGGACACGCGAACTTCCCCGGCACGATCGGGGCACTCCCGAGGCTGCACGAGCTGCTCGAGGAGCGCGGCCTGGCGACCTGGACGCTGGACGACGTCTTCGCGCACTGAGGCCCGGCGACCCGGCGGCCCGGCCGGGTTCCGCCGGTTCCGCAAGACGCAACGTCGGCGGCTGCTCGCAACGGTACAGCGCTGCGAGCAGTCGCCGTCGTTGCGTTTCGCGAGGGTGCGTCGTCAGCCGCGCAGGCGGTCCCGTTCGGCCGGCGGCAGGTGCTCGGTCGCGGTCGCCCGGGCCGCCGTCGACAGGAAGCGGCCGTTCCGCTCGAGGAAGGCCACGAGCGCCGGCTCCGAGGCGCGCTTCCCGGTTTCGCGGAGGACCCACCCGAGCGCGGACTGCACGGTGTCGCTGCGCTCCCGGACCAGCCGACCGGCGATCGCGAGCGGCACCTCGGCGTCCCCCTGCTTGACGAAGGCGAGCGTCGCGACGACGGCGATCCGGCGGACCGTCGCCACGTCGGACTTCGCGAGCGCGAACAGCGGGCCGGTCGAGGTGCCGACGAGCGGGACACCGACGAGCTCCTCGGCCGCGACGTCCACCAGGACCGTGTCCTCGAACCGCTCGGCCTTCGCCGCGGCGAGGTACTCGTCGGTCAGCTCGGGGTCGGGGTGCGCGCGCATCGCCTGCACCAGCAGCAGCACGGCGACCAGCCGCGCTCCCGCGTCCTCGCTCCACAGCAGCGCCGAGCGCTCCCCGGCGTCGACGTCGGCGAACCGTCGGGCGACGCGCCGGGCACCCGCGACGTCACCCGGGGTCCTGGCGAGGGCGGCGAGGACCGACTCGGCGTCGTGGCGCTGCATCCGCCCAGCCTAGGTCCGCGCAGAGCGGGGCTCAGCGGAACGAGAGCAACGACAGCGGGTCCTTCAGCGTGCCGTTCACGCGGGTCTCGACGTGCACGTGCGGACCGGTGGACTGCCCGGTGTTGCCCGACTTGCCGAGCTGCTTGCCGATGCCCACCATCTGGCCCTTGGTCACACCGATCTCGCTCAGGTGCGCGGTCAGGACGGTGGTCAGGCCGTAGGAGACGACGACGTAGTTGCCGTAGCTCGGGTTGTCGCGGACCACCGTCGTCACCGTGCCCCGACCTGACGAGTACACCGGGGTGCCGACCCGCACGGGGGCATCCGTGCCCTGGTGGTACCGGGGGACGTGCCCCGCCCCGCGGTCGTCACCGTAGCGGCCGGAGATGGTCGTCCCGTTCACCGGCCAGAGCAGACCGGTCACGGGCTTCGTCGACCAGGTCCGCGTGTCGGAGCCGCCGTACAGGACGACGTTCGAGTCGACCTGGACGAGCAACTGCCCGGCACCGCGCCCGTACGTGCGGGACGACCAGAGCGCTCGCCGCCCGCCCGCTGCGTAGACGACGAGGTTGCCGTCCGCCTGCACGGCGGCCCTCGCCCCGGGGTTGCCGAAGGTCTGCGACGACCAGACCGGCTTGCCGCTGACGTACTGCACCAGGTTGCCGTCCGTCTGCATCGTGAACGTCCGCGCCGCGCCCGGGTTCGATCGGAGCACGGTGCCGGGCAGGATCTCGTTGCCGGACCGGACGCTGCTCTGCGCGACCGTGATGCGCCAGAGCATGCCGTTGTCGGTCCTGCGCATCCGCAGCTCGCCGTCCGCGCGGACACCGAAGTCCTTCGACGCCCCGGCGGACCCCCACTGCGCCACGAGTCGACCGCTCCGGACGAGCGACAGGCGGCCGTCCTTCTGCACGACGGCTGCTGCGCCGTACTGCTCCGGGGTGTTCGACGCCCAGAGCACGACGTTGCCGATGCCGTACTCGACGAGGTTGCCGTCGCCCTGCATCACGAGTCGGAACTGCCCGTTGGTCGAGGTGATGGTGTCACCCGGCTGCAAGGTCGTGCCGGCCTTCACCGAGCCCTTGTAGGTGGTCGCGGCCTGCGCCGGCGACGCGGTGGCGACGAGTCCCGCGGCCGCGATGACGACGGCGGTGACGGCCGCAGCGAACTTCGCCCGTGCCCTGATCATGTGGTGGAACCCCTGCTCGTGGTGCCGCGGGCGTCGGACGCCGGCGCGGTGCGTGTCTCGGAACGGCGGGCCCCTGAAACCCACCGAGGGTCGATGTTCGCAGGAGGCCCTCGGTCGGGACAGCCCCCGGACCGGGGGCATGACACCGGGCGGGAATCGTGCAGACGAGCGCCGGCGGTCGGCGGAACTGTTACACACCGGAAACACACTGTGTACAAACGAGCGCTGTCAGTCGTGATTGTATGCAATCACCGCACTCCTGAGCGTGACCCCACAAGAGTCACCACGCACACCAGCAGCTCCAGGAACACGATGTCCCAGACTCCCGCTCGACGCCGCCGGACACTCCTCGCCGTGCCCGCAGTCGCCCTGGCCGCCTCGCTCGCGCTCACCGCGTGCGTGCCGGTCCAACGCTCGAAGGCCGGTGGCGCCACCGCCGGTACCGTCACGACCGTCGCGATCGGCGACCAGCAGGTCCGCGAAGGCGGTGACCTCGTCATGGCGCTCTCCGCCGAACCGGACCGGCTCGACCCGACCACCTCGTCGTCGCTGTACACCCGGTACGTCATGGAGACGATGTGCCAGAAGCTCTTCGACATCGACGCCGAGGGTGCGATCATCCCGATGCTCGCGACCGAGCTGCCGACGGTGTCGGACGGCGGGAAGACCGTCACGTTCCCGGTGCACACCGGCTACCGCTTCGCCGACGGCACCCCGTTCGACGCGGACGCCGTCGTGACGACGCTCGAGCGGAACCTGACGAAGGACGACTCGAGCCGGAAGAGCGAGATGGGTCCGGTCTCGGGCATCGACGCGGTGGACGACCACACCGTCCGCATCCGCTACTCGACCCCGTTCGCCCCGATCACCGCGGCGCTCGCCGACCGTGCGGGCATGGTCATGTCGCCGACGGCACTGGAGCAGGAGGGCGACGGGTTCGGGGACGCCCCGGTCTGCATCGGCCCCTACAAGTTCGTCGAGCGCGTGCCGCAGACCTCGATCACCGTCGAGCGCGACCCGATGTACCACGACCCGGCGAGCGCCCACTTCGACCGGATCACCTACCGGATCATCACCGACGCCAGCATCCGCGCACAGAACCTGAAGTCCGGGGACGTCCAGGTCGCCGACACGATCTCCACGCAGGACGTCGACGACCTGATGGAGCGGAAGGACCTGGAGGTCCTCCGCACCGGCTCCCTCGGCTACCAGGGCATCACGATCAACCTCGCCAACCAGGACGGCGTCGGCACCGACCCGGAGCCGCTCGACACCCCGCTCGCCACCGAGCGGAAGGTCCGGCAGGCCCTGTCCATGTCGATCAACCGCGGCGAGCTCGTGCAGAGCGTGTTCCGCGGGTGGGCGGACGTCGCGTGCTCCCCGATCCCGGACACGAGCGCCTTCGCGACCGACGCGAGCAAGGCGTGCCCCGAGTACGACCCCGACCGCGCGAAGGAGCTCCTCGAGGAAGCGGGGGTCGAGCAACCGTTCCCGATCGAGATGGAGGTGACGAACACCCCCGACACCGTCCGGTTCGCCCAGGCACTCCAGGCCCAGGCCCGCGCCGGCGGCTTCGCGATCACGATCACCCCGGTCGAGTACACGACGCTGCTCGACGACCAGACCCGCGGCGACTTCCAGGCGCTGCAGCTGGGCTGGTCGGGCCGTGTCGACCCGCACGGCAACATCGGCTCGTTCCTCGGCACCGGCGGCGGCAACAACTACCCGGGCTACAGCGACCCCGAGGTCGACGACCTCATCGCCCGGGCGGCGCAGGCCACCGACCAGCAGGAACGCGCCGACCTGTACGGCCAGCTGGTCACGAAGGTGCAGCAGGACGACCCGATCATCTACCTCTACCGGACCCGCAGCATCACCGGCGTCAGCTCCGACGTCGCCGGGGTGTCCACCTACGCCGACGGCGTGGTCCGGCTCAGTCAGGCGGCGTTCGTGGAAGGCAGCGACAAGTGACCCGGTACGTCCTGACACGGCTCTGGCAGGCGGCGCTCACGCTCGTCCTCGCCTCGATCGTGGTCTTCTTCGGGGTCCGGCAGCTGCCGGGCGACCCGGCCCTGGCCCTGGCCGGCGAGGAGGCGAGCCCCGAGCGGCTCGCCGCCGTCCGCGCCGACCTCGGCCTCGACGACTCCCTGCTCGTGCAGTACTGGCGCTTCGTCGTCAACGCACTGCAGGGCGACCTCGGACAGTCCACCCGCACCGGCACCCCGGTCACGGACCTGCTCGGCTCGACGCTCCCCGTCACACTGTGGCTCGCGCTCTACGCGATCGTGGTCGCGGTCGTCGTGGGGGTCGCCCTCGGCACCCTCGCCGAGCGCTACCGCGGCCGGTGGCCCGAGTGGATGGCGAACGCCGCCGCGCTCGTCGGCCTGAGCGTGCCGAACTTCTGGCTCGGCATCCTCGCGATCGTCTGGCTCGCGGCGGGCCTCGGCTGGTTCCCCGCCTCGGGCTACGTCCCGGTGACGCGGGACCCGCTCGGCGCGCTGCACCACCTGACGCTCCCGGCGCTCATCCTCGGCACGTCGCTCGCGGCCGTCATCATGCGCCAGACCCGCGCGTCGATGATCGAGACGATGAAGACCGACTTCGTCCGGACCGCCCGCGCGAAGGGGCTCAGCCGCCCGCGGGTGCTCTTCCGCTACGGCCTGCGCAACTCGATGATCGTCGTCGTCACGATCGTCGGCCTGCAGCTCGGTGGCCTCATCTCGGGCGCGGTCGTCACGGAGCGCATCTTCGCCCTGCCCGGGTTCGGCAAGCTCACGCTCGACGCCGTGTTCACCCGCGACTACCCGGTCATCCAGGCCGTCGTGCTCGTGATCACCCTGGGCTACGTCCTCATCAACTTCGCCGTGGACGTCCTGTACTCCGTCATCAACCCGAAGATCCGCGTCGGAGGCACCGCATGACCACCATCACCGCTCCCTTCGACCTGGGCTCGAGCCGCGGTCGCATCTGGAAGCAGGTCCGGACGAACCGGCTCGGCATGACGGGCGGCATCATGCTCGCCGTCGTCGTGCTCGCCGGGATCACCGCACCGCTCGTCGCACCGCACGACCCGACCGCGACGCACTTCGACCTGCCGTTCCAGGTGCCCTTCACCGTGGGCTTCGGGTTCGGCACCGACGACCTCGGCCGCGACATCCTGTCCCGCACGCTGTACGGGATCCAGGTCTCGCTCGTCGTCGGCGTGCTGTCGGTGCTGCTCGCCGTCGTGGTCGGCACCCCGCTCGGTCTGCTCGCCGGGTACTGGCGCTGGCTCGACGCGATCATCTCCCGCCTGACCGACGTCGCCCTCGCGTTCCCGTTCCTCATCATCGCGGTCGGGCTCGCGGCGATCAGCGGGCCGAGCCTGTCGAACGCCGTGATCGCGATCGGCATCTCGCACGTGCCGGCGATGATCCGCATCGTCCGCGGTGAGACCCTGCGGATCACGAGCGCCGACTTCGTGACGAGCGCGAGGACGCTGGACGCCGGCGGCGCGCGCATCATCGCGCAGCACGTCCTGCCGAACTGCGTCTCGGCGATCATCGTGCAGGCCACCGTGATCATGCCGGTCGCGGTGATCGGCGAGGCACTGCTGTCCTTCCTCGGGCTCGGCATCCAGCCGCCCACGCCGAGCCTCGGCATCATGCTCTCGGACGCGCAGCAGTACCTCGGCCAGGCGCCGTGGGCCGCCGTCGTGCCGGGGGTCGCGATCGCCGTCATCTGCCTCGGCTTCAACCTGTTCGGGGACGCCCTGCGCGACGCCCTCGACCCCACCGCCTCGGACCGGAAGTAGCACCAGCACCATGAGCACCAACCCCGCCTTCACCACCCCGCCGACGGAGACCACCCGTCCGGACCTGCAGGGCACCTTCGGGATGGCCGCGTCGACGCACTGGATCGCGACCGCGACGGCGCAGTCGGTCCTCGAGCGCGGCGGCAACGCCTTCGACGCCGCCGTCGCCGGCGCCTTCGTCCTGCACGTCGTCGAACCGCACCTGAACGGACCCGGTGGCGACGTGACCGCGATCTTCGCGACGGCGTCCGACAGGGCACCGACCGTCCTCGTGGGCCAGGGACCGGCCCCGGCCGGCGCGACGCCGGAGCACTTCCGGTCCGAGGGCCTGGACCTGGTCCCGGGGGCGGGCGCGCTGGCGGCCGCCGTCCCCGGTGCCGTCGACGCGTGGCTGCTGCTCCTCGCCGAGCACGGCACGTGGGAGCTCGCCGACGTCCTCGCCCCCGCGATCGGGTACGCCCGTGACGGCCACCCGGTCGCGCCCCGCGTGGTCGCAACCATCGCGACCGTGCAGGACCTGTTCCGCGACCACTGGCCGTCCTCCGCCGAGCGGTGGCTGCCGGGAGGCTCGGTGCCGGCCGCCGGGTCGATGGTGCGCAACGAGACCTGGGCCTCGGTCCTGGAACGGCTCGTGCAGGCAGGGTCCGGCACCGTGGACGGCGAGGGCGCGCGCGTCACGCGTATCGAGGCCGCCCGCACCGAGTGGGCCGAGGGCTTCGTCGCGCAGGCAGTCGACGCCTTCGTCCGCGCCCCGCACCGCCACGCGTCCGGCACCGACCACGCCGGGGTGGTCCGCGCGAGCGACCTCGCGGCGTTCCGCGCGTCGACCGAGCCCGCGACGACCGCGGAGTTCCGGGGCCACACGATCGCGAAGACCGGGCCGTGGGGCCAGGGTCCGGCGCTCCTGCAGACCCTCCGCCTGCTCGACCCACTGGACGACGAGCGGCTCGATCCGTCGACCGTCCTCGGCGCGCACACGATCGCCGAGGCGCAGAAGCTCGCGCTCGCCGACCGCGAGGCGTACTACGGCGACGGCGACGTCCCGATGGCCGAGCTGCTCTCCGACGCGTACTCCGACGCGCGTCGCGCCCTGATCGGTGACCGTGCGTCGCACGAGCTGCGACCGGGGTCGGTCTCGGTGCCCGCGGGTGCGATGCCCCCGCTGCGTGAGACGTACACACCGCGCGGCGAGTCGATCGCCGGTGTCGGCGAGCCCACCGTCCCCGGCGCCCGCGGCAACGCGGTGGCCGCACCGGCCGAGGATGCCCCCGTGCACGAGGACCGCGGTGAGCCGATCGTGATGGAGACGGGCGAGACCCGCGGTGACACGTGCCACATCGACGTCGTCGACCGCTGGGGCAACATCGTCAGCGCGACGCCCTCCGGCGGGTGGCTGCAGTCGTCGCCGACGATCCCGGAGCTCGGGTTCTGCCTCGGCACCCGCATGCAGATGACCTGGCTCGAGGAGGGCACGGCGTCCACGCTCACCCCGGGCGCTCGACCCCGCACGACGCTCACCCCGACGCTCGTGCTCCGGGACGGCGAGCCGGTGGTCGCGATGGGCAGCCCGGGCGGCGACCAGCAGGACCAGTGGCAGCTGCTCTTCCTGCTCCGCACGATCGTCGGCGGGTGGTCCCCGCAGCAGGCGATCGACGCACCCGCACTGCACACGACGTCGTTCCCGGGGTCGTTCTGGCCCCGCACCTGGACCCCGGGCGGCCTCGTCGTCGAGGACCGCCTCGGTGACGACGTCATCGCCGGGCTCGAGGAGCTCGGCCACGTCGTCACCCGCGCCGGCGACTGGTCGCTCGGCCGTCTGTCGTGCGTGACGCGCGACCCCGACACCGGCGTCATGGGCGCCGCCGCCAACCCGCGAGGAGCACAGGGCTATGCCGCAGGACGCTGAGGACCGGACCATGCACGACGGCGACACGACCACCGGGGCCGCACCGCGCCTCCAGACCGACCGGACCGACACCCTGCTGTCCGTCCGCGACCTGCGGGTCGCCTTCGGTGACCGCGAGGTCCTGCACGGCGTCGACCTCGACGTCCGCCGCGGCGAGCGCGTCGCGATCGTCGGCCAGTCAGGCTCGGGCAAGTCGACGCTCATCGCGGCCCTGCTCCGGCTCCTGCCGGGGGCCGGGCACATCACCGGTGGTGGGATCCGCCTCGGCGACGACGACATCGCCCACGCCGACGAGGCGCTCATGCGACGCGTGCGTGGCGCACGGATCGGGCTCGTGCCGCAGGACCCGTCGACGAACCTCAACCCGTCGATGCGGGTCGGCGCGCAGATCGCCGACGCACTGCGGGCCGGTGGGCTGCGGGGACGCGCGGCGATCCGGCAGCGGGTGGTGGCGCTGATGACCGAGGCCGGGATCCCCGAGGCGTCGCGGCGGGCGGACCAGTTCCCGCACGAGTTCTCCGGCGGGATGCGGCAGCGCATCCTCATCGCCGTCGCACTCGCCCGCCAGCCCGAGCTGCTCATCGCCGACGAGCCGACCAGCGCGCTCGACGTGACCGTGCAGCGGCAGATCCTCGACCACCTGCAGACCCTCGTCGACCAGCACGGCACGACGCTGCTGTTCGTGACGCACGACCTCGGGGTCGCGGCGGACCGGACCGACCGCGTCGTCGTGATGCTCGACGGCGAGATCGTCGAGCAGGGTGCGCCCGAGGCGATCCTCCGCGACCCGCAGCACGAGTACACGAAGCGGCTCATCGCGGCGGCGCCCGCGCTGTCCGGGGTCGCGCCGGAGCCCGTGGCCGCGGGCGAGCCGATCCTCGTCGTGTCCGACCTGGTGAAGGAGTACCGGCTCCGCGGTCGTGGTGCCGGAACGCTGAAGGCTGCCGACGGGGTGTCGTTCGCGGTGCGTCGCGGCACGACCACCGCGGTCGTCGGTGAGTCCGGCTCGGGCAAGACGACGGTCGCGCGGATCGTGCTCGGACTCGAGACGCCGACGTCGGGCACCGCCCTGGTCGACGGGAAGTCCATCGGGACCGCCCGTGGCGCCGAGCGGCGGGAGATCCGACGCCGGGTGCAACCGGTGTTCCAGGACCCGTACGGGTCGCTCGACCCGACCTCGACGATCGAGCGGATCATCGACGAGCCCCTGCGCGTCTTCGGCATCGGTGACCGGGCGTCGCGCACCGAGCGGGTCGCGACGCTCCTCGACCAGGTGGCGCTCCCCCGCGAGGTCGCGCAGCTCCGGCCGAACGAGCTGTCCGGCGGGCAGCGGCAGCGCGTCGCGATCGCCCGGGCGCTGGCGCTCGAACCCGAGCTGATCATCCTCGACGAGGCGGTCTCGGCGCTCGACGTCCTGGTGCAGGAGCAGATCCTGGCGCTGCTCGAGGAGCTCCAGGACCGGCTCGGGCTGAGCTACCTCTTCATCACGCACGACCTCGGGGTGGTCCGGCGGATCGCCGACGACGTCGTGGTGATGCGCCGGGGTGAGGTCGTCGAGCGGGGATCGGTCGCCGCGGTGTTCGACGACCCGCAGGAGCAGTACACGAAGGACCTGCTCGACGCCATCCCGGGCAGGGCCCTCGCCGAGGCGGCTGCGTGACGGCGTCCCGGGTGGGCGACCGGCGCGGTGTGGCACGATCGGCACCGTGCTGAACGGGACGAGCGTCATCGACGCCATCCGCCACGACATCGTGACCGGCGCCCTGCAACCGGGCACCCGGGTGACCGAGGCGTTCCTCGCGGAGCGGCACGGGGTCTCCCGGGTGCCGGTCCGCGAGGCACTCCGCGGGCTCGAGGGCGAGGGCTTCGTGGTGTCGCGCCCGAACGTGGGCTCGCGCATCGCCGACATCCCGTTCGACGAGGCCGACGACCTGTTCGCGGTCCGCGAGTCGCTCGAGACCGCCACCGCCCGCCGCGCCGCGACCCGGGCGCGCACGCTCTTCGACGCGGAGGCCCCGCCGGAGGACTGGTGGCGCGTGCGCCGCGAACTCGGGGCCGTCCTCGACGAGGGTGACGCAGCCGTCGAGCGGGACGAGCTCGACCTGCTCGTCGACCTGAACGAGCGCTTCCACCTGCTGGTCGCCGAGCTCTCCGGCAGCACGACGCTCGCGACCCTGCTCCGGCAGCTCTCGCGGAAGATCGAGTGGCTCTACGCGCTCGACACCTCGTCGCGCGGCAAGCGGCTGTGGCCCGACCACCGGCGCATCCTGGCCGCGATCGACGCGGGGGACGTCGAGCAGGCCGCCGAGCGGATGGCCTGGCACGTCCGCGAGAGCCGCATCGGGTACGCGGCGCGCTCCTCCCCGGAGCAGGCCGACGCCCTGCGGACCGCCGGCCCCGCGGTCTGACCGGCGCGACCCGCACGGGCCGCGCGGCCGAGGCTCGCGCATGCGGACACGTTCGCGGCCCAGTGGCCGCGAAACCGTCCGCCCAGCCGAGCCTCGGGCAGCCGCGGCGGCCGCCGCCGCCGCGGCCGCGGCGGCCGCGGCCGCGGCCGCCGCTACAGCGTCGGGACGACCACCGCGCGGCCGGACAGCTCGCCGGCCTCGAGCTTGCGGTAGGCCTCGAGCGCGTCGGACAACGCGAACCGCTCGACGTCGGGCTCGATCTGCCCCGCTCGGTACATCGCGACGACCTCGTGCAGGTCCTCGATCGTGCCCCAGTAGGTGTTCGTGATCGTCGACTCGTACGGCGTCGTGAAGAAGTCCCACTCGACGGTCCCGCCGGCGATCCCGACGACGGTCAGCCGTCCGCCGATCGCCATCGAGGCCTTCGCGGTCGCGATCGTCGGCGTCGCACCGACGAAGTCGAACGCGGCATCGACGCCCTTGCCGCCGGTGAGCTCGCGGATCGCGGTGGCCTGGTCCGGCCCGGCGGGGACGGTGACCGCACCGCGGGCCGCGGCACGGTCCATCGCGTCCTGCTTCGTGTCGGTCGCGATGACCGTGGCGCCGGTGAGCGCCGTGAGGATCTGCACGGCGATCTGCCCGAGACCGCCGAGCCCCACCACGAGCGCGTACCTGCCGCCGCCAGCCAGGTTCGGCATCGCTGCCTTGATCGCGTGGTACGGCGTGAGCGCGGCGTCGCTGAGCGGTGCCGCCGCGATCGGGTCGGCGTCACCGAGCGACACGAGGTTGCGCGCCGGGACGGTCACGTACTCCGCCATGCCGCCGTCCCGACCGAGACCGATGGCCGCGTACGGGTTGGTGGCGGCGTTCTCGCAGTAGGTGTCCTGGCCCTTCGAACAGGACGCGCAGTGCCCGCACCCGACCGGCCCGTAGACGAGGTAGGCGTCGCCCTCGGTGAAGCCGCTCACCCCGTCACCGACGGCCTCGACCCACCCGGAGGTCTCGTGCCCGAGGACGAAGCCGGGGGCCTGCGCGCCCGGCTGCCCCTCCTGGAACTCGCGGTAGACGGCGACGTCGGAGTGGCACGCCCCGGCACCGGCGACCTCGAGGAGCACCTCCCCGGGTCCCGGGACGGGCTTCTCGACCTCGGTCAGGACGGGGAACGTCCGGAACTGCTCGAACACGACGGCGTGCACGGGTTCTCCTTCGATCTCCGTCAAAACTACACCTGTTGCGCATCTCGGTCGCCGGACATCCTGCGTCTTCCCCGAGAGCCGGTTGCGAGAACGGTCGTTCTCCGGTTGACTGGCGTCGGCCCTGAACGGGGCCTCCCCCACACGAAAGGAGCGGCTATGCCCACGCGCACCGCACGCACCGCCTGGCAGGGCGGCCTCAACGACGGTTCCGGCCAGGTCGAGCTGTCGAGCTCGAAGGTCGGCACCTACGACGTCTCCTTCCCGAAGCGCGCCGCGGACGAGGCCGGTGGCACCACCAGCCCCGAGGAGCTCATCGCCGCGGCCCACTCGGCCTGCTACGCGATGCAGTTCTCCGCGATCCTCGGCGAGGCCGGCGGCACCGTCGAGGCCCTCGACGTCAAGGCCGACGTCTCGCTCGGCCCGGACAGCGCCGGCGGCTTCAAGCTCACCGGCATCACCCTCACCGTCAACGGTGAGGTCTCCGGCATCGACGAGGCCGCCTTCCTGAAGGCGGCCGACGAGGCCAAGGCGACCTGCCCGGTCTCCAAGGCGCTCACCGGCGTCGACATCGAGCTCAAGGCGACCTTCGAGCAGTAGTCGCGACCCCGGTACGGACTGGAGGCGCGGTGCCAGCTGGCACCGCGCCTCCCGTCCGTCCGTCGGTACGGTGGGGCGCATGCGCCGCCTCTTCCGCACCCGCACGCACGTCGTCACGTGGGTGGGCGCACTCGTCGCCCTCGTCGGCGTGGTGTTCCTGGCGGTGCGGCGACTCGACTCGTCCGGCTGGCTCGCGGGTACATCGGGCGGTGACTTCGCGTTCGTCAGCGGGGACCGCCCCGGACAGCTCGTCGCGGGGGCGGTCCTCGCCCTGCTCGGTGGGATCGTCGCGGCCGCCTGCGCAGCTCGCCTCGCCCGCACCTGGACGCTCCGGGGGCTGCTGGTCAGGATCATCGTGCTCGTCGCCGGCGTGGTCCTCCTCCTCGCAGCCCCGAACCCGTCGTTCGGGTGGTTCGCCTACGCGCCCCTCGCCGGCGAGACGATGCTGCCGATCCGGTCCACCGGACTGCAGCTGACCGGGCAGGTCGTCGTGCTGGTCGGCGCGGCCATCACCGCCTTCGCAGCCGGACGACTCAGCACGCAGGGCCGTCACTGACCCGTCATCGGCAACGTCCAGCGGACGTCCGGACTCGGGCACGAGCGGCTGGCACCATGGTCTGATGGCCGAGCAGTTCCTCCCCGGCGTCCCGCGGCCCGGGCGCCCACCCCGGCCGCGCGTCCGCAACCTCGCACAGCACGACATCCGCGACGCCCGTGCCCGCCTGCGCGGCACGATCTACGAGGACGTCACCCCGGACACCCGCCCGCGCGAGCAGTACTCGCCGGTGCAGATCGTCGACTTCTGCCTCGACCTGGCCGAGGTCATGCTCGCCTCCGGTGCGGACACCCGCAGTGTCGAGACCGCCGTCGTCGCGGTGTCCACGAAGTGGAACCTCGCGCCCCTCGACCTCGACTTCTCCGGCAGCTCGGTCACGCTCCAGTACGCCCCGGCCGACCACCCGCCGCTCGTCAAGGTCCGCACGGTGCAGTCCGACGGCTCCGACCTCGACCGGCTCGCGCGCGCGAACCAGATCGTCGACGACCTGGTGCACGGCGAGCGCGACATGACGAGCGCGGTGAGCGCCCTGGTCGCCGTCCTGCGGCTGCCGACCCGGTGGCCGACCTGGCTCGCCGACGTGGGCCTCTCGGTGCTCGGCACCTCGATCGCGATGCAGGCCGGCGGTGGTTGGCGCGCCGGTGTCGGCGCGTTCGTGCTCATGTTCGGGATCATCCTGTCCGGCCGCTGGCTGACCGGGAGGGGCTTCCCGCAGTTCTTCGTCTCCGGTGCGCAGGCAGCCGTCGCCTCGGCCATCGGCACCCTGGCGATCTGGGCCGACGTCCTGACCGCGACGGGTGCGGCCACGATGGTCGCCGCACTCGTCGTCCTGCTGCTGCCCCACGTGTCGCTCGTCACCTGGGCCCAGGACGCGATCTCCGGCTTCCGGGCCATGGCCGTCGCCCGGGCGTTCTACATCGTGCTCGTGATCGCCGCGATCGTCGTGGGGGTCCCGGCCGGCATCGCGGTCCTGCAATGGCTCAGCATCGAGGTCGACCCGTCCGGCATCGTGCTGCAACCGCTGCCGCTCTGGGCCTCGTTGTCGCTGACGGTCGTGTCCGCGGCGGCGAACTGCTTCGTGCAGCAGGCCAGTGCCCGGGTCATCCCCGTCGCGGTGGTGTTCTCGGTCACCGCCGGCGCGTTCCTCTGGGAGCTCCGGCACCTCGGCATGCCGCTGCTGGGAGCGACGTTCATCGCGTCGGTGCTGCTCGGCGTGCTGTCGACCATCGCAGCAGCCCGGATGCGTACGGCCGTGGCGGCGATCGCGGTGCCGGCGTTCTGCGGTGCACTGCTGCCCGGTGTCGCGGTGTCCGATGCCCTGCTGCACTTCATGTCGGGGGCGTCCGGCGCCGCGCTCGACTTCGTGGCGGCCGTCTCGGTGGCACTCGGCATCGGCGCGGGGCTCGTGCTCGGCGGTCTCGTGGCGACCCCCGGCGCGCGACGGGCCCTGCGGCGGGCGCGTCGGGTGACGGTGCACTCGGTCCACAACGACACGACGGCGATCCCCGTCCTGCGGGACACCGGGTACGACCCGGGCAACGGCTCCGTGCCGCGGGGCCACCGCCCGCGCTGAGGGACCACCCGGACACGAGACCCGGGCTGGGCGACCGCTCTCGTGCCCGGGAGCACGAGGAACGTCGCCCAGCCCGGGTCTCGGGTGGTGCGAGGGCCTCAGCCCTTGTCGGAGACGGCCTTCGTCACCGCGGTGGGGGCGTCGTAGTCGCCGTCCGGGATCCCCTTCAGGGCGTCCAGGACGTCACCGGGGGCGTCCTCCTTCTCGGCGGTCGCGACGATGTCCTCCTTCGAGGCGGGGTAGTCGATGCCGCTGAGGTACTTCTGGACCTGGATCGGGTTCGGTGCTGCCATGTCGGTTCCTTCCGTCGGAGCCTCCACGACTACGCCCGTGCGGCTCCGGGTCGACCCGGGTGACGCGCCTCGCGGCCAGGGGTCAGATCTCCCAGCTCCCGCTGTCGCTCCACGTCGAGAAGCGCTGCGCGGCCTGCGGCTCGTACCGCTCCATCCATCCGCGCTCGAGTCGGGCGACCGCACGGTCGAACGCCGGCACCAGGTCGAGCTCCGCGCGGAGCATCGCCTGCAGCTGGAGCCCCTCGTACAGCGCGATGAGCTGCTCGGCACCGCGACGGGGGTCCATCGTGTGGGGCGCGCGGCCGACGGCGATGTCGTGCTCCAGGCCGCGCCGGACCTGCGAGAAGAAGAGCTGGTAGCGCGACCGCAGGTACGTGGCCATGGGGTGCGCAGGGTTGCCGGCGACGGAGAGCAGTGCGACGAGCAGCCGCATGAGCGCGGGGTCCTCGGCGTTCGAGGCGACGATCGCACGCAGCAGGTCGACCGTGGGGCCGTCCCCGACCTCGTGTGCCACCGCCTCCAGTCGCGCGCCGTTCCAGCGGTCGACGGCGGCGAGCACGAGGCCGTCCCAGGACGGGAAGTGCTGGCGGAGCTCCTCCGTCGTGATGCCCATCCGCTCGGCGACCATGCCGACGTGGGCCTCGTGGAAGGGCACGTCGCGGAGGACGTCGACCGTGGCGCCGACGATCGTGATGCGCAGGTGCAGGGTGGCGGCCGCGGCGGCTGCCGCCTGCGTGTCGGCGCTGGTGTGTTCGAGCATCGTGCCCTCCGTCGTGCGGCGGACGTCCTGTCCGCACCTCCATCCAAGCGCAGTGGCGGGGGACACAGCATCCCCGGTACGGGTGTCAGCATGTCGGGGGACAGGCGACGACCCCGGAGCACGCACGCGGGCTGCCGTGCGACGATGCCGGGATGACCTCCGAAGACCCCGTCGCACAGGGCCTGGCCACCATGGCCTCCGCCGGCTACGAGTTCGGCGGCGACGACGAGCAGGTCGCGCACGACGTGCGGACCATGTGGGAGCAGCTCGGCTCCCCGGAGGGCGCGTTCGACGCCGCAGCACGCGCGATCGCCCGGCTGCCGCAACGCCCCGAGGTCCCGATCGCCGACCAGGCCCGCCGCCGCGCGTTCGAGCGCGCGATCGGGATCAACCCGGTCGAGGTCGAACTGACCGCGGCGATGTCCGCACGGGAGCTGCTGGAGCGGATGGCGCGCTCCGTCGCCTGCTGAGACGACGGACGGGCGCGCCCCGCTGAACGGCAACACGAAGCGTTGCGGGGCGCCCCGACCGATCCTGTGAGGGAGGCGCGGTGCCAGCCGGCACCGAGCCAGTGAGGGAGGCGCGGTGCCAGCCGGCACCGCGCCTCCCGTCCGTCTGCGGTGTGCGCGCGTCAGGCGACCCGTCTCACGGGGTCGGCATGCCGCCGTCGACGTGGAGCGTCTCGCCGACCACGTAGGACGACTCGCCGCTCGCCAGGAACACGAACGCCGGCGCGAGCTCGGCGGGCTGGCCCCAGCGGCCCAGGTAGGTCTGCTCACCGGCGGACGGGAGCGCCTCCGGCGGCTGGCCCCCGGCCGGCTGCAGCGGGGTCCAGATCGGGCCGGGAGCGACGGCGTTGACGCGGATGCCCTTCGGCGCGAGCTGTGCCGCGAGCCCCTTGGCCATGTTGTTCACGGTCGCCTTCGTGGCGGCGTAGTGCACGAGGTGCGGTGACGGCGCGTACGCCTGGATCGACGTCGTGTTGATGATCGTGGAACCGGGCTGCATGTGCGGCACGGCCGCCTTCGTGATGCGGAAGGTCGCGTAGGCGTTCGTCTTGAAGGTCTCGTCGAACTCCTCGTCCGAGATCTTCGTGATGTCGTCGACGTTCTGCTGCTTGCCGGCGTTGTTCACGAGGATGTCGAGCCCACCGAGGCCGTCGACGGTCTTCTGGACGAGTTCCTCGCAGAACGCCAGGTCCTTGATGTCACCGGGGATCGCGACGGCCTTGCGGCCCGCTGCCTCGATGAGGCCGACGATGCGGTCGGCGTCCTCCTGCTCCTCGGGCAGGTACACGATGGCGACGTCGGCACCCTCGCGGGCGTAGGCGATGGCGACGGCGGCGCCGATGCCCGAGTCGCCGCCCGTGACGAGCGCCTTGCGGCCCTGCAGGCGGCCCGAGCCGCGGTAGGTGTCCTCACCGTGGTCGGCGGGCACGTTCTGCGCCATCTCCTCGTCGGTGCCGGCACCCTGCAGGTACTGCTCGTCCGGCTTCTTGTCGGCGTACATCTTCGTGGGGTCCTGCATCGCGTACTGGTCGAGACCCGCCTGGTCGTTCTGCTGCTCCGTCATGGCCTGGACGGTACGCACCGGGGTACCGCTGTCCGTCCAGCCGGGTGTCCCCCGCGACGCGTCCGTGACACATCCCCAAGATCACGAACACGTGACGACCGGGCTGCGATTCGGTAACACCTGTCGTCCTGTCCGGCTCCGGGCCGTACGGTCGACTGGTGACTTCCCGCACTCTGCTCGCGCTCGGCGCTGCCGTGCTCGCCTTCGCGGCCGGCACGGTCGGGTCCGATGCCCTCGCGGCGGGGGGCGTGGCACCGGCTGCGGCAGCGGAGGACCGCAGCGACGTCGCGGACCCGGTCCAGCCGCTGATCCGGGTCACCGACCGCGAACTGCGCCGGGTGGACACGGTCGAGCTCGACGCCGAGTCCCTGGTCCTCCGGCACGCGGACGACACCGTCGCGGACGTCCCCATGCGCGACGCGAGGTCGACCGTCTCGCTGCTCAACCGGCTGCTCGGGACCCCGTCGCGCACGCAGACCGCGGTCGGTGACGGCGGCGCGTGCTTCCCGGCGGGGACGACCTACACCTGGGGCGGGGCGGTCCGCGTCGCGGCGCTCCGCACACCGTCCGCCGTCGGCAACGCGGTCGAGATCCGTGTCCTCAAGGACTCGGTACGGGGCCGGACCGGCGACCGGGTCGAGCTGACCGGTCCTGACGGGGTCCAGGTCGGCGACGACGTCGCGGACGAGATCGCGACGGCTCCACGCTCCGACAAGGTGTCGTTCGGGTCCGGCGACTCCCGGGCGTGGCAGCTGCTGCTCGAAGCCGGTTGGGCTCCCGACGAGCGTTCGACCGGCGACGACCCGACCGGTGACGACCCGACCGGGGACGACCCCCGCGCGGAGCACGACGACGCGACCGACGGTCCGACCCACGACACGGGCGAGGACGCGCAGGGCACGAACGGCGTCTCGGCGCTGACGAACGACACCGAGGTGACGGTCATCGGCTCCCCGATGCCGGTGCACGCGCGCCGGTCCTGCTGACGCGTCCTGCACTGCACGACGGCCGCACGGTCACGACCCGCGCGGCTCAGGCCACGCGGCTCAGGCCACGCGCAGGGACGCCACCACCGGGAAGTGATCACTCGCGGCCCACGTCTCCGGGCCGTCGTGGTCCATCACGACGCGCTCGGCGGTGACGTCGCCGCGGGTCAGCACCCAGTCGATCCGCTCGCCGGAGTCGACCGGTGCCTGCCACCCGTTGAAGGACGCGGTGCGGTCACCGGGGTCACCGGCGTCGGACCAGGCGTCCCGGTACCCGGCATCGGTGAAGACCCGGGACGCCGGACCCGCGCCCCACGGTTCGTTGCAGTCACCGGCGAAGACGACGGGGCCGTCGACCGGGGCGAGCCGCTCGACGACGAGGGCGGCGCTGCGCCGACGGACCTCGTCCCCGTGGTCGTTCTCCTCGTGGTCGAAGTGCGCGGTGAGGAGCGTGAAGGCGGCCCCCGCGGCGTCGAGGAAGCGCGCGTGGTTGGCGACCCGTGGGTACAGGCTCCCCCAGGTGTTCGACACCGGCTCGTCCGGGGTGTCGGAGAACCAGAAGGTCCCGACGTCGACGGGGCGCAGGCGGTCGCGGCGGAAGAACACCGCGGCGTGCTCCCCCGCGGATCCCCCCTCGCGGCCCTGCCCGACGGCGTCGTGGTCGGGCAGCCCCTGTCGGAGGGCGTCCATCTGGTGGTCGAACGCCTCCTGCACGCAGAGGACGTCGGGGTCGTGCCGTCGGATGACCTCGAGCACCAGCGGCAGGCGCGCTGGCCAGTCGTGCCGCGGATCCGGGTTCTTCACGTTGTAGGTCATCAGGGTGATCGGACGCGCGACGTGGCTCACCGGTCGACCCTACCGACACGCTCCCACGGGCGACCCCAGGGTGGTGAAGGGTGCGTCAGTTGATGCAGACGCCTTCCTCGCCGTAGGTCTTCACGTCGGTGGAGCTCGGCGTCGGCTCGGACTCCGCCGGCTTCGACGCCTCGGCCTCGGGCGCCTCGTCCGCCGGGGTGGAGGAGGCGTCGCCGGGGGCGGCCGGGGCGGTGACGGTGATGCCGTCGGACCCGAGGACGAGCGTGACGCCCGACACCGTCGTCGACCGCACGGCGACCGCACCGGGCACCACCGCGGCGACGGCCTTGGCCTGCGCCTCCTGCCCGGCGGGGTACTGCACCTGGGTCTTCTGCGTCGTGTCCGAGGACCCCGGCGTCCCGACCTGGAAGCCGCGGGCCGTCAGGTTCGCGGTCGCCGTCGCGGCGGCGCCGGTCGTCCCGCTGCCGTTCAGCACGGTGACCGTCGTCGCGGCGGGCTCGGCGGCCGTGGCCTTCGTGTACTCCTCCGGCTCGCCGACGAGTCCCTGCACGAACGCGGGCAACCCGACGGTGTCGACCTCGACGATGGACAGCGGCCGGCCACCCACCGTGATGGTCGGGGTGCCGAGCGTCGGGATCGTGGCGGACTGGATGTTGCCCGGGCGCAGGTTCCGCATCTGGCTCGCCAGCGACACCAGGTCGGTGTCCGTCTGGATGGAGCTCCCGACGGCGCTGAGGATGTTGTTCATCTTGATGGGGTTGAGCAGGGTGCCCGCGGAGAGCACCTTGCGGGCCTCCTGCGACAGGAAGTACTGCTGGCGCACGTTCCGGTCGAGGTCACCGTTCGGCAGCCCGTGCCGCTGACGGACGAACGACAGCGCCTGCTTGGCGTCGAGCTCCGAGGTGCCGGCCGGCAGGTCGACACCCGAGTACGGGTCGTTCACCGCGTTGTTCAGGCACACCTCGACCGGCCCGAGCTCCTTGACCACCTGGTAGAAGCCGAGCAACGACACCCGGACGTAGTGGTCGATCGTCAGGCCGCTGAGGTCCTGGATCGTCTGGATGAGCAGCTTCGCACCACCGGTGTCGCCGCCGCCGTTGAGCGTGCCGTAGTAGAACGCGCTGTTGAGCTTGCCCTTGCCGACGCCGGGGATCGGGACGTACGAGTCGCGCGGGAACGAGATCATCGTCGCCTGGGACCCGTCGGCGTTGATGTGCAGCACGATCATCGTGTCGGTGTTCGTCGCACCGCCGTCGTCCTCGGTGCTCAGCTCGGCCATCTGCTCGGGCGTCGCGTTGTCCGGACGGTGGTCGTCACCGACGAGCAGGATGTTCTGCGCCTGACCGTCCACGTCGTCGTCGTCGTCCGACCGCGGACTGATCGCGTCGATCTTCGTGACGCCGCTGTTGAGGCTCGTGAAGGCGAACGCGGCGTAGCCGCCGGTCAGCACGAGGCCCATCGCCAGGACGCCGGCGACCGCGGGGAGGACCACGCCGCTCCCACGCTTCTGGCGCCCGTGGCGCGGCGGCACGTGGCCGCGGCGGGCACGGCGCGTCGTCTGCTCGGGTTCGATGCTCACCCGGAAACCATAACGGCACAGCGTGGAACGGACAGGGAGATCCCTGAGGGTCCGTGCCCGACGCTGTACGCCCGGCGCTCGGTCAGTCGCGCGTGGGCAGGAGGTGGATCGCCTCCATCGCGAGTTCCGCGTCGATCGGCTCGCCCGCGGCGACGGCGTCACGGAGCTTCACGATCTCGGGTCGGATGACGTCGGTCGGGACGAGCTCGGTGAGCTCGGGCACGCGGAGCCGGAAGGCAAGACCATCGGTGGTCGAGCGGCACAGCTGCGCGAGCGAGGCGTTGCCGCAGGCCTCCACCCACATCGAGTAGATGTCCGCCCCCTCGCGCGCGACCTCGGCCTGCTGGTCGGCGTCGAGCCGCGCCAGGACGTCGTCGAGCACGGCGGTGACCCGCTCCCGCTCGGCGTCCGAGAACCGCGGGACGGCCAGGCGGACGACCCCGCCGTAGATGACGCCGAGCGTGCGGTAGGCGTCGAGCAGCTCGGCCTCGGTCGGTGCGGCGACGCGGGTGTAGCGGTTCGGCGCCATCTCGATGAGTCCGGCCCGTGCGAGTTCCGCCAGTGCTTCACGGATCGGGGTCCTGGAGACGCCGAGCCACGCGATGAGGTCGTCGTCGTTCAGTCGTTCGCCCGGTTCGAGCGTGCCGTCCATGATCGCGTCGCGGATCTTGTCCTGCACGGTGTCACGGAGCAGCTTGCGCTCTGCGGCCGGCTGCGTGGAGGGAACTGGCATGCCACCAGCGTGTCACATGTGACGCGCTGCGCGCGAGAGGCGCGACGGCCACCACGCCCGGCGCCCCAGGTCGATCACGAGCGCGGGGACGAGCAGCGACCGGACCACGACGGTGTCGAGCAGGACGCCGAACGCCACCACGAAGGCGATCTGCGCCAGGAACAGGATCGGGATGACGCCGAGCGCCGCGAAGGTCGCGGCCAGCACGATGCCCGCCGAGGTGATGACTCCCCCGGTGGCCGCGAGCCCGCGCAGGACACCCTCACGCGGGCCGTGCCGCAGGGACTCCTCGCGCACCCGGGTCATGAGGAAGATGTTGTAGTCGACGCCGAGCGCCACGAGGAACACGAACGCGTACAGCGGGACGGACGGGTCGACCCCGGGGAAGTGGAACACGTGGTCGAACACCAGTGCGCCGACGCCGAGTGCGGCCGCGAAGGACACCACGACACTGCCGACGAGGACCAGCGGGGCGACCACGCTGCGGAGCAGCAGCACGAGGATCAGCAGGATGACCGCGAGCACCACGGGGATGATGACCGAGCGGTCGCGGATGCCGGTGTCGTTCGTGTCGACGGCGGTCGCCGTGACGCCACCCACGACCGCGTCGGGGTCCACCCGCTCGACGGCGACGCGGAGGTCGCGGACGGTCCGTTCGGCGGCGCTCGAGTCGGCGGGGTCGGCGAGCGTGGCCTCGAGCAGGACGTCCCCGCGCGACACCGTCGGCTCCGCCGTGCCCGGGGCGGTCCGGGCGGCGGCGTCCGACCCCACGGGGACGGTCCCCGAGGGCGAGTCGGTGGAGGCGGCCACCACCCCGTCGACCCCGCGGACCGAGCGGACGGCGTCGACGAGGGCGTCCAGGTCACGCTCGGCGCCGATGACCTGGGCCGGGCTGCCGGAACCCCCGGGGAAGTGGTCGGCGAGGACCCGCTGGCCGTCCCGCGCCTGGGACGACCCGATCACCAGGTCGCTCTGCGGGACGCCGTCGGCACGGAGCCCGACGAGGCCGCTGCCCATCGCCAGGAGCGCCACGGTGCAGACGATCCAGACCGTGCGGGACCGACGCGCGACGAGGTGCCCCACCCGCGCCCACAGTCCGGTCGCGTCCGGACCGGTGGCCGGGCGGCCACCGGAGCCGAAGGCCGGGCGCAGGGGCCAGAACGCCGCCCGACGGAACGCCAGCAGCAGGGCGGGCAGCAGGGTGAGGGCGGCGAGCAGGCTGAAGGCGATCCCGATCGCGGCGACCGGCCCGAGCGCCTTGTTCGAGTTGAGGTCCGACAGGAGCAGGCAGAGCACCCCGACGATGACGGTCCCGCCCGAGGCGACGATCGGCTCGAACGCGCCGCGGAGAGCGGCCCGGGTCGCCTCCCAGCCGGTGCGGTGCTCGCGCAGTGCCTCGCGGTAGCGCGCCGTGTAGAGGAGCGCGTAGTCCGTCGCGGCGCCGATCACGAGGATCGACAGGATGCCCTGCACCTGCCCGTTGACCGTCACGACCCCCGCCTTCGCCAGGGCGTACACCACGAGGATCGAGGCGCACAGGGCGAAGGTCGCCGTCCCGAGCACCAGGAACGGCAGCAGCGGCGACCGGTAGACCACGATCAGGATGACGAACACGGCGGCGAGTGCCACCCCGAGCAGCAGGCCGTCGATGCCCGCGAACGCCTCGGTCAGGTCGGCCGTGAAGCCCGCCGGACCGGTGACGTACCCGGAGACGCCGGCGGGCAGCGCCTCGTCCACCGTGGCCCGGATGGCCGAGATGGCGTCTCCGGTCTCCGCGTCCTCGGTCAGTGTCGCGACGATCTCGGCGGCGTCGCCGTCCTCGCTCGTGATCACGGGGCTCGTGCCCTGCACGTCGTCGCGCTCGCCGATGGTGTCGGCGATCCGACGGGCCGCAGCGAGGTCGTCGGGCGTCAGGCCGCCGTCGCGGTCGAGGACGACGATGGCGGGTGCCCCCGAGGCCTGTCGGAAGTCGGCGGCACGCTCCTGCACCTTCGTCGCGTCGGCCGAGGCCGGCAGGAACGACGTCTGGTCGTTCGTGGCGACCTCGGAGATCTTCCCGAAGACGGGACCGCCGACGCCGGCCACGACGAGCCAGACGAGGATGACGAGCGCGGGCAGGACGATGCGGAGGAACCGGGACACGTCGGTGAGCGTACACCGATCGTCAGCATGCTGACTATCTCCGTGTCGACGCCGCCCGGAGGACCCGCCCGTAGACTCCGATCATGCACGAACCCGCGGAGCAGTGGCCGCTCGGACGCCTGCTCTCCGCCGCGGCGCGTGCCGTCGAGCGGGAGTGGGACGAGCGACTCCGGGCGATCGGGCTGACCCACGCCGCCCTCGTCGCGATCGACATCCTGCTGCGGACCGGCCCGACGGGCGCGGACACCATCGCCAGGACCGCTCGCGTGCAGCCCCAGACCATGTCGCGGACCCTCGAGCGGGCCGAACGGGACGGTCTGGTCGAGCGGACCGCCCACCCGGAGGACCGCCGGCGTCGCGTGGTGTCCGTCACCGACGAGGGTCGCCGCGCATGGGAGACCGCACAGCACATCGAGCGGGAGGTCCTCCCCGAGGACGCGGAGCTCCGCCGGCAGCTGACCGGCGTGCTGCACCGCTCGTGACACTGAAATACCAAATGCTGTAGACTCTCCGGGTCGGCGCAGGGCCGACCCGACCCGAGGAGTCCCGATGTCCGAGCGTCGCGCCGCCCGAGCCGCGGCAGCAGCAACAGCAAGAACGGCCCGGAGGCGGCGCAGGCACCCCGCGCTCGTCGCGCTGGTCGCCACCACCGGCACCCTGGTCGGCATCGCCACCCTGCTCGCGGTCGTCGCAGCGGTCTTCGTCGGCAGTCTGACCCGGAGCTTCGACGACCACACCGAGGCGATCGCGGACCCCTTCCCCGCCGGCGACCGGCCCGCACCTTCCGGCGGCGCCGAGGACATCCTGCTCATCGGCTCCGACTCGCGGGCCGGACTGGCCGACGGCGACCAGACCGCCGGCGGGCGGTCGGACACGCTGATGCTCGCCCACGTGCCCGCCGACCGCCGCCACGTGTACCTCATGTCGATCATGCGCGACTCGTGGGTCGAGGTCCCCGGCCACGGCCGGGCCAAGATCAACGCCGCGTACTCCTGGGGCGGCATCCCGCTCACGGTGCAGACGGTCGAGCAGCTGCTCGACGTCCGGATCGACCACGTCGCCGAGGTCGACCTCGCCGGGTTCGCCGACATGACGGACGCACTGGGCGGCGTGACGGTGCAGTCACCGCAGGACTTCACGGCGCGGGGCCACCACTTCGTCAGCGGTGCGAACCGGCTCGACGGCGAACAGGCCCTGGCCTTCGTGCGGGAGCGGTACGCGTTCGCCGACGCCGACCACACACGCGTCCGGAACCAGCAGGCGTTCCTGCGCGGGGTGTTCGACCAGGCCCTGTCGCGCGGCACCCTGACGCACCCGGGGCGACTGCAGGAGTTCGTCACCGCGACGAGCGAGCACCTGGCGGTGGACCCCGGGCTCGACGCGGCGACGATCGTCCGTCTCGGGTGGTCCCTGCGCGGGGTCCGACCGGACGACCTGGTCACGTTCACGATGCCGACCGCGGGCAGCGGGACGACCCCCGACGGCCAGTCGTTCGTCCGGTTGGACGACCACGACCGCGCCGCGATCTCGAGCGCCCTGCGGTCCGACGACCTGCAGCGGTGGCTCGAGGATCGCCCGAGCTGACGGTCGCGCCGGCGAGTCCCGGACAGCACGAGACCCCCGCGGCAGGTGCCACGGGGGTCTCGTGTCGGATCGGGAGGTCGATCAGGCGGGGAGCTGGAGCTCCTGGCCGGCGTAGATCAGGTTCGCGTCGTCGATCGTCGATGTGTTCGCGGCCCACAGCTTCATGTAGCCACCGTCGATGTTCAGCTTCGTCGCGATCTTGTCGAGCGTGTCGCCCGACTCGATCGTGTACGTCTTGCCGCTCGTCGCGACCGCGGCCGGCTTGCTCGACACGGCCGCCTTCGGAGCGGCCTGCGTGGTCGCCTTCGGTGCGGCCGGCGTGGTCGCCTTCGGTGCAGCCTGCTGCGGCGCGGCCTGCTGCGGTGCAGCCTGCTGCGGCGCGGCAGGGGCCGGAGCGGCGGCCTGCGGAGCGGCACCCGTGGTCCCGCTCAGTCCGAGCTTCGCGGAGCAGGCCGGCCATGCACCCCAGCCCTGGGACGCGAGGACGCGCTCGGCGACGGCGATCTGGGCCTCGCGGCTCGCGGAGGCCGGGTTGCCGGCGCCGCCGTTCGCCTGCCAGGTGCCGAGGTTGAACTGCAGGCCACCGTAGTAGCCGTTGCCGGTGTTGATGGCCCAGTTGCCACCGGACTCGCACTGTGCGAGGGCGTCCCAGGTCGAACCGGATGCGGCGTTCGCGGGCGCTGCCGCCAGGCCGACACCGGTCGCGGCGATGCCGGCGAAGGCCAGGCCACCGACGATGGTGCGGGTACGGGAAAGCTTCTTCATGGTTGATCGCTCCACCGGGACCACGGACCTGGCGCCCGCCTGAGCGGACCCGGTCGCCACTGCCCGTCCCGACCGATCGCGGTCATGTTGTGGGGTGCGCCGCCGGGGGCAGTGGTCTCGTGCCGGTGGCGCTGGTCGGCAACCATAGGAAATTCGTGACTGTTATCAAACCGAGACAATGAGTTCTACCCGTGAGTGCTATGTCCCCCACCGGTCTTCCTGAGTGCCCCGATCACCATGGGCATGCGAATCGGTCTGTACCCGGGTACGTGACCTTGGCAGTTTCCTGGCAATGCTGCGGACGGGAGGCCCGTGGCGGCCTCGCAGCGAGCCTCCCGACCGCTGGCTGGTCGCGTCCTGGTCAGCGCCTGGACAGCAGCGTCACGGCCTCGAGGTGGCCGGTCTGCGGGAACATGTCGAGCACGCGCGCCCGCCGCAGGCGGAGCGACGGCATGCGCGCGAGGTCCTTCGCGAGGGTGACCGGGTTGCAGCTCGAGTAGACGACGTGCTCGACCTCGGACTCCTCGAGCCAGGTCGCGAGCGTCTCGCCGATGCCCCGGCGCGGCGGGTTCACCACCACCAGCTCGGGCAGCGCGTCCGGTCGGGCCCGGAGGGCGTGCTCCGTCGCGTCGTCGGCGGCGAAGCGGACGTCGGTCAGCCCCGCCTCGCGCGCGGACTGCTTCGCGGAGCGGATCGCCTCCCGGCTCGTCTCGATCCCCGTGACGGCACGACCCGCGCGCGCTGCGTGCAGGGCGAACCCGCCGACACCGCAGTACAGGTCCCACATCGAGGCCGGCCCGACCTCGTCGATCCAGGCCGACGCCTGGTCGTACAGCTGGCTCGCGACGCTCGTGTTCGTCTGGAAGAAGCTCTGCGGTCGGAGGTGCATCGCGATCGAGCCGAACCGCATCGGCAGCGTCTCCTGCTCGGTCAGCACGACCTCGCGTTCCCCCTCGGTGACGGCCTTGTGCTCCGGGAGCAGGTTCGCGGTGACCACGACCGCCTCGGGCAGGACCCGCCGCAGGTCGTCGAGGCGCTCACGCAGTCGTGGCAGCTGCCCTTCGGAGCGCAGCACGAAGCGCACCATGAGCTCGCCGTCCGGGGACTCGGTCACGAGCACGAACTTGAGCTCGCCCCGACGTGCGGCCACGTCGTACGGGATCAGCCCCGTGTCGGCGACGAAGTCCGCCAGGACCGGGAGCGCCCGTCGGATGCCCGGCGTGCAGATGCCGCAGTGCCGCAGGTCCACGCCGCGCTGCCGGTGGTCGAGGATCCCCACCGTGGGGCGCTGGACCGTGCCGCCGACGACCATCTTCGCCTTGTTGCGGTACCCGGACTCCGGGCTCGTGATCGCGGGCAACCACTCGACCGCCCCCGGGCCCCCTGCGGCCTCGACGGCGTCCCGCAGGAGTTCCCGCGTGCGGATCTCCTTGTCGAGCACCTGGTCGCCGTAGGGCTGTCCCATGAGTGTGCACGAGCGGCACACCCCCCGGTCGAAGTAGTCGCACTGCATGGCCGGGTCAGGATACGGCAGCGGCGTCCCGCGTCGTCGTCGCGATGCGGTACAGCGAGGTCGTCGCGGTCACGAAGAGCGTCGTGCCGTCGTCGCCGCCGAAGCACAGGTTCGACACGACCTCGGGCACGGCGACGTCGCCGATGCGGGCGCCGTCGGGTGCGAAGACCGTCACGCCCCGGTGGGTCGAGGACCACACGTTGCCGTGGACGTCGACCCGGATGCCGTCCGGCACGCCCTCGCCCTCGCCGAGCCGGGCGAACACCCGGCCGTTCTTCACGCGGTGGCCGTCGACGTCGTAGGCGCGGATGACCGGCTCGTGGGCGGACGAGCTGGCGACGTGGAGCACGCGCTCGTCGGGCGAGAACGCGAGACCGTTCGGTTCGTCGACGTCGAGCACCACGGGGCGCAGGTCCTCGCCGTCCGGTCCGCACCGGAACACCCAGTGGTCGCCGTACTCCCGCTCGCCCGGGTGTCCCTCACGCGGCTGGGTGATGCCGTAGGCCGGGTCGGTGAACCAGATCGTGCCGTCCCGCGTGACGACGACGTCGTTCGGCGAGTTCAACCGACCGTCCGCCCAGCCGTCGACGACCGCGGTGACGACGCCGCCCCGGTCGCGCTCGACGCGTCGCCGCCCGTGCGAGCACTGCACGACGGAGCCGTCGCGGTCCAGCGTGCGGCCGTTCGTGAACTCGACGTCCGACGCGTACACGGTCGTACCGCCGGTCTCCTGGTGCCACTCGAGGATCCGGTCGCCCGGGATGTCCGACCAGCGGACCGTCCGGTCGGACGGGATCCAGCACGGTCCCTCGGCCCAGGTGCTGCCGGTCGCGAGGCGCTCGACGGCGTCGGGGTCGGGGACGAGTTCGGTGAGGCTCGACACGGGTCCTCCTTCGGACGGTGCCCTCCACGCTACGGCGTCAGGCGGTCGCAGCGGCCTCGGCGCGGCGCCGCACGGCCTTCTCGACCGCGGAGATCGCGAGGCCGAGCAGGATCGACGCGACCACCGCGAGGGTCGTCACGAGGAACGGCTGCTCCCGGCTCCAGTGCCCGGTGGCCGCCGCGATCCCCACGCAGTAGGCCGCCCACACCACGTCGGCGACGAGGCAGCTGACCAGGAAGCGCCGGAGGTCGAGCCCGCTGTCCGCACCGACCAGGTTCGTCGTGAGGCGCCCCATCGGGATGAAGCGGCCGAGGACGGCGATGCGTCCGGGGGCCTTCCGGTACCTGGCGTCGATCGACTCCCGCGCCTTCCTGACCTTCGGCCGGCTGAACCACGACCGCGAGCCGAGGTCGACCGTCCGCGCCAGGTACCAGAGCGCGACGTCGCCGAGCACCATCCCGATCGTCGCCGCGACCACCAGGACGAGCACGGGCAGGAACCCACCGTCACCACCGACGAGCAGCGTGCCGATCGCGACGACGAGCGCCTGGCTCGGCAGGAACACCGCAACGCTGCCGGCGGCCAGCACGAGCCCGACCACGAGGAAGGCCCAGGGCGTCCCGACGAGCTGGAGCACCATCTCCTGCGCTGCGTCCACCGGTCACCTCCGTCGACGCGGGGTGCGCCGACCACGATCATCCCAGGTCCGGGCCCGGCCGGTGCTCGGTGCGCCGCACGATCTCGCGCATCACGTCGGCGGCCTCGTCCGACCGACCCCCGACGACCGCCTGCACGAGCGCGACGTGCAGGCCGACGTCGTGGCGGTCCGGCCGGATGCTCCCGCGCTCACGGAGCGCCTCCCCCACGACGCGGTGCAGCCGTCGGTACAGCGCGTTGCCGGACAGCTCCAGCACGAGGGAGTGCAGCCGGACGTCCGCGATCGTGAAGTCGACCCGGCGGTCCTCGGCCGCGGCGGACGCGAGCTCGTCCGCGGTGGCGAGGAGCGCCTCCCGTCCGGCCGCGCAGTCCTCGAGCGGTGCTCGTCGGGCCGCCGCGGCGGCCGCTGCCGGTTCCACGGCGACCCGCAGCTCGCGGAGCTCGACCGAGACCTGCGCCGCGTCGGGTCCCCGGAGCCGCCAGCGGACGACCAGCGGATCGAGGACGTCCCAGTCCGTGGGGTGGGCGACGACCACGCCGACGCGGGGGCGCGCACTGAGCATGCCGAGCGCGACGAGGACGCGGACCGCCTCACGGACGATGCTGCGGCTCGCGCCCGACCAGGCCACCAGGTCGTCGGTGCTCCGGCGGCTCCCCGGCGCGAAGGTGCCGGTGACGACGGCGGTCCCGATCCCGTCGAGCACCCGGTCGAAGGCGCTCGTCACCGCTGCGCGACGGGTGACAGGACGAGCTCGTCGATGCGGACGTGGGCCGGCGCCGCGAGCACGAAGGCCACCGTGCGGCCGACGTCGTCGGGCTGCAGCATCCGAGCGCGCGCCGCCGCGTCGGGGACCTCGGGACGCTGGTCCAGGAAGTCCGTCGCGACGTCGCCCGGGCACAGGTGGGTGGCTCGCACGCCGTGCTCGGCCTCCTGCTGGTTGAGCGTCCGGACGATCGAGCCGAGGGCGGTCTTGCTCGCCGAGTACGCGACACCGGCACCGGGTTGGAAGGACCAGCCCGCGTAGGACGACACCACCACGACGACACCGCCCGCGTCCCGGAGCGCCGGCAGTGCAGCGTCGACCACCGCCACCACGGCGGTCGTGTTCGTGTCGATGACGGCGCGGACGTCGGCGAGCGACTGGTCGTCCCACCGTCGCGCCGGCGAGTTCAGCCCGGCTGCCAGCACCAGGCCGTCGATCCGGCCGTGCCGTCCGAGCACGGCGTCGCGTGCTGCGGGCACCGCGTCGCCGTCCGTCACGTCGAGCGGCACGACGTCCGCCGTCCCGCCGACCGCGCGGACCTCGTCCGCGACCTGCTCGAGTCGGTCCCGGCGACGCCCACTGAGCACCACCGTCCACCCGTCACGGGCTGCGGCCACCGCGCTCGCCGCCCCCATCCCGCTGCCGCCACCCGTGATCCAGAGCACCTTCGCCGTCATGCTCGAATAGTATGACGATTCGAGGCACGGGCGCCCACCGTTGCCGGGACAGACCGACGACGGGAGCGACGATGCACCTCGACCTGACCGACCGCGTGGTGGTCGTCACCGGAGCCGGCCGGGGGATCGGCCGGACACTCGCGGCGCGGTTCCTCACCGAGGGGTGCCGCGTCGTCGCGTTCGACCTCGCCTTCGACGACGCCGGTGACGACGGCGTCGACCGTGTCGTCTGCGACGTCGCCGACCCGGCCTCCGTGCGTGCGGCCGTCGACGAGGTCGTCCGCCGGCACGGCACCGTCGACGTGCTCGTCAACAACGCGGGCATCAACGTCACCGGGACCGTCGCCGAGCTCGGCTGGGACGAGTGGCGACGGTGCATGGACGTGAACCTCGGGGGCACCTTCCTGGTCAGCCAGGCGGTCGCGCCGGTGATGCAGGCGGCCGGGCGCGGGCGGATCGTCAACGCCGCGTCGTTCGCGGCGATCGTGCCGAGCGTCGGCAGCGCGGCCTACGCGGCGTCGAAGG
Organism: Curtobacterium sp. MR_MD2014; assembly: GCF_000772085.1. Lineage (NCBI taxonomy): Bacteria > Bacillati > Actinomycetota > Actinomycetes > Micrococcales > Microbacteriaceae > Curtobacterium > Curtobacterium sp. MR_MD2014. Next base: position 250,439 of record NZ_CP009755.1, on the reverse strand, counting down.
CCGCGGTGGTCTCGTTCACCCGCGTGCTGGCGTCGGAGCTCGGCCCGTGGGGCATCACCGTGAACGCCTACGCGCCCGGCATGGTGCCGACCGCGATGAACGGGTTCGCCGAGATGCCGCAGGCCGAGCAGGACCGGCTGCTCGACACCCTGTCGCTCCGGCGGTGGGAGACGCCCGACGACGTCGCCGACCTCCTGGTCTTCCTGGCGAGCGACGCGTCCGCCTACGTCACGGGCACACTGCTGGACGTCTCCGGCGGCAAGCTCGCGACGCAGATCCCGGCACGGGCGCACGGTCGCTGAGGCCGGACGCGGAGCAGAGTGGAGGGAACGCTCGCTCCGGCTGTCCGGTCGCTCAGGAAGTTGCCATCCGCCTCTCCGTAGGCTGTGAGGGCCCAGTGAGCCGGACTGCAGCCCGACCCCGAGGAGGTGCCCGATGGTCTCCGTCCTCGTCGCGTTCGCGATCGTCGCCCTGATCGTCCCCGCCCTGACCCCGCTGATGGGGCGCCGCGTGTTCTACGTCGCCGCCCTCGCCCCCGCCGCCGCCGCGGTGCTGACGATCGCCCAGAGCGACGCCGCACTCCACGGCGGGGTCACGAGCCGGTGGCAGTGGATCCCGGAGCTCGACCTGGCGCTGTCGTTGCGGATGGACGCCCTGTCGTGGGTCCTCGCCCTGGTGGTCTCCGTCGTCGGTGCGCTCGTGCTCGTCTACTGCGCGTCGTACTTCGAGCGGGACGAGCCCGGACTGGGCCGGTTCGCGTCCGTCCTGACCGCCTTCGCCGGGTCGATGTACGGCCTCGTCGTCGCCGACGACGTGATCGTGCTCTTCGTGCTCTGGGAGGCCACGACGGTCTTCTCGTACCTGCTCATCGGGCAGGACGCCGACAAGCGCGCGAGCCGGGCCGCCGCCATGCAGGCCCTCGTCGTCACGACCGCCGGCGGGCTGGCGATGCTCGCCGGACTCGTCGCCCTGTCCGTGACCGCGGGGACCACGAGCCTGTCGGGCATCATCGCGCAGGCACCGGAGCTCGTCGAGCGTCCGGGGCCGCTCGTGCCGGTCGCGGTGGTCCTCGTGCTCCTGGGCGCCCTGACGAAGTCGGCGATCGTCCCCTTCCACTTCTGGCTCCCGGCAGCGATGGCGGCGCCGACCCCGGTCAGCGCGTACCTGCACGCCGCGGCGATGGTGAAGGCCGGCATCTACCTGGTCGCCCGCCTGGCCCCGGCGTTCGCGCTGCTGACCGGCTGGCGCGAGACGATCACCGTGCTCGGTGTGCTCGGCATGCTCATCGGCGGCTACCGCGCGCTGCGTCAGACCGACGTCAAGCTGCTGCTCGCCTACGGGACGGTCGCGCAGCTCGGCTTCCTCGTGCTCGCCGCCGGGTGGGGCGCTCCGGCCGTCGCCCTGGGCGGGGTCGCCCTGCTCGTCGCGCACGCCACGTTCAAGTCGACGCTGTTCCTGGTCGTCGGAGCCGTCGACCACGCGACCGGCACCCGCGACCTCCGGAAGCTCAGCGGTCTCGGGCGGAAGCTGCCGTGGCTCGTCGTGGTCAGCGTCCTCGCGCTCGCGTCGATGGCGGGCATCCCGCCGACGATCGGCTTCGTCGCGAAGGAGGCCGTCCTGACCGGCTTCGTCGAGGAGCTCCACGGACCGCAGGCGGCCTGGGCGTGGATCGCACTCGTCGGGGTGACCCTCGGCTCGCTCCTCACCGTCGCGTACTCGCTCCGCTTCCTCTGGGGCACGTTCGCCCGGAAGTCCGGCGTGGCCGACACCGAGCCGCACGGCCTGCACGGACTCGGTGTCGTGCCGTCCGTCCTCGCCGTCGCCGGACTCGCGTTCGGCCTGCTCACGCCCGTCGTCGCGCACGGCCTCGAACCCGCTGCCACCGCCGCGGCGCTGCCCGAGGGCGAGGTCCCGCACCTGGCGCTCTGGCACGGCCTGGAGCCCGCGCTCGGCCTCTCCGCGATCACGCTCGTCGGTGGCGTCCTCCTGTTCCTGGCACGACGCCGGGTCGAGGCCCTGCAGCACCGACTCTCCGGGTCACCGAGCGCGGCCGACACCTACCGGAAGACCATGCGTGGGCTCGACCGCCTGGCGACCGGGCTCACGGCCGGCGTCCAGCGCGGGTCGCTCCCCTACTACCTGACCGTGATCCTGTCGGTGTTCGTCGCCGGCGCCCTGGCGAACCTGGTGCTCGGCGGCCCGTGGGCGTTCCGCGTGCGCTTCGCCGACTCGTGGGGCCAGGTGCCGGTCGTCGCCGTGATGGCCGTCGCCGCGATCGCGGTGCTGACCGCGAAGACCCGGTTCGCCGCCGCCGTGCTCGTCGGCGTCACCGGCTACGGGATGTCCGTGCTCTTCGTCCTGCACGGTGCGGTCGACCTCGCGCTCACCCAGCTCGTGGTCGAGACCGTCACGCTGATCGCGTTCGTGCTGGTGCTCCGCCGGCTCCCCCCGCGGATCGCCACGGCCAACCCGTCGCGCTTCCGGATCGTGCGGGCCCTGTTCGCCGGCCTCGCGGGAGCCACCCTGGCCGTCGTCGTGGTCGTCGCGGCCTCGGCACGGAACAGCACCCCGATCTGGCCGGACATCCCGGCGCTCACGAAGTCCTTCGGTCACGGCCTGAACGTCGTGAACGTCGCCCTCGTCGACCTGCGCGGCTGGGACACGCTCGGTGAGCTGACCGTCGTCGTCGCCGCGGCCACGGGTGTCGCGAGCCTGATCTTCCTCGATTCGCGCGAGGACACCCTGCCGCGGCTGCGCGACCTGCCGGCGACCGTGACGAGCGACAAGCACCGCCCGGACGGCGAGCCCCGCGCCTGGCTGCCGACGAGCGCGGCGATCCCGACCGGTCGCTCGGCCCTGCTCGACGTGGTCGTCCGCCTGCTCTTCCACGGCCTCGTCGTGCTCTCGCTCTACCTGCTCTTCGCCGGGCACAACACGGCCGGCGGCGGCTTCGCCGGCGGACTCGTCGCCGGCATCGCGCTGGCCGGTCGGTACCTGGCGGGCGGTCCCGCGGAGCTCGGCGCCGCCGCGCCCGTCCGCGCCGGTCGCCTGCTCGGCCTCGGCGTCGCCACCGCGGCCACGACCGCGATCGTCCCGCTGTTCTTCGGGAAGGAGGCCCTGTACTCCGCGTTCTTCGAGGCGACCGTCCCCGTGCTCGGGCACGTCGAGTTCGTCACCGCGACGTTCTTCGACATCGGGGTCTACCTGGTGGTCGTCGGGCTCGTCCTCGACGTGCTCCGGAGCCTCGGTGCCGAGGTCGACCGGCAACGGCTCGAGGACTCCCGGGCGCGCATCACCGACACCACGGAGGGCGACGTCGACGACAACGCCGCCGCAGCGACCCCGGAGGGGAGTGCCGTATGACCATCACCCTGGTCCTCGTCATCGCGATGGCGGTGCTGTTCTCGTGCGGCGTGTACCTGCTGCTGGAGCGGTCGCTGACCCGGATGCTGCTCGGGTTCCTGCTGCTCGGCAACTCCCTGAACCTGCTGTTGCTCATCATGTCCGGCGCGGCGGGCAAGCCCCCGATCGGCGGCTCGTCCGAGGGCATCACCGACCCGCTCCCCCAGGCGTTCGCCCTGACCGCGATCGTCATCACCTTCGCGGTGAGCGCGTTCCTGCTCGCCCTCATCCACCGCTCGTGGAAGCTGTCCCGCGCCGACGAGGTCGAGGTCGACGAGGCCGACGTCGCGATCGGCAAGGACCGCGACGACGATCCCGCGGACGACGACCCCGCGGACGACGACCCCGAGATCGACACCGACCCCGAAGCGGTCCAGAACGAGGAGGCCTCGCGATGACCTGGCTCGTCCCCCTGCTCGTCCTCGTCCCGCTGCTCGGCGCCGCCATCGCGCTCGGCCTCCTGCGGCACCAGAAGCTCCAGCGGGCCATCACGGTCGCGGTGCTCGCGGTGGCCGTGGTCGTTGCCGCCACGCTCATGGTGCTCGTCGACCAGCACGGCACCATCGTCGTGCAGGTCGGCGGGTGGCAGGCACCGTACGGCATCTCGCTCGTCGTCGACCGGCTGAGCGCCCTGCTCCTCACCGTGAGCGCGAGCGTGCTCCTGCTCGTGCTGCTCTTCTCGATCGGCCAGGGACTCGCGGCCGACGACGAGGACGCCCCCGTCACGATCTACTACCCGACCTACCTGGTGCTGGCCGCCGGAGTGCTCGACGCGTTCCTGGCGGGCGACCTGTTCAACCTCTACGTCGCGTTCGAGATGCTCCTGGTGGCGAGCTACGTGCTCATCACCCTGGGCGGCAGCGAGCAGCGCGTCCGCGCCGGCACGACGTACATCATCACGAGCCTCATCGCCTCGGCGCTGTTCCTCGCGTCCATCGGCCTGGTCTACGGCGCGACCGGCACCGTGAACATCGCGCAGATCTCGGAGCGCGTCGCCGGGCTCCCCGAGCACGTGCAGCTCCTGCTCCACACGATGCTGCTCATCGCCTTCGGCATCAAGGCCGCGGTGTTCCCGCTCGCCTTCTGGCTGCCGGACTCGTACCCGACCGCACCGGCCCCGGTCACCGCGGTGTTCGCCGGACTCCTCACGAAGGTCGGCATCTACGCGATCATCCGGCTCGAGACGATCATCTTCCCGAGACCACAGCTCAACACGGTGCTGCTCGTGGTCGCGGTGCTCACGATGATCGTCGGCGTGCTGGGGGCCGTGTCGCAGACCGACGTGAAACGACTGCTGTCCTTCACGCTCATCAGCCACATCGGCTTCATGGTGATGGGCGTCGGGCTCGGTTCCGTCGTCGGCACCGCCGCGGCCGTGTTCTACACGGTGCACCACATCGTCGTGCAGACCACGCTGTTCCTGGTGTCGGGGGTGATGGAACGCGTGGGCGGCACGACCTCGACCCGGTCGCTCGGCGGGCTGCTCAAGGCCGCACCGCTCCTCGCCGCGCTCTACCTGGTCCCGGCGTTCAACCTCGGGGGCATCCCGCCGTTCTCCGGGTTCATCGGCAAGCTCGGCCTGTTCCGCGCCGCGGCCGAGGACGGCTCCCCGATGGCCTGGGTGACGGTCGGCGCCGGCGTGGTGACGAGCCTCCTCACCCTGTACGCGCTGATGCGCGTCTGGGACGCCGCCTTCTGGCGGCCCAAGCCGGCCGCCGAGGCGGCGGCACCGCACGCCAGCACGGCCGAGCCGCACGCGCACCTGCGGTCGCCGGAACCGGCGCCGCTGACCGTCTCTGAGGAGACGGGCGAGGCGTACCACCCGGGAGGCTCGACCACCGTCACCGACGCGGCGCACGCGAGCAGTGCCTCCGGTCCGGCCACCGGCCAGACCCCCGCGGTCGAGCCGTCGGTGCACACGCCGCTGCCCCGGATGCTCGTCGCCGTCACGACGGTGGCGGTCCTCGGGTCGGTCGCGCTCACCGTCGTCGCCGGTCCGCTCTACGGTTACGCGACCCGCGCAGCGGAGTCACTCGAGTCGCCGGACCGCTACGTGCAGGCCGTCCTGGGCAGCACGGACGGAGGCGCTGATGAGTGACACCCGCCGCATCTCGAACGCCCGACGGATCGCCCTCGCCTGGCGCTACGACGTGCCGCTCGTCGCCGGACTGACCGTGCTCTGGGCGCTGCTGTGGGGATCCTGGAGCGTCCTGACGCTGCTGTGCGGCGTGGTCGTCGCGCTCCTCGTCACGCAGCTGCTCCCGCTGCCGCCCGTCCCCCTGTCGAAGCGGTTCTCGCTGCCGCGCGCACTGTGGTTCCTGGTGGTGTGGGCCGGGCACGTCGTCGTCGCCTCGTTCCGGGTGGCCTGGGCGGCCGTCCGACCGCGCGGCGTCCGGCAGAGCTCGATCGTGCTCGTGCAGCTGCACACCACGTCGGAGATGACCTTCACGCTCGCCACCCTGGCGATCTCCCTCGTGCCCGGGTCGTACGTCGCCGACGTCGACCTTCCCCGCCGTCGCCTGCTCATCCACGTGCTCGACACCGAGCGCCGTGAGCAGGTCGACCAGGAGCGGCGGACCGTCGCACGCATCGAGGAGCTCGTCATCCGCGCCATCGGGTCGAAGCAGGACGTCTCCGAACTCGCCGAGCCGCTGCCGGAGGTGACCCGGTGAGCGCCGCGGTCGTCGTCATGGCCGTCGGGATCGCGCTCGTGCTCGTCCTGCTCGGCGCCACGCTCGCGCTGGCCGTCGGGCGGATCGTCCGCGGACCGACGATCCTCGACCGGATGATCGGCTCCGACATGGTGCTCACCACCGCGCTCGTGGTGATCGCCGCGGCGATGGTGGTCCGGCGCGACCTGACCGCCGTCCCGGTGCTGGTCGTCATCGCGGCGACGAGCGTCTTCGCGACCATCGCCGTCGCACGGATCGTCACGCCCTCGTCGGACCCGTCCGACGAGGGGATCGACGTGACCACGCCGGAGCACGCCGCCGAGGAGGAGTCGAAGTGATCGAGATCCTGCAGTCCTTCGTCGACGGGGCCGGCGTCCGTGCGTGGATCGCCCTCGTGCTGATGCTCCTCGCCGCGGGGCTGTCGTTCGGCGCCGCCGTGGGCATAGTCCGGTTCCGGGACCCCCTCGTCCGGCTGCACGCGATGGCGAAGCCGCAGGTGCTCGGGTTGGCGCTCGCCCTGGCCGCGATCGTCGTGGCGGTGTGGACCTGGACGGCGTTCTGGGTCGTGCTGCCGGTGCTCGTGTTCCAGCTCTTCCTGGTGCCGGTGTCGACCCACATGATCGCGCGTGCCGGGCTGCGGTCGAACGACTACCGGCACGAGGACCTGCTGGTCGACGACACCGAGGACTGAGTCACCCGGCGGCGCGGACGGCAGCCTCGTCGTCGTCCGAGAGGCCGGCGCCGTGCGGGTGGACCGGCTGGAGCTGCTCCCACGCGAGCGTGTCCGCCAGCGTCTCGACGAGTGGCCTCCGTGCCAAACCTGCTGCACGCGCGCGGTCCGCCGGGCGGTCGTTCATGCCTTGGTGGTCGTCGTCGGGTATCCACAGCGGCAGGGACCGCTCCCCCGCCCAGGGAGCCACCCCACGCGCGAGGAGCACCTCGTCCGACAGCGCCACGACCGGGACGTCCCCGCCCGCTGCGGCCCGTGCTGCCTCGAGGTGCTGACCCAGCGTGACGACCTCGCCGGGGACGTCGTGGACGCCCGCCCGTCCGCCCTCGGCCGCTCCGACGAGCCAGCCCGCCAGGTCGCGGACGTCGATCACCGAGGTGGGTCGATCCGTGCGCGCAGGGACCACCACCGGACGGCCGGTCACGGCGGCACGGGCGAACCGCCACGGCCAGTAGCCGGAACGTCCGGTGTGGTCGCCCGGTCCGCCGACGAGCCCGGCCCGCGCGATCGAGGCGCGCTCGGGGCCGAAGGCGTCGAGGACCGCACGTTCGCACGCCACCTTCGCAGCGCCGTAGTCGGCGGGGTCGTCCGACGGCTCGAGCACGGCGGCGTGCTCGTCGGCACCGCGCTCGGCCTGCGAGGCGTAGACGCTCACGGTCGACACGAGGACGTACCGGTCGGCGACGGGCTCGAGGTCACGGGCTGCGCGACGGACGTGCTCCGGGGTGCGGGAGACGTCGACGACCGCGTCCCATCGCTCGCTGGCGACCCCGGTCAGGGCGTCGTCGCGGTCCCGGTCGGCCCGCACGAGTCGGGCGCCGGTGGGGACGTCCGAGCCGCGCGCGACGCACGTGACGTCGTGGCCGGTGTCGAGGGCGTGCTGCACGACGGTCCGGCCGAGCCAGGCGGTGCCGCCGAGGACGAGGATGCGCATGCAGTCCAGCCTGCACCGAGCGGCGACCGACGGCGCGCGGCGACCGGCTCAGGCGGTCGCGGCCGCCGGAGCGCCCTCGCGGCGGGCGAGCAGGAGGTCCGCCACGGCAGCGACGACGACCAGCGCGGCAGCGTACGCGGGGAACGCCATCGCGGCACCGGTGCCCGCACGCTCGGCGACCTCGCCGACCACGGCCGACGCGACCGACTGTCCGACGATGACCGCCGAGCCGAGGATCGTCATCGTGGTCGCCGAACGGCCGACGGGCGACCGGTCCGATCCCAGGCTGTACTGCGCGACGAGCGTCGGGCCGATACCGATGCCCATGATCCCGAGCACGAGGACGACCGCCACGACGGAGTCCGCTCGGCTGAAGGCGATCGCGCCGCCCAGCAGCACGACCCCGAACACGAGCCAGCGCCAGGTGACACCGAACCGCTGTGGGAACGCCGCCGATCCGAGTGCGAGTGCGGCGGATCCGATCCCCATCACGCCGTACAGCAGGCCGGCCTGGGACGCCTCGCCCTGCTGTTCCGTGAAGGCCGTCAGCGAGGTCAGCGTCGACCCGAAGAAGAGGCCGATGCCGAGGATCCCGACGACGACCACGAGGAGTCGCGGACGGAGCAGCTGCCGGGCCGGGGCGCGCGTCTCCTGTGCCGGCCCACCGACGACGAGGGCGCCGGTCGGGTGCAGCGCGAAGGCGGTGACGAAGACGAAGGTCAGTACCGACGCACCGGCGACGGCCACCCACGGCGCGATCGTGCTCGCGAGCAGGCCGACCAGGAACGGTCCGACGATGAAGACGGTCTCGTCCGCGGCCGACTCGTACGCCATCGTGCCGCTGAAGACCTTGTCGCGGCGTGCCGGGGACATGCGCTGGCGGATGATCGCCACGAGTCGCGTGCGGGACATCGGGGCGACCTGCGGTGCGGTCGCGCCGATCAGGAACGACATCGCCAGGACCGCGAGGTCGGGCGCGGTGCTCGCGACCACGATCGGCAGGACGCCGAGCAGGACGGCGTTCGCGAGTCCGACGGGGACGAGGACGGCCCGCTGGCCGAAGCGGTCGGCGGCCGCACCGACGAGCGGCCCGAAGATCGCCGAGCCGATGCCGACGAAGGCGGAGTTGATGCCGCCGAGGGCGACGGAGTCACGGGACGCGACGACGAGGGTGAGGACACCGACGACCATCATCGCGAAGGGCAGACGGGCGATGAACGCGATCGGGAAGTACCACCGACCGGCGAGGGAGACGAGGGACGCGTCGGAGCGTCGAGGTTGGAGCATGAGGGGGTGTGCCTTCTGGGGCCCGGCCTGATCCGGCGGCGGGCCCATCGGGTGCCGCCGCTGTCCGTCGGTGGGGCCGACGGCCGGTAGATACACACTGCTTGCTGTTGTGTCCCTCCAGGGTACCAAGCCCGTCCGGACGGCACGCGGGGTCGGGACCTGCCACGGGTCGGCCGGGAGGCGCGTGGCGGGGCCGCCACGCGCCTCCCGGCCGTCGTCAGCCGCGTCGCAGGCCGTCGTCGATGCGTGCCAGCAGGTCAGCCGCGGCGCCGAGGCCGCTGTCGTCGCCACCGAGGGCGGCGCGGAGCCGGCCCGCCCAGTGCGCGTGCAACCGCGCGATGCTGTCGTGGGCGAGGGCGGTGGGGTGCAGCTGCACGGTCCGGGCGTCGCCCGGGTCGGTGCGGCGCTCGACCATGCCCTTTGCGACGAGCGAGCGGAGCGCGACGCTGCAGTTGCTGCGCTGCAGCGCCGTGGCGTCGGCCACGGCACTCGGGGACGCACCCGGGTTCCGGTGCACCCAGCGCATCACGAGCGCCTCGGTGCCGGTCAGCGGGACGATGTCGAGCGCGTGCGGGCCGTGTGGGTCGACCTCGCGACCGATGCGCAGGACGACGTCGGCGAACTCGGCAAGGGCGTCGTCGGAGACCGCTGGTGCCATGGCGTCACTGTACCGTCCAGCGACGATGAGTTATGGTTTCATAACCATGACGACGGACACCGGATCCATCCGCGCCACCACGGCGACGCCCTCCACCCGCCCCACGGGCATCACGACTCCCCTGCTGCTCGTGCTCGGCCTGCTCAGCGCGGTCGCGCCCTTCGCGACCGACCTCTACCTGCCGGCGTTCCCGCGGATGACCACGGAGCTGTCCGCCTCGGCGACGACCGTGCAGCTCACCCTGACGGCGTTCCTGGTCGGTGTGACCGCGGGGCAGCTCGTGTTCGGGCCGCTGTCGGACCGTTTCGGCCGCGTGCCCCCGCTCCTCGCCGGCGCCGCGCTCTGCGTCCTCGCGAGCGCCGCAGCGGTGCTCGCGCCGAACGTGGCGGTGCTCGTCGTCGCACGGCTGCTGCAGGGCCTCGGCGGGGCGGCCGGCATGGTGATCGGCCGCGCCGTGATCTCCGACCTGGCGACCGGCAAGCCCGCCGCCCGCGCCTTCTCGCTCATGATGATCGTCGGCGGGGTCGCGCCCGTGGTGGCACCGCTCCTCGGCGGTCTGCTCACCGGACCGATCGGGTGGCGCGGACTGCTGACGATCGTGCTCGGCCTGTCGGTGCTGATGCTCGTCGCCGTGCTCGCCGTCGTTCGGGAGACGCACCTGCGCTCGCGGCGTGACGCGCTCCGGGCCGAGCGCGTGGCGTCCGGTTCCCCGCTGCGGGCCCTGAGGTCGCGGACCTTCGTCGGCTACACCGCGGTCTTCGGCTTCGCGTTCGCGGTGATGATGGCGTACATCTCGGCGTCACCGTTCCTGTACCAGGGCATGCTCGGGCTCGACACCGTCGGCTACGGGCTCGCCTTCGGTCTGAACGCACTCGCGCTGATGGGCGTGAGCATCCTGTCGGCGAAGCTCACCGCGACCCGCTCGGTCGAGGGCGTCCTGACGCTCGGCATCGCCCTCGTGGTGGCGTCCACCGTGGCGTTCGCGCTGCTCGTCGTGACCGGGGCGCCCGTCCTCTGGCTCGCGGTGCCGCTCTTCACGGCGGTCGGGTCGCTCGGCCTCGTGCTCGGGAACGCGACGGCGCTGGCGCTCGGCGCGGTCCCCGGGGTCGCGGGCAGCGCCTCGGCCGTGCTCGGCGCCCTGCAGTTCGGGCTCGCGGCGCTCGTGTCGCCGCTCGTGAGCATCGGGGGCGAGGACACGGCGGCGCCGCTCGCGGTCGTCATGCTCGCGGCCGCCGTGGTCGCCGTCGTCGCGCTCGTGGCGGCGCGGCGCAGCCGGGCGTAGCAGCGCAGCGCAGCGCAGCCGGGCGTAGCGGCGTGGGGCCGCGGGGCCGTGCGCCGCTCAGTGGCGGCGCCCGAGCGGTACCGCGGCACCCTCACGCGGGCGGAGGAACGGGATGCGGGGCATCGCCCAGTCGACCCACACCACCCGGGCCGCCGGCGCGACCGCCAGCGCCCAGAGGATCGAGGCCGCCGCGTCCGTCGGGTAGTGCACGGCGTCGATCGAGACCGACAGGAACACGACCACGATCGCCACGACACCGGCGACCCGGGCGACCTGGTGCCACCGCGTCTCGCGGACGACCCACACGAGCGCGATCACGAACGCCGTGATGTAGACCGTGTGCCCGCTCGGGTACCCGGGGTCGGGCTGGACGGGGAACGGGTGCGGCAGCAGCGCCACGTCGGGCCGGGCGCGGTGGACGATCTCCTTGACGACGGCGGACGGCAGCCACGTGATCGCGATCGTCATGCCGAAGCCGAGGGCCGGCCGGAGGTCCCGTGCCCGCCACCAGATGACACCAGCGACGACGAACGTGATCGCGATCGCCGGCACCGGGCTGATGACGTGGTAGACCGCCGTCGTGAACGCACCGACCGCGCCGGTGTGCAGCGTGTTGAACGCCTTCGCGAGCCCCGCGTCCACCGAACCGAGGAAGAACCCGATCACCGTCAGCACGACCACGGCCCCGATGCCGATCGTGACGGTCGCCAGCGGGTGGGGGTTCGGCTCGAGGATGCCGACGACGTCGGCCCTCCTGCGGCGGCGCTCGGGCTCGGTGCTCATCCGCCCATCGTCCCAGGGAGAGCCGCCCGTGCCCGGCACGCGCGGCACGCGCAGATCAGAGACCGCTCAGCCTGACGCTCGTGGCCCGGCGGAGGACGTCCCCGGCTCAGTCCTCGACGTCGAACACGACGACGCGGCTGCTGCCGGCGCCGATGTGGTCGGCGACCGGCCGGTGCTCCGGGTGCGGCAGGTACCCGGCGAGCGCCTCGCGGTCACGGAAGCGCACGGTGAGCATCCAGTCGAACCCGCCCTCGAGGCCCTCGGTGCTGATGCTCGGACCGGAGTGCACCGACTCCACCCCATCGATGCGGGGCAGGTGGTCACGGCAGAGCGCATCCGCCTGCACGGCGTGCTCGCCGACCCCGTCCCGCGCTGCGTCCCACTGCACCAGCACCACGTGCGTCACACCAGCCATGTCCTGCTCCCGTCGTCCCGGCCCACATTGCCACCCGAGCACTGGGACACCACCCCGCCTGTGCCCGCACGCAACCAGGCGACCTACCGTCGGCCGGGTACGAGACGGCACGACGAGAGGAACACCATGGCAAGCGGAGTGGCAGCGGTCTGGGTACCGGTCAGTGACATGCAGCGCGCGGTCGCGTTCTACCGCGACGCGCTCGGCCTGACGGTGAAGAGCGAGGACGACGACTGGAGCGAGATCGACGCGAACGGGCTGCTCATCGGCCTGAACGGTCGGGAGTCGGCGAGCCCGTCGAGCGACGGCGGCGCGGTCGTCTCGTTCCAGCCGGACGGCAGCATCGAGGACGAGGTCGCCGATCTCAAGGCCAAGGGCGTCGACTTCGCGGGTGACGTCAGCGAGCACCCGTGGGGCAAGATCGTGCCCTTCAAGGACAGTGAGGGCAACGACCTGCAGCTGTACTCGCCGCCGCAGGGCTGACGCGACGACCCGCAGACGGGAGGCGCGGTGCCAGCTGGCACCGCGCCTCCCGTCCTCCTGCAGCGCCGTCTAGAACGCGGGCGTCCCGCCGGCGATCGTGATGGTCGAGCCGGACTGGTAGCTCGACTCCGGGCTGACGAGGTGCACGTACGCGGCTCCGAGCTCGGCCGGCTGGCCGGGGCGGCCGAACGGCGACTGCTCGCCGAAGTGCGACACCGTCTCGGCGTCGTCGGACCCGGGCTGCAGCGGCGTCCACACCGGACCCGGCGCGACCGAGTTGACACGGATGCCCTTCGGGGCGAGCTGCTGCGCGACGGCCTCGGTGAAGGTCTTGACCGCGCTCTTCGAGATCGCGTAGTCGATCTTGTCGGGCGACGGGGTCGCGGCCTGGATCGATCCGGTCGTGACGATCGTCGAGCCGGGCTCGAGGTGCGGCACTGCGGCCTGCGTCAGCCAGAACAGCGAGTAGATGTTCGTCTTGAACGTCGAGTCGAAGTGCTCGGTGGTCAGCGACAGGATGTCGTCGTTGCTGTCCATGCGACCGGCGACCATGACGAGGGTGTCGAGCCCGCCGAGTTCGTCGACCGCCTTCTGGACGAGGTCCTTGCAGTACTGCTCGTCGGAGATGTCCCCGGGGACGAGGACGGCCTTGCGCCCCTCGGACTCGAGGAGGTCGCGGACCTGCTCGGCGTCCTCCTGCTCGTCGGGCAGGTAGGAGAGGACGAGGTCGGCACCCTCACGGGACATCGCGATGGCGGCGGCGCGGCCGATGCCGGAGTCGGCACCGGTCACGATGCCGCGGAAGCCGGTCAGCCGTTCCTTGCCGACGTAGCTCTGCTCGCCGTGGTCGGGCTCCGGGTCCATCTTCCACGCGGCACCCGGCAGGGACTGCTCCTGCTTCGGGAACGGCGGCTTCGGGTAGAGGGAGTTCGGGTCGCGCTTCTCGTACTGGCTCATGGGGCCATGGTGCTCGCGAGCTGCTCCGTGCCGGTCCAGTCGGACACGTGTCACCCGGGCACCCAGGTCGCACCCGGGCGACGGGCGTTGCCTGCTCGCGGTCACCCGATCAGCAACTGGAGGCAGCGAATGGCCAAGACCTGGTTCATCACCGGAGCATCGAAGGGCTTCGGCCGCGAGTGGGCGGAGGCCGCCCTGGAGCGCGGGGACTCCGTCGCCGGCACCGCGCGGAACACCGACGACGTGCAGGCACTCGTCGAGCAGTACCCGGACACCTTCCTGGCGATCCGGCTCGACGTCACCGACAAGGCCGCCGACACCGCTGCGGTGCAGCAGGCCGCGGAGCACTTCGGCCGGCTCGACGTGGTCGTGAACAATGCGGGCTTCGGCCACTTCGGCATGGTCGAGGAGCTCACCGAGGACGAGGTCCGCGCGCAGCTCGAGACGAACTTCTTCGGCGCGCTCTGGGTCACGCAGGCGGCGCTGCCGATCATGCGCGAGCAGGGCTCGGGCCACATCGTGCAGGTCTCGAGCATCGGCGGCATCAGCGCGTTCCCGACGGTCGGCGCGTACCACGCGTCGAAGTGGGCGCTCGAGGGCCTGTCCCAGTCCCTGTCGCAGGAGGTCTCGGGGTTCGGTGTCTCCGTCACCCTCGTCGAGCCGGGCGGCTTCTCGACCGACTGGTCCGGTCCGTCCTCGAAGCACAGCGAGGAGCTCGACGCCTACGCGGACGTCCGCGAGGCCGCCTCGAAGCGTCCGTCCGCATCGGACCCGGGCAAGCCCGAGGCGACCCGCTCGGCGATCCTCAAGGTCGTCGACGCCGAGCAGCCGCCGCTGCGCGTCTTCTTCGGCAAGGCGCCGCTCGGCATCGCCGAGCAGGACTACGAGTCGCGGCTCGCGACGTGGCGCGAGTGGCAGCCGGTCGCCGAGGAGGCACACGGCGCCTGAGCGCCCACGTCGCCCACGTCGCCACGTGACGGACGGGAGGCTCCCCACCAGCTGGTGGGGAGCCTCCCGTCCGTCGGTGGGTCGCGTCGGTCAGACGCCCGCCGTCGACCGGATCCACGAGGACGACTGCGACAGCAGTGCGTAGTTCGACCCGGCCGTCGTGTCCGCACCGGGGTCGGCGCTGTCGCCGGTGGAGCACACCGCGACGACCTTGCCGTTGACCAGGAGCGGGCCGCCGGAGTCGCCGTGGTTCGACGCGCCGGTGACGCCGGTGACGTGCTGCGCCTTGCCGCTGTAGGCGTCGCGCGTCGCACCCGTGAGCGACACGGTCGCCTGGTACAGCCCGTCCGACTGCTGCGCGTTCGCGCGGAGGCCGTAGCCCTGGATGACGCCGGTCCCGCTCGACTTCGCCGCGGCGGTCAGGTCGAGGGGGGCGTAGGTCGACAGCGCGTAGGTGCTGCGCAGGTGCACGAGCGCGATGTCCCCGGCCGGCGCGGCGCTGACGCGGTCGATCGCGACGGCGGTGCCGCGGTTCGTGGTGGAGTTCGAGTGGTAGACGTTCATCGCGCCGATGCCGTCGATGCAGTGGCGGGCGGTGACGATCCACGAGGCGTTGATCTGCTCGCCGGTGCAGTTGCTGACGTACCCGGACGGGATGGTGCCGCCGGACGCCTCGAGCTGGACGGCCCAGGTGGTGGTGGGTGCCTTCTCACCGCCGACGACCTCGGTGCCCGCGGGCAGCGCGGATGCGGGGGTGGCGGCGAACACGCCGCCGGCGACGACGGCCACGGCGGCGAACGCCGCTGCGAGGGTGTGCTTCACGGGGACTCCTCTGTTCCTGGCTCCTGCACCGTTGCAGGATGCAACTGCGGTCATCCTGACCCTCGTCCGGGGGCCGCGCCAGTCCGCACTTCCACCGACACCGGGACTCCGCGACCGCTCCCTATGCTGATCCCGTGCCCGACCCCGCCGTCACCGCCGCCGCTCCGGACGCACGTCGCCCGGTGATCGCGATCGCCGGACTCGCGATCGAGACCTCGACCTTCACGCCCACCCGGACCCTCGCGCCCGCCTTCCACCCGGATCGCGGTGACGAGGTCGTGGCGCGGTACCCGTTCCTGGCGTCGTACGCGGACTCCGCCGACTTCCGCGGGGCGCTCATCGGCCACGCACTGCCCGGCGGGGTCGTCGCCCGGCAGGCCTACGAGGAACTCGCCGACGAGATCGTCGCGCGCCTGACGGCGATCGGGCCGGTCGACGGCCTCTGGTACGACATCCACGGCGCGATGGTGGTCGAGGGGCTCGACGACGCCGAGACCGACCTGCTCGGCCGCATCCGCGCGGTCGTCGGGCCGGACGTCATCGTGTCGGCATCGATGGACCTGCACGGCAACGTCACGCGGGAACTCGCGCACCAGGTGGACCTCGTCACCTGCTACCGCATGGCCCCGCACGAGGACGCCCTCGAGACGAAGGAGCGCGCGGTCCGGAACCTGGTCGACGTGCTCGCCACCAGGCCGGTCGGAGGACAGCGCCCGGTGAAGGCGTGGATCCCGATCCCGGTGCTGCTGCCAGGCGAGCAGACGTCGACCCGCATCGAGCCCGCGGCGTCGATCTACGGGCAGGTGCCGGAGGTCGAGCAGGAGGACGGCGTCCTCGACGCGGCGATCTGGGTCGGGTACGCCTGGGCCGACCAGCCCCGCGACCGTGCCGTCACCGTCGTCACCGGGTGGGACCGCGACGTCGTGGCCGCGGGCGCCGAGCGCCTGGCCCGAGCGTTCTGGGACGCCCGCGAGGACTTCGTGTTCGTGGCACCGACGGGCTCCTTCGACGAGTGCCTCGCCGCCGCCCTCGCACCCGGGACCGCGCGTCCGTTCTTCGTGTCGGACTCCGGTGACAACCCGACCGCCGGCGGTTCCGGTGACATGACCTGGGGTCTCACGCAGGTGCTCGCACACCCGGCCTTCGCCACCCCTGACGGCCCCACCGTCATCTACGCGAGCGTCCCCGGCCCGGCCGCCGTCGCCGAGGCGGTCGCGGCCGGGGTCGGTGCGACCGTGACGGTGACGGCGGGCGCCGAGGTCGACGACGTGCACGCGGGGCCGATCACGATGACCGGCCGGGTGCACGCGGTCAAGCACGGCGACCGGGACGCCGAGACCGAGGTCGTGCTGCAGGTCGGCAGCGTCTTCGCGATCCTGACGACGCTCCGCAAGCCGTACCACCACGAGCACGACTTCACCGATCTCGACCTCGACCCGCGTCGGGCCGACGTCGTCGTCGTGAAGATCGGCTACCTCGAGCCGGAACTCTTCGACATGGCGGCCGACTGGATGCTGGCGCTCACTCCGGGAGGGGTCGACCAGGACCTGCTCCGCCTCGGGCACCACCGGATCGAGCGGCCGCTGTTCCCCTACGATCGGGAGTTCGCGACGCCGCCGGACCTGTCCGCGCGCATCGTGCCGCCGTCGAACGAACCCCTCGGAGCCGCCTGATGACCGTCGCCCTCGAGATCGCCGTGACGTCGCCCGCCGGGGCCCTGGTCGCCCGTGACGGGGGCGCCGACCGGGTCGAGCTCTGCATCGGCCTGGAGCTGGGCGGCCTGACGCCCTCGCAGGCCCTGGTCGAGGCCACGCACGAGACCGGGATCCCGGCGCACGCCCTGGTGCGCTGCCGCCCCGGGGGCTTCACGTACGACGACGACGAGCTCGCGCTCATGGAGCGGGAGGTCCGCACGGTCCTGCGCTCGGGAGCGGCCGGGGTGGTGGTCGGTGCCCTGCGCCCGGACCGGACCCTCGACGAGGACGCCCTCCGCCGCTTCGTGGCCGCCACCCGCTCGGTCTCCGCGCACGCCGAGGTCACCCTGCACCGCGCGGTCGACCACGCCGCCGACCCGGTCGCGACGGTCGCGCGGCTCGCCGACCTCGGCGTCACGCGGGTGCTGACCTCCGGCGGCGCCGCGAGCGCTCCGGCGGGAGCGACGACGATCGCGCGCATGGTCGACGCCGCCGGGCCCGTGCAGGTGATGGCGGGGGCCGGGGTCCACGCGCGGGACATCGGAGCACTGGTCGCGACCGGGGTCGCCGCGGTGCACCTCTCCGCCAAGCGGTCGGTCGTGGGCGGTCACGACGGCGTCCCGATGGGCAGCGGCGACGACGGTTCCGGCCACACCGTCACGGACGCGGCGGTGGTGGCAGCAGCGCGGACTGCCCTCGATCAGTCGGCCTGACGGCGGTCCCGGCGGAGCCGTCAGCCCAGGGCCACGACCCGGTCCGCAGCGGCGATCGCGACCGGGTCGTGCGCCGCGTGGACGACGACGACACCCGCGGCGGCCTCCGCGGCGAGCGCCGCCGTCACGAGGGCCGCCGACCCGGCGTCGACGCCCGCCGTCGGCTCGTCGACGAGCAGGACCGGCGCGCGCTGCGCGAGACCGAGGGCGACGAGCGTGCGCTGCCGCTGCCCGCCGGACAGCTCGTCGAGCGGCCGGTCGGCGAGGTCGGTGATGCCCATCCGGTCCAGCTGCGCGTCGACGACCGCGTGGTCCGCCCGTCCGAGCGGTCGCCACCAGGGCCGTGCCCGCCACCGCCCCATCGCGACGGTCGACCGCACGGTCAGCGGGAGCGCGGACGGCGGGACCGCCTGGGTCACGTACGCGACACCGCCGGACGGGAGGCCCGACACGCCTCCGCCGACGGGCGTCACCATTCCGGCGAGCGCGTCGAGCAGCGTCGACTTGCCGGATCCGTTGGGTCCGGTGAGCGCCGTGACGGCTCCGGCGGGGAACGTCGCGTCGAGACCGTCGAGCACCGTCCGGTCACCGCGTCGGACGACGAGGTGCGTGACCTCGAGGGCAGGGGGAAGCGCGGTGGTGAGCACCTGAGCACGCTATCAGTATCGATAGTCGTTTTCATGTAGCGTTTCCCAGCGTGACCTGGCTGACCGACCCGTTCTCCGTCGACTTCATGCTGCGCGCCCTCGTCGGCGGCACCCTGGCGGCGGTCCTCTGCGCGGTCGTCGGCACGTGGGTGCTCGTACGGGGCATGGCGTTCCTCGGCGAGGCACTCGCACACGGCATGCTCCCGGGCGTCGCGGTCGCCACCCTCACCGGGATCCCCGCCGTGCTCGGAGCCGCCGTGAGCGCGGGCGTGATGGTGGTCGGCGTCGGCGCACTCCGTCGTCGCGCCCGGCTGTCGTACGACACCTCGATCGGGCTGCTGTTCGTCGGCATGCTCGCCCTCGGGGTCATCATCGTGTCCTCGTCTCGGTCCTTCGCCACCGACGTCACCGCGATCCTGTTCGGGGACGTCCTCG
This sequence comes from Curtobacterium sp. MR_MD2014, assembly GCF_000772085.1. NCBI lineage: Bacteria > Bacillati > Actinomycetota > Actinomycetes > Micrococcales > Microbacteriaceae > Curtobacterium > Curtobacterium sp. MR_MD2014. The sequence goes on along the minus strand of NZ_CP009755.1, from coordinate 231,577 downwards.
CCGTGACCCGGACCGACCTCGGCGGGCTCGCCGTCGCGGTCGCCGTCGCACTCGTCCTCGCCGCGGCGTTCCACCGGCCCTTCACCGCGGCCGCCTTCGACGTCCGGAAGGCGGCGACGCTCGGCCTCCGCCCCCGACTGGCCGAGGTCGTGCTCGTCGGGCTCGTCACGCTCGCGGTCGTCGCGTCCTACCGCGCGGTCGGGACGCTCCTGGTCGTCGGGCTCCTGCTCGCGCCCGCTGCCGCAGCCCGGGCCTGGACCCGGCAGGTCGGCTCGACCATGCTCCTCGCCGCGGTGATCGGCAGCGCCGCCGTCACCACCGGCCTGCTCGTCTCCTGGCACGCGGGAACCGCCGCCGGCGCGAGCATCGCGGCGGTCGCCGTCGCGGGCGTCGCCGTCTCCCGCGGCCTCGTCGCCCTGCTGCCGCACCGGGGGCGGCGGACTAACACGACCACACCAGCACCAGCACCAGCACCAGCACCAGCACCACGAGAGGGAGCATGACGAACCCCACCATCACCACCACGACCCGTCGCGTCGCGGCGCGACGCCTGACCACCGCAGCGGTGGCCGCCGGACTCGCGCTCGGCCTGACCGCCTGCTCGACCACGGGCACCACCGGACCGGCTGCCGACGACGCGACCGGCACGGCGAAGCCCCACGGCTACGTCGAAGGCGCGAGCGAGGCGCAGGAGCCGCAGGTGCGCCTCCTGGCCGTGTCCGCCGCCGGCGAGACGGCGGTGCACGACCTGCTGAGCGGCGAGACCACGGCGCTCGACGACGTCGAGGCGCCGGAGCACTCCGCGACCGACGGGCGGTTCCTCGTCAGCAGCACCGAGGACCGCACCACGATCGTCGACGGCGGTTCGTGGACCGTCGACCACGGCGACCACACGCACTACTACGCGGCCGAACCGCGCGTGGTGGGCTCGATCGACGGCGGCGGGCCCGTCGAGGTGCACTCGTCGGAGACGATGACGACCATCACCTGGCCGGAGCGTGGCGAGGGTGTCGTCCTCGACCGGGCCGCACTCGGACAGGGTGACGTCGAGGAGACCGTCCGGATCGACGCGACCGTCCTGCTGCCGTTCGGCGAGCAGCTGGTCGCGGGCACCGACGACGGCGTCCGGGTGCTCGACGCCGACGGCGAGCCGACCGGCGCCGAGGCCGCGTGCACCGACCCCGCGGGCGGCATCGTCACCCGGGCCGGCGCCGTGGTCGGCTGCTCGGACGGGGCGGTCGTCCTCGGCGAGGACGGCGAGACCACCACCGTCGCACTGCCCGACGGGGCCGCACGCCCGACGGCGTTCGCCGCCCGCGCGGGTCGACCGACGGTCGCCGGGCTCGCCGGTGACCGGGGCGCGTGGCTGCTCGACAGCCGCGAGGGCACCTGGCGACTCGTGGAGACCGAACGACCCCTGCGCGCCGTGACGGCCGTCGACGACGAGGACGAGCACGTCGTCGGTGTGGACGACCAGGGTCGTGTCGTGGTGATCGCGGCGACGACGGGCGCGGTCGCCAGGACCGAACCGCTGCTCGACCCCGGCGAGCAGCCGCTCCTGCAGCTCGACGCCCAGCGCGCCTACGTCGCCGACGCCTCCGGGCAGCAGGTGCACGAGATCGACTTCGCGGACGGTGCACGCCTCGCGCGGTCGATCGACCTGGCCGCGGCGCCCGTCGCGTTCGCCGAGGTCGGACTGTGACCCGCCGGTTCCGCGCCAGCGCCGCGCTGGCCGTGGCCGCCGGACTGGTCGCGGTGACGGCGGGGTGCTCGTCCGCCGGGTCGGACCGCCCGGTCGTCGCGGTGACGACGAACATCCTCGGCGACGTCGTCACCGAGGTGGTCGGGGACGCGGCCGACGTGATGGTCCTCATGCCGGCGGGTGCCGACCCGCACTCGTTCGAGGTCTCCGCGCAGGAGGCCGCCCGGCTCCGGAGCGCCGACCTCGTCGTCGAGAACGGGCTCGGGCTCGAGGAGGGCGTCGCCCGGCACGTGGAGGCCGCCGCCTCCGACGGTGTCCCGGTGTTCACGGCCGGCGAGCACGTCGACGCGCTCGAGTGGACGACGGAGGACGACAGCGGCCCCGATCCGCACCTCTGGACCGACCCCGCACGCATGGTCGACGTCGTCGAGGCCCTCGACGACGCCCTGCGGGACGCGGGCGTCGAGCCGAGCGGGACCGACGCGTACCTCGACGAGCTGGCCACGCTCGACACGGACATGTCCGACGCGTTCGCGGGCATCCCGGAGGACCGACGGGCACTCGTGACGAACCACCACGTGTTCGGGTACCTGGCGGACCGGTACGACTTCCGGGTCGTCGGCGCCGTCATCCCGAGCGGGACCACCCTGGCATCGCCGAGCGCGGCGGACCTGCGCGACCTCGCGTCGGCGATCGACGAGGCGGGCGTCCCGACGATCTTCGCCGACCTCTCGCAGCCCGCACGGCTGGCCGAGGTGCTGGCGGACGAGGTGGACGTGCACGTGGCGATCCGTCCGCTCGCCACCGAGTCGCTGACCGAGGACGGTGTCGCCTCGACCTACCTCGGGATGATGCGGTCGAACACGGCGGCGATCGTCGACGGCCTGTCGGTTTCTAATTGAGAATGAGAATCAGTACAGTGAACCGCATGACAACTCTGCGCACCACGCTCGCGCCCGCAGCCCTGCTCGGCGCCGCAGCCCTCGTCCTCACCGGCTGCTCGACGGGCCCCGCCGACGCGGAGGCCGAGGGCACCCGCACCACGGAGGCCGCATCCGCCGAGGGCGACCGCATCGTCCTCACGTACGACGGCGGCCTGCTCACCCTCGACCAGGACCTGCGGGTCGTCGCCGACGACAGCATCGACGGCTTCACCCGCGTGAACCCCGCCGGGGACGGCCGCCACGTGCTCGTCACGGTGCCCGAGGGCTTCCGGGTCCTCGACACCGCCGCAGACCCGGCCCTGACCGACGCCGTCTTCCCGGCCGACACCGGCGGCCACGCGGTCGTGCACGGCGAGAAGACCGCGCTCTTCGCGGACGGCAGCGGTGACGTCACGGTGTTCGAGCACGACGACCTCGACGGCGCCACGCTGCCCGAGGTGGAGACCACGGAGTCCGAGGCGGCACACCACGGCGTCGCGATCGTGCTCGAGGACGGCACGCTCCTCAGCACGATCGGCACCGAGGAGGAGCGCACCGGCGTCCGCGCCCTCGACGAGGACGGCACCGAGCTCGCCCACTCGGAGGAGTGCCCGAACGTGCACGGCGAGGGAGCGGTGCAGGGCGAGGTCGCGGTCTTCGGCTGCACCGACGGCGCCCTCGTCTACCAGGACGGCGCCTTCGCGAAGATCGACGCCCCGACCGAGTACGGCCGCACCGGCAACCTGTTCACCACCGAGGACTCGTCCGTGGCCGTCGGTGACTACAACGACGACCCGGACAGCGAGGGCTACCTGCTCGACCAGGTCGCACTCATCGACGCCGCGTCGGGCGAGTACCGCGTGGCCGACATGCCCGAGGGTGTGGGCTTCACCTTCCGCGACATCGCGCGTGGTCCCGGTGACGAAGCCGTGATCCTCGGCTCCGACGGCGCCCTGCACACCTTCGACGAGCAGACGGGCGAGCCGATCGACACGTTCGACGTCCTCGACGCCTGGGAGGGTCCGACCGAGTGGCAGGACGCCCACCCCGCACTGAAGGTCGCGGGTGACGTCGCGTACGTGACCGACCCGACCGAGCGGAAGATCCACGCGGTGGACCTCACCACCGGGGAGGTCGTCGCGTCGAGCGACGAGCTGCCGGGCGTCCCCAACGAGATCGCGGTCGCCTGACGGCCGACGTCACCACCCGACGGACGGGAGGCGCGGTACCGGCTGGCACCGCGCCTCCCGTCCGTCCGTCGGTCGCGGCTCAACCGACCGCCGGTCGCCACATCGAGACCGGAGCGGCCGCCCGGAAGCCGGTGATCGGCGCACCGTCCCCGAAGCCGTGGCGACGGTAGAGCCGGCGGTTCTGCGGCGTCGAGGACTCGAGGTACGCGTGCTGCGCGAGGGCGTCGACCCGGCGCAGCGCGTGGTCGAGCAGGAGCCCGCCGACCCCCTGACCTCGGGCCGCGGCAGCGACACCGATCTCGGCGAGGTACCAGTGCGGCGCATCGGGGCGGGCGCGGTCCATCCGTCGGAGGTGCCGCAGCGCGCGGAGGGCACCGCCGGTCCCGAGGACCCGGAGGAGTGCCGGGACCTGCCGGACGAACGCCAGCGTGCCGCCGACGTGCGGCCGAGGCGCCTGCCAGAACGCGGCGCCGAGCAGCCGGCCCTCGTCGACCGCGACGTCGAGCGCCCGGGCGCGTTCGGGGACGGCCCGGACGAGCGCGGCGAAGAGGGCGCCGAGCACGACGACCCGGTCCTCGCCCGGACGCGGCGGTCGGACCTCACCGAGGACGGGGTCGGCGGCGAAGGCCTCGGCGAGCACGGTCGCGGCGGCGGGCACCTCGGACGGGGATGCGGGACGGACGGTGATCGACACGGGGACTCCTCCACTTTCGGCCAGCTGGCCAGATCAGCTTGCCGACCACTCCTGCGGACGCCCCGTACGCTTCCTGTGATGACACAGGACCAGCAGACGCGGTCGTACCGCCCCCGAGGGGAACGGCGTGACGAGCTCCTCGACGCGGCTGCCCTCGTCGTGCGCGACCACGGGGTGACCGGCCTCACCACGCGGGCGGTCGCCGAGCGTGCCGGCGTGGCGCACGGAGTGGTGCACTACGTCTTCGGCGCGCGGTGGAACCTGGTGGTCGCGCTCCTCGAACGCCAGGCACGGGACGTCCTCCCCCGCGTGCTCGCCGCTGCCGATGCGCGGCACGACCTCGCCGACGCGATCGATGCCGGAGTGGCCGCGTACCTGGACCTGGTGCGCCGGGAGCCCGAACGCTTCCGCCTCCTCGAGGCCGTCAGCGGCACCGCCCTCGACGGTGACGACGCACTCGTCGCCGCCGAGCGAGCCCTCTGGCGCGACGGGGTGGCGGCCGGCATCACCCGCTGGACCGCGCGGCACGGAGTCGAGCTCGCCGAACCGACCGCGGTGGCGGCGGAGGCGGTGCTCGCCCTGGTCGACGGCCTCGGGCGCGCGGCGTGGGGTGACCCGGACGGCACGTCGACCGATCGCGCACGCGCGGTGCTCGTCCGCGGCCTGGCGCACGCGCTCACCCGCTGAGCACCGGCGGGCCGGGTGGACGAACTCGCTCGTGATCAGCGCCAGGTCCGCGCGACCACCCAGCCGTCGCCCTCGGGGACGATGTCGACGACGACGGCGTCCCCCTCGGCGCTGACCTGGAAGCGCCACCCCACCGTGCGCTCCGGCGCGTGGGTCATCGCCGACGGCAGGAACTCCGCCGTCGCGGTCAGTCGCGTCGGACTGTCGCTCACCCGCCAGCGTCGGTCCCGCCACACCATCCGGTCCGGCACCCCGCGCTCCCACCACACCGTGGCGACCTCGTGCGTCAACATCATCCCGACCTCCCGATTCGAACGTGTGTTCGAATGGTAGGCGATCGCAGGACGACACGCACGTGCGGGGTCGACGGGTGCGCACCGCGTCCACCGACGTCGTCACCGCCGGCCCGTCGTGGCTCAGCCGCGCTCGGCAGTCTGCGTGGCGAGCATCCCGAGGAGCGCGAGGGCATCGGCGTCGGGGGATCCCGGCGCCGCGGTGTAGAGCACGAGGAACTGGTCGCCGTCGACGAGCGCGAGGCTGTCGCAGTCGACCGTGACCGGTCCGACCGACGGGTGGTGGAAGGTCTTCGTGAGCACCGGAGCCGGCTGCACGTCGTGTCGTGACCAGAGCCGCGCGAACTCCGCGTTCCCCGTCCGGAGCTCGTCGACGAGCGCGACCACCTCCACGTCCGTCGGGTGCTGCGCGAGCGTCGTCCGCAGCTGCATCACCACCTGGTGCCGGAACTCGGCGCCGTCGGAGATGCCGTACGGCGGCTCGGACGCCCCGCCCGTCCCGCCGACGGGGAAGGCCTGCCGGGCGAGGTTGCGGCCCCGACGGTCCCGCAGGGCGAAGTCCTCCAGGAGCGCGGCGGCCAGGGGGTTCCACGCGAGGACCTCGAAGTCGGCGGCGAGCACGATCGCAGCGGTCAGCGGCAGACGGTCGACGACCGCCAGGATGCTCGGCCGCACCTGACGCCGGATGCTCGCGGTCCGTGTCCGGGCGGTCCCGGCGAGCAGGTGGAGGTGGTCGGACTCGGCGTCGGTGAGGCGCAGCGTCCCCGCGATGCCGGCCAGCACCTCGGCGGAGGGCCGAGGGGCTCGTGCCTGCTCGAGCCGGACGTAGTACTCGGTGGAGATGTGGGCGAGGACCGCGACCTCCTCGCGGCGCAGCCCGGGAGTGCGCCGGCGGGTCCCCGACGGGAGCCCGACGTCCTCCGGCCGCAACCGCTCGCGCCGTGCGCGGAGGAACGCGGCCAGCTCCTGCTTGTCCATGTCCCGATCCTCCCCCGCGGGCACGTCGCCGTCCTGGTACCGGGTGTACCTGGCTGCGCGGCCACCGCGGGACGGACGCTGACGGCATGAACGATCACACCACCACCACCCATCCGAACGGCCTGCTCACCGGCAAGGTCGTGTTCGTCTCCGGCGCCAGCCGCGGCATCGGTGCCGCCGCCGCCCGGCTCTTCGCCGACGAGGGCGCCGCAGTCGTGCTCGCGGCGCGGAGCACCGGGTCCCTCGACGCCGTCGTCTCCGGCATCCGCGACGCCGGCGGGACTGCGGACACCGTCGCGCTCGACCTCGCCGACCCGGCGAACATCCGGGCCGCCGTCGACCGGGTCGACGAGCTGCACGGGCGACTCGACGGCGCCTTCAACAACGGAGCCGCGATCCAGCAGCCCGGCCCGCTGGACGCCACGAGCGACGAGGACATCGACACCCAGTTCGCGGTCAACTTCCGGGGCCACTGGGTCGCGATGACCGCCGAGGCCGCCCTGATGCGCCGCTCCGGCGGCGGGGCGATCGTGAACACGTCGAGCATCGGCAGCCGCCGGGCCAACCCCGCACTGCCGGCCTACGGGGCGATGAAGCGCGCCCTGAACAGCATCACCGAGACGGCAGCCGTGACGTGGGCGCCCGAGGGCATCCGGGTCAACGGCATCACCCCGGGTGGCACCGCGACGGACATGATCGCCGCGTGGGAGGCGGCGACCCCGGGGATCACGGAGCAGATCGACGCCTCGGTACCGCTCGGCAGGATGGCCCGCCCCGAGGAGGTCGCCGAGGTGGCGGCCTGGCTGCTCAGCGACCGGGCCTCGATGGTGACCGGAGCGAGCATCCCGGTGGACGGCGGCGCCGGGGCCTGACGCACCCGCGGTGGCGCCCGGCTGGACGTGGGCCGTCCGTGCACCGACGACCGGGGCGCACGATGGACCACGACCCGGGAACACGCGCCCGGGGTCGCCGGTTGCACCCGGTGATGCCGCAGCCAGCGGCAACGACGACGCCCAGGAGGCCAGCATGACCACGACCGAGACCGCCATCCTCGCCGGCGGGTGTTTCTGGGGAGCGCAGCAGCTCCTCCGCCGCCGACCCGGCGTCATCAGCACGCGCGTCGGCTACTCCGGCGGCGACACCCCGAACGCCACGTACCGGAACCACGGCGACCACGCCGAGGCCGTCGAGATCGTCTTCGACCCGTCGCAGATCTCCTACCGCGACCTGCTCGAGTTCTTCTTCCAGATCCACGACCCGTCCACGAAGGACCGGCAGGGCAACGACGTGGGTCGCAGCTACCGTTCGGCGATCTACTTCACGAACGACGAGCAGCGCCAGGTCGCACTCGACACCATCGCGGACGTCGACGCCTCCGGCATCTGGCCGGGCAAGGTCGTCACCGAGGTCGAGCCCGCTGGCGACTTCTGGGAGGCCGAGGAGGAGCACCAGGACTACCTCGAGAAGTACCCCGCCGGGTACACCTGCCACTTCGTGCGCCCGGGCTGGAAGCTCCCGCACCGCGACGAGGCGACCGCCACGGTCTGACGTGACGTCGTGACGACGTGACGGTCTGAAGGCGCGGTGCCAGCTGGCACCGCGCCTCCCGTCCGTCGTCGGTCCGGCATGTCCGGGGTACGTCACCGACCCGAGGACACAGTCGCCGACCACTACAAGTGGGAGCATGACCACTTCCTCCCGCACCCCGCTCGGCGTCACGCTCGTCGACGGGGGCGCCAACGTCGCGCTCTTCTCCAGCACCGCCGAGCGGGTCGAGTTCTGCCGCTTCGACGAGGACGGCACCGAGCACCGCACCGAGCTCCGCAACCGCACCGGCTACACGTTCCACGACGTCGTGCCGGACGTGACCGTCGGCACCCGCTACGGCTTCCGCGTGCACGGCGCCTGGGACCCGGCGAACGGCCTGCGCCACAACGCCGCGAAGCTCCTGCTCGACCCCTACGCGACCGCCGTCGACGGCTCGTACGAGTGGGGCCAGGCCCTGTTCGGCCACGACATGGAGGACCCCGAGCAGATCGACGAGACCGACTCGGCGAGCGCCATGCCGAAGTCCGTCGTCGCGGACCGCGAGTTCGACTGGGACGGCGACACGCTGCTCCACACCCCGTACCGCGACACCGTCGTCTACGAGGTGCACGTCAAGGGCTTCACGAAGCAGCACCCGGACGTGCCCGAGGAGATCCGCGGCACGTACGCGGGCCTGGCGCACCCGGCCGCGATCAAGCACCTGACCGACCTGGGCGTCACGGCCGTCGAACTGCTGCCGACGCACCAGTTCGTGCAGGACTCGACCCTGGCCGACAAGGGCCTCCGCAACTACTGGGGCTACAACAGCATCGGCTTCTTCGCCCCGCACGACGAGTACTCGTCCTCGGGCACGGCGGGCCAGCAGGTCACCGAGTTCAAGGAGATGGTCAAGGCCCTGCACGCCGCGGGGCTCGAGGTCATCATGGACGTCGTCTACAACCACACCGCCGAGGGCAACCACATGGGCCCGACGCTGTCCTTCAAGGGCATCGACAACCAGTCGTACTACCGCCTGGTCGAGGGTGACGAGGCGAACTACTTCGACACGACCGGCACGGGGAACTCGCTCAACGTGTCGCACCCGTCCGCGCTCGGGCTCATCACGGACTCGCTCCGCTACTGGGTCGAGGAGATGCACGTCGACGGCTTCCGCTTCGACCTCGCGACGACCCTGACCCGTCAGGACGGCGAGGCCGAGAAGCACTCCGCGTTCCTCGACATCATCCACCAGGACCCGGTGCTCCGCGAGGTGAAGATGATCGCCGAGCCGTGGGACACCGCCGGCTACCAGGTGGGCGGGTTCCCGGCCGACTGGTCGGAGTGGAACGGCAAGTACCGCGACGACCTCCGCGCGTTCTGGCGCGGCGACGAGGGCACGCTCGGCGACGCCGTGCAGCGCACGCTCGGCTCCCCCGACGTGTACGAGGGCTCCCGTCGCTCCCCGCTCTGCTCGGTGAACTTCGTCACCGCGCACGACGGCTTCACGCTGGCCGACCTGACGATGTACGCCGAGAAGCACAACGAGGCCAACGGCGAGGACAACAACGACGGCGAGAGCAACAACACGTCCTTCAACGGCGGCATCGAGGGCCCGACCGACGACGGCGCGGTGAACGACTACCGCGACCGCCAGCGCCGGAACTTCCTCGGCACGGTCATGCTCTCCGCGGGCATCCCGATGATGCTCGGTGGCGACGAGATCGCCCGCTCGCAGGGCGGCAACAACAACGCGTACTGCCAGGACGACGAGATCTCGTGGTTCGACTGGGAGGCCGCCGACCAGGACCTGCTCGCCTTCACGACCGCGGCGATCGCGTTCCGCAAGCAGCACGAGGCGCTCCGCCCGCTCTGGTACCGCACAGCCCCCGGTGACTCGGAGTCGACGGTGCAGGTGCTCCGCGCGGACGCGCAGGGCTTCGAGGACGGCGACTGGGCCGACGCGGGCAACCGCGCGGTGATCCTGGTGCTGCAGCAGGGCGACGACACCGTCGCGGTGCTGCTGAACGCCTCGGGGACGACCGTCGAGTTCACGCTGCCCGAGAAGCCGGGCGGCGGCACGTGGTCGCTCGGCCTGTCGAGCGACCACGACCAGGCCGTCGAGGGCGACGCGACGACGCTGCTCGTGCGCGACGCGTCGTTCACCGCACTGGTCTAGTCCCCGGACGCACGGACACGAGGACGGGAGGCGCGGTGCCAGCTGGCACCGCGCCTCCCGTCCGTCGTGTGATCGCCTCGGTGACTGGACAGGCGTTGTACATGTACACTCCTGTCCATGCCCGTCTCATCGAAGCGACGCCTCGTCGCCGACGCCCTCCGCGACGCGATCGCGACGGGCCGGTACCGCGCCGGTGAGCGCCTGCCCGGCGAGCACGACCTCGCCGCCCGCTTCGCGGTGAGCCGCGGCACCGTCCGCGCCGCCCTCGCCGACCTGGCCGACGACGAGTACATCTCGACCCACGGGGGCGTCGGCTCGGTCGTCACGTTCGACGGCGCCGCCCTCGACCCGCGGGGTGGCTGGGCGCGGTCGATCGCCGCCTCGGGCACCGAGGTGACCACCCGCATCCTGCGACTCGCCCGCGTGGACGACCCGGGCCTCCAGGCCGAGGTGGACGCGGCGGACGCGGCGTTCGTCGCGGTCGACCGGCTGCGCACCGTCGTGGGCGGGCGGCCGGTGTCGCTCGAGCGGAGCATCCTGCCCGCCGTCGGCCGTCTGGCCGCTGCACCGACCGACGGACTGGTCGAGGACTCGCTCACGGCGACCATCGCCGAGGCCGGCCTCGTGCCGGCGAGCGCCGAGCAGTGGGTCGACGTCGTGCCCCTCGACGCCGAGGACGCCCGCCTGCTCGACCGCGCCGAGGGAACCCCGTTCCTCCGGAGCCGACGTGACTCGCGCACCGCCCAGGGCGCGTTCGTCGAGCGCGTCGACAGCCTCCTCGACCCGGACCGCTTCCGCCTGCACATGCGCTTCGGGACCGCACGATGACGACTCGACAGGACACCGTGAACGACCAGACCCACGCCCTCGGAGCCCTGACCGGCCTCGCGATCGGCGACGCCCTCGGCATGCCCACGCAGTCGATGTCCCTCGCGCAGATCCGAGCCGACCACGGCACGATCTCCGGGTTCGTCGACGCCGGACCGCACCAGCGGATCGCCGCCGGCATGCCCGCGGGCACGATCACCGACGACACCGAGCAGGCGGTCATGGTCGCCGAGCTCCTCGTCGAGGGCGAGGGGCACATCGACCCCGCCCGCTTCGCCGAGGCGCTCATCGCCTGGGAACGCGCGATGCAGGCCAAGGGCTCGCTCGACCTGCTCGGCCCCAGCACGAAGACGGCCGTGCAGCGCATCCTCGACGGCGTCCCGGCGTCCGAAGCCGGGTCGACGGGGACGACGAACGGCGCCGCGATGCGGATCGCGCCGGTCGGGATCGCCGTGCCCTCCGGTGACCTCGTGCGTCTGGTCGACGCCGTGCAGGACGCGTCGCGCGTCACCCACGACACGGGGATCGGCATCGCCGGGGCGAGCGCCGTCGCCGCCGCCGTGAGCGCGGGCGTCGGCGGCGCCTCCCGGACCGAGGCGCTCGACGCCGCGGTCGCGGCCGCCACGATCGGCGCGGGCCGCGGCCACTGGGTCGCGGGCGCGGACATCGCTGCGAGGACGACCTGGGCGCGCGGCTTCCTGCCGACCGTCCCCGCCGACGACCGGATCGACACCGTGTCGCAGCTCGTCGGCACGAGCGTCGCCAGCCAGGAGTCGGTCGTCGCAGCGCTCGCCCTCGTGGCGCTCGACCTCGACCCCTGGGAGACGCTCTGCACGGCCGCGTCGATCGGCGGCGACACGGACACCATCGCCGCGATGGCCGGTGCCGTGCTCGGTGCCGTGCACGGTCCGGACGCCTGGCCCGTCGACGCGGTCACCACCGTGACGGCCGTGAACCACCTCGAGCTCGGCCCGCTGGTCGACGGACTGCTCGCACTCCGTCACCGGGCCTGACCCGACGCCGGACGGCGGCGGTCCCCCCTCCGCCGCCGCCCGGTCACCACCCCTCCCCGCAGCACCCCGCTCTCCCGCAGCACCCGCTCCCCGCGGCACCCTCACCTCCCCCGCAGCACCCTTCCGATGACGTAAGAGGACCCCATGGCCCAGGACACCACCACGCGCTCCGGCGGCACGCTCTCCAGCGGCACGCTGACGAGCGTCGAACAGCGCGGCATCGAGCCCGTGCCCCACGACGAGCGGAACGGCGCCCCCGGGGCCCTGTTCTGGGTCTGGTTCGCCGCGAACATCTCGATCCTCGGGCTCCCCCTCGGTGCGACGCTCGTGGCGTTCCAGGGGCTGACGATCTGGCAGGCGCTCGTCGTCGCGGTGATCGGCGCCGCCGGGTCCTTCGCGGTCGTCGGGGTGATCTCCATCGCCGGACGCCGCGGCGGGGCTCCCGGTCTGACCCTGAGCCGCGCGGTGTTCGGCGTGCGCGGGAACATCGGTCCGACCGCGGTGTCGCTGCTCTCCCGCCTCGGCTGGGAGACCGTGAACACGACGACCGCGGCCTTCGTGCTGCTGTCGCTCTTCACGATCCTGTTCGGCACCGAGGGCGACGCGAAGGCGAACCCGGTGCTGACGATCGTCGCCATCCTCGTGTTCGTCGTCGCGACCGTGCTCGTCTCCGGGCTCGGCCACGCGTTCATCGTCGCCGTGCAGAAGTGGGCGACGTGGGTGTTCGGCGCCCTCAACGTCTTCGTCGCCGTGTTCCTGGTGCTGCGTGTCGACTGGGACGTCGTCGGGTCGCAGCCCGCGGGCCCGGTCGCCGCGATGGTGATCGGCATCGGCACCATCGCCGCGGGCACCGGCATCGGGTGGGCGACCGCCGGTGCGGACATCGCCCGGTACACGCGCACCTCGGTGAAGGCGGGCGCCCTGATCAGCGCCAGCGCCGCCGGCGCGGGCATCCCCCTCGTGGTCCTGGTCGGTCTCGGCGCCCTCGTCTCCGCCGGCGACCCCACCCTCGCGCAGGCCGGTGACCCGGTCGCGGCGATCCGCGACCTGCTGCCGAGCTGGATGGCGATCCCGTACCTGGTCGCGGCCTTCGGCGGACTGCTGCTGTCGAACCACCTGTCGGTGTACTCGGCGAGCCTCACCACGCTGACCCTCGGCATCAAGGTGCCCCGCGTGTGGGCGGTCGGCGTCGACGTGGTCGTCACGACCCTCGGCGCGATGTACTTCATGCTCGTCGCCGACGGCTTCTACGCGCCCTTCATCACGTTCATCTCGGTGCTCGCGGTGCCGATCACCGCCTGGCTCGGGGTGTTCATCGCCGACATGGCGAAGCGACGCTGGTACGACCCGGCCGCGCTGCTCGACCTCCGCGCCGGAGGCCGCTACTGGTACCGCGGCGGCGTCGCCTGGGGCGCCCTCGCCGCCTGGGTCGTCGCGATCGTCGTCGGCTTCCTCTTCACCTCGGTGCAGGTCGGCGACGCGGACCCCGTGTTCGTCGGAGCACTCTCGGACAGCTGGATCGGCGCGAACGGCCTCGGGTGGATCGTGACGTTCGTCGTCGCCGCCCTCGTGTACCTGCTCACCGGCGGTGCCCGCGGCCAGCTGCACGCTCCCGAGGAGCGCGCGTGAGCCGCCTCGTCTCGGTCGGCAACGTCGTCGTCGACATCGTCATGCGCGTGGGCGCGATCCCCGAGCCCGGCGGTGACGTCATCGCCTCGGCGTCGGAGATCACCGCGGGCGGCGGGCTCAACACGATGGTCGCCGCCGTCCGCGACGGCCTGCCCGTGGTGTTCGCCGGGCAGTACGGCACCGGGCCGTTCGGCGACGTCGTCCGTGCGGCGCTCGTCGACTCGGGCGTCGAGGTCCTGCAGCCCGGGCTCGACGACGTCGACAGCGGGTACTGCGTCGCACTCGTCGACGCCTCCACCGAGCGCACCTTCGTGACGAGCGTCGGCGCCGAGGGCCGGCTCGGCCGCGCGGACCTCGACCGCGTCGCGCTCCGGCCGGACGACACGGTCGTCGTCTCCGGCTACGGCCTCGCGCACGCCGTCAACGGTCCGGCCATCGCCGACTGGCTGACGACGGTGCCCGACTCCGTCCGTGTCGTGCTCGACCCGTCACCGCTGGTCGACACGCTGCCCCCGGCGGTGCTCGGCCCCGTCATGGCGCGCGCGGACGTGGTCAGCGCCAACGGCCGGGAGGCACGGCTCATGGCACCGACCGCCGCGGGACTCCCCGAGGCGGTCGCGGCGATCGCCGCATCCGCCCGCGGCACCGCGCTGGCCCGTGACGGCGCAGCGGGCTGCTGGGTCGCCGAGCCGGGGCGCGCCCCGGTCCTGGTGCCCGGGTTCCCCGTCGACGCGGTGGACTCGAACGGCGCGGGTGACGCCCACGGCGGCGTGCTCGTCGCTGCCCTGGCGCGCGGTCACTCGCTGGTCGACGCAGTCCGGCGTGCCAATGCCGCGGCGGCACTCGCGGTGACACGGCGGGGGCCGGCGACGGCTCCGACGGCCGCGGAGACCGACGCGTTCCTCGCCGCGCACGCCTGACGGCGGGGGCCCGGCCGGTGCGCGGCCGTGCGCCCGCGCGGGCCGCAGCGGTCGCGCGGTCGGCGGTCGCGCGGTCGGTGGTCGAGCGGTCAGCGGTCGCGCGGTCGGTGGTCGAGCGGTCAGCGGTCACGCGGTCGGTGGTCGGGCGGTCAGCGGGCACGCGGTCGGCCGCCGGTGCGATGTGCTCGCGCACAACCGGGAGCACCTCGCGCCACGTCGATCCGCGGCGCCACGTGCTCCCCGTTGTGCGGGCGACGCGAGGCTCACCCGTGGCGAGCACCGGTCGCTGCCCCGTACGTCCGGTCCGGGCGTGCGGCAGGGCGACGAGCGGTCAGGCGCCCAGGACCCCGGCGGCGTCCGTGTCGAGCTCGGCCCGGACGGGTGGGTCCGCGCCCGGGCGGGACACCGTGACGGCGGCACAGGCCAGCGCGAGCGACGCCAGGCGTCCGAGCTCGTCGGTGTCGAGGCCGGTGGGCGCGGATCCCCGTGCGAGCACGCCGGCGAGCAGCCCCGCCATGAACGAGTCACCCGCGCCGATCGTGTCCGCGACCTCGACGCGCGGCGCCGGCACGGTGGTCCGCGCGCGGGCGGACGCCATCGCGCAGCCCGACCCGCCGAGCGTCACCGCGGCGAGCGCCGCCCCGTGCGCCAGCAGCCCGTCGAGGACCTGGTCGACGCTGCGGTCCGGCCAGAGCCACGCGGCGTCCTCGTCGCTGAGCTTGATCACGTCGGCCTCGGCGAACAGCGGTTCGAGGGTGGCGAGCACGGCATCCCGGTCGGGCGTGATCGACGGACGGACGTTCGGGTCGAGGGAGACGAGGGCGTCCGTCGGGCGGGTACGGAGCGCCTCGAGCACGGTCCGTGCGCCCGGCTCCAGCACGGCACCGATGGAGCCGACGTGCACGAGCGGCGTGCCGACCGGCACCTGCACCGGGTCGAGGCGCCAGTCGAGGTCGAACTCGTAGGACGCACCGCCGTCGTCGCCGATCGTCGCGACGGCGGTGGAGGTGCGCTCGATCGCGGTCGCGTCGACCTCGACGTCGCTCGCGCCGACGTGCGCCCGGATCGAACCGCCGTGGTCGTCGTCGCCGAGCGCGCACACGAGCCGTGCGGCCCGGCCGAGGCGAGCGAGGCCGACGGCGACGTTCATCGGGCTCCCGCCCGGGTGCTCGACGCGCCCATCGGGGCGGTCGACCACGTCGACCAGGGCTTCTCCGATGACGATGACGGGGTCCATGGCACCAGCCTCCCAGAGCCGACGGCCGTGCGACGTCGGCCTGGCCGCTCGTCCCCCGGTGGTCCGTGGACGCACGGGTGCCGCGGAGTTGACTGACGGACCCGGCACGACCGCCACCAAGGAGCCCCGATGCTGTCCCTCATCTACTCGAGTGTCGCCACCCGATCCCTCGACGACGACGACCTCGCCGGCCTGCTCGCGCAGAGTCGGCGGGCGAACGCGGAGAACGACATCACCGGCGTCCTGCTCTTCCGGAACGGCTACTTCCTGCAGCTGCTCGAGGGTCCGGACCAGGCGGTCCGCGCGAAGATGGCGACGATCAAGCACGACGACCGGCACACCAAGGTCACGGTGCTCACCGAGGAGCTCATCGAGGAGCGGCAGTTCCCGGAGTGGACGATGGGCTACCCGGCCGAGGACACCGACGTCGAGCAGGCCCCGGGCTACCGGACGACCTTCGACGACCTCGACGCCGCGGACGGCACGCAGATCAGCTCGCTGCCGGCGCTCCGCGAGCTGATCCGCTGGTTCCGACCCTCGCCCCGCTGACGACCCGGCCCGACCGCGACGGCACGCGGCGTGCGAGGATCGGCTCGGTCGGACAGGGGGTCCGACGGACGGGGGCACAGCGTGGGCGACACGACCAGCGAGCAGACCAGGACGCACCCCTGGGTGCACGTGCTCGGCGCGACGGCGATCGGCGTCGGCGCCGCACACCTCGCGCGCGCGGCCGCCCTCCTCACGTTCTTCGTCGGCGTACCCGGCCTCGTGGCACTGCTGGTCCACACGGTCGTGGCGTGCGGAGCACTCGGCGGTCTGGCGGTCCTCGCCACCCGGCGTCGCCGGACGGCGTGGCTCGGTGCTGCGGGCCTCGTCCTCGTCCCCGCGGTCCTCGTCGCGGCGCTGCTGCCCGCTGCCCTCGCCGGCCCCGAGCCGACGTTCCCGCTCCTCGCGTCCACGCCCACGCCGTACCTGGTGGGCGCGGTCGTCGCCGCGGTCCCGGCGATGCTCGTGCACCGCGGGGTCCTGCGGAAGCTCGGCGTCGTCCTGGGGACGGGCGCCGCGGTCGCGGTCGTCGCGGTGGTCGTCGCGGTCGGCGTCCGCGTCCACGGGAGCGACGCGCAACGGGACGAGCAGGCCATCGCGCGGGCGCAGGTCGCCATCGGCGCGGACTTCCGGCCCGTCACGATCTCCCCCGACGGGTACGGCTCCGTGTACGAGGCGAACATCGAGCAGCGGCTGCCGGGGTTCCTGCAGGTGTTCTCCTCGCCTGCCGAGGAGGCGCACGCGCCCGGCGACGCGTCGGGATCGGACCTGACGGTCGTCACGCTCGCGGCGACGACCCCGCCGTGCGGCCGACCGATCGAGGGCGTCGCCCCCGGGGGCGGTTCCGAGGCGGAGACGTCGTGCGACGAGGACGGCGGGGTCGTGCGGCGGACGAGCGAACACGGCCACGAGGTCGCCGCGGTCGTGGGCGACACGCTCGTGGCCGTCAGCGCCCTGCCGGAGGTCGACGACAGCCTGCTCGAGGCTGCCGTGCGCTCCGCGGAACCGATCGACGACGAGGCGTACCGGCACGTGCTGCTCGGTGACGGCGACGAGTACACCGACGAGCTCGACGGCAACCGGTGTCCGCTCGTCGGCGCGGCGTGCGGCCCGCCGGCGCGTCGCTGATCCGGACGGGAGGCACGTGGCGGGCCGGCACCGCGCCTCCCGTCCGACGGCGCCGGCTCCGTGACACGGGCCGCCCGGGCAGGCGGCCGCGCTCGGTCAGGCGGCCGGTCCGAGCGGCAGCGGGTGGATCCGCCCGTCGGGTCCGATCACCACGAGGTCGGCGGCGGATCCGACGCTGAGCGGCGGACGCAGACCGAGCACCGACGCCGCTCGTGTGGAGGACGCGTGCACCGCCGCCGGCAGCCGGTCCGGGCGACCGTCGACGAAGCGAGCGACGGCGTCCGCCACCGTGATCGTGCTCCCCGCCAGTGACGAGCCGTCCGCGAGCCGGGCGACTCCGTCGGAGACGACGACCTCCGAGCCGGCGATCCGGTAGCTGCCGTCGGGGCAGCCGGTCGCGGCCATGGCGTCCGAGACGAGCACGAGGCGGTCACCCGCGGCTCCGCGCACGACGTCGACGGTGACCGGGTCGAGGTGGTGGCCGTCCACGATGCACTCCACGGTGAGACGCTCGTCCGACAGCGCGACGCCGACCGGGCCGGGCGCACGGTGGTGCAGCGGCGGCATCCCGTTGAACAGGTGCGTGACGAGGGTCGCACCGGCGTCCACCGCCGCCCGGACCTGGTCACCGTCGGCGTCGGTGTGCCCGATCGCGACGACGACGCCCGCCGCCACCAGTCGCCGGACCGCGTCGAGCGCACCCGGGAGCTCGGGCGCGAGGGTGACGATCCGGAGCGCCGCACCGCCGGCGTCCACGAACAGGTCGACCTCGTCGGGGGTCGGCGGGTGCAGCAGCTGCGCGGCGTGCGCACCCCGGCGGGCGGGTGCGAGCCAGGGCCCCTCGAGGTGCAGTCCGGCGAGCGTGCCGTCGTCGACGAGCGGTCGCAGGCGGTGCAGGGCGGCGACCGTGTCCGGGACCGTGCCCGTCGCGATCGACGCCACCAGGCGGGTGGTCCCCCGCGCGGCGTGGTGGTCGGCGGCCGCCCGCGCCTCGGCGACCGAGCACGAGGCGAAGTCGTGCCCGAGGGCACCGTGCGCGTGCAGGTCGACGAAGGCCGGCAGGACGGTGCCCGGCGCCTCGACCACACGGTCGTGCACCGGTGCCGCACCGGTGCCGACCGCGGCGACCCGGCCGTCCTCGACGGCGAGCCACGCCTCCGACAGGTCGACCGCGGCGGTGACGATCCGTGGGGCGCGGACGAGGACGGTCACGCGGTCACCGCCACGTCCGGCACCGACCCGGCACGCACCGACGCGGCACGCGCGGAGCCGGCCTGCGCCGAGCCGGCTCGGGCCTGGCGGGCGAGCAGCACCGCACCGATGGCGCCGGCCGCATCGCCGTGGCGCGCCCCCACGAGTTCGGGCAGTCGGACCCCGGCGAGGCGGTCCGCGACGGCGGCGCGCAGCGGGTCGAACAGCAGCGGCCCGGACTGCGCCAGCCCGCCGCCGACGATCAGGGTGTGGCACCCCGCGACGGCCGTCAGCCAGGCCAGGGTGTCGGCGAGCACGTCGACGCAGTCGTCCCACGCCCGTCGGGCGACCGGGTCCCCGTCGAGGACCCGGAGCATCGCGTCGTGGGCGCTCGGAGCACCGCTGCGGCGTGCGACGGCGCCGGCCGAGGCGACCTCCTCGACCCGGAGGCCCGCGTGCGCGCCGTCCCGGATCCGGACCTGGCCGACCTCCCCGGCCCACCCGCCGCCCGGCACGACCCGGCCGTCGACGACCAGGGCACTCGCCAGGCCGGTCCCCACGGGGACGAAGGCGACGGTGCCACGGCCGAGCGCGGCGAGGGTGTCGGTGTCGGTGTCGGTGTCGGTGTCGGTGGCGAGCGGACCGCCCGGGGCCGCTCCCGGACCGGCGGCCCGGACCTCGGCGAGCGCTCCGGCCCGGACGTCGTGGCCGAAGGCGAGCGGGACGGCGTCCACGCCTGCCGCGCGCAGGGCGTCGTCGACCCGTGCCCGGACCGGAACGTCCCGCCAGCCGAGGTTCACGGAGAGCACCGATCGGCCGGCGTCCTCGTCGACGACCCCGGGGACGACCAGACCGATCGCCCCGAGTTCCGTCCCCCGTCGCCGGGCGACCGTCCGGGCCCGCTGTCCCAGCGTCGCGACGAGCTCGGCCAGCGCGGTGGCCTGCGGGTCCTCCCGGGGTGTCGGGACACGCTGCTCCTCGAGCACCCGCCCGTCGTCGGCGACCAGGCGCACCTTGATGCTCGTGCCCCCGACGTCGATGCCGAGCGCTGCACCGTTCGCGGTCATCGCGAGCCCTCCGGTCGTGCCGATCGGGACTGATCGGACGCCGACAGCCTGCCGACCGATCGTGATCGGTGCAAACAACGCGCATCATTTCCGCTCACATCGCGCAGCGAACACGCCCGTAGGATGACGCCATGACCCCGCAGCAGAGGCTCAACGCGCTCCTCGAGCTCGTGAGCGACCGCGGGAACGTCTCCATCGCCGAGATCGGCGAGGCGCTCGGCATCTCCGCTGCGACCGCCCGGCGCGACCTCACGACCCTGGCGGACCAGCGGCTGGTCACGCGCACCCACGGTGGGGCCGCAGCGCTGGGCGCGGGGTACGAGCTGCCGCTGCAGTACAAGATCGCCCGGCAGGCCGAGGCGAAGACCGCCATCGCCCGGGCGACCGCCGCGCTCGTCTCCCCGGGGGACACCGTCGGCCTGAACGGCGGGACGACGACGACCGAGGTCGCGCGGGAGCTCGGCAAGTCCGAGCGCTTCATCCGCGCCGACGGCGAGTGCGGCATCACCATCGTCACCAACGCCCTGAACATCGGCTACGAGCTGTCGATCCGCGCCAACGTCAAGATCGTCGTGACGGGCGGTGTGGCACGGCGGCAGTCGTACGAGCTCATCGGCCCGACGGTCCGGGACACCCTCGACGGGTTCGCGCTCGACGTCGTCGTGCTGGGGGTCGACGGGCTGTCCGGCCAGTACGGCGCCACGACCATGCACGAGGGCGAGGCCGAGGTGAGCCGGCACTTCGCGTCGGTCGGACGGCGGATCATCGTGGTCGCCGACTCGACGAAGATCGAGCGCTCCACCTTCGCGCGCATCTGCCCGCTCGACCGCATCGACGTGCTCGTCACGGACCAGGCGGTGCCGGCGTCGTTCGCCGCAGACCTGGCGTCCGCCGGCGTGGAACTCGTCGTCGCGAGCTGACGCCCCGCGGCCCAGGTCACCCCGGATCCGCCCGTCGTCGGCTGCGCAGCCGCAGTCGGCCGGCGCCGTCCCGTGCCGTCGTCGTGACGTTGCCGACATGTAACAACCTCGGATGCACGCTTCCGTGATCGAGCCGTGCGTGCTTATTGTGCACTCATGATCGATTTGGCAACATTGCCGTCACATTCACGCAAGGGAGCGAGATGACCACCACGAGCACACGCCTGCTCCGGGTCGGCGTCGTCGGCATCGGACAGCGGTCGGCCATCGCCGACCACGTGGCCGCTGCGGGGCTGGACGCCGACGGCGTGGACGCCCGGATCACGGCCGCCGCCGACACCACGGAGGGCGGCCGGACACGTGCCGCCGCGCACTGGCCGGAGGCCGAGGTGGTCGCCGACCACCGGGCACTGATCGGCTCGGACGGCGTGCCGAACCTCGTGGACGCGGCGATCGTCACCACCCCGGACTGGACCCACGCCGAGATCGCGATCGACCTGCTCCGTGCCGGCATCGCCGTCTACCTCGAGAAGCCCCTGGCGATCACGGTCGAGGACGCCGACGCCGTCCTGAACACCGCCGCCGAGACCGGGACGCCCCTGTACGTCGGCCACAACTTCCGGCACGCCGCCGTCGTCCGACTCATGCGCGAGGTGATCGCCCGCGGTGAGATCGGCGAGGTCAAGGCGGTGTGGGTCCGCCACTTCGTCGGCAACGGCGGCGACTACTACTTCAAGGACTGGCACGCCGACCGCAGCCGCGTGAACTCCCTCCTGCTGCAGAAGGCGAGCCACGACCTCGACGTCGTGCACGCCCTCGCCGGTGCGTACACGAGCCGGGTCGTCGGGATGGGGTCGCTCTCCGTGTACGGCGACGTCACCGACCGGCGGGACCGCAGCGACGAGCTCATGACCGACTGGTTCTCGTTCGACAACTGGCCGCCCGCCGAGCAGACCGGCCTGAACCCCGTCGTCGACGTGGAGGACGTCTCGATGGTGATGATGACGCTCGACAACGGCGTGCAGGCGAGCTACGAGCAGTGCCACTTCACGCCCGACTACTGGCGCAACTACACGGTGATCGGCACCCACGGACGGCTCGAGAACGTCGGCGACACCGGCGGTGGTGTCGTCAAGGTGTGGACCCACCGCCGCAACTGGGACGTCACCGGTGACGTCGAGTACCCCGTCGACGGCGTCGAGGACGGTCACGCCGACGCCGACCTCCTCACGATGACCGAGTTCCTCCGCTCGGTGGCCCTCGGCGAGCCGACGACGCTGTCCCCGATCGCGGCGCGCATGGCGGTCGCCGCCGGCGCACTCGCCACCCGCTCGCTCCGCAACGGCTCCGTCCCGCTCGACGTGCCGCCCCTCCCCGATGCCACGATCCGTCACTTCTCGGCCGCCGGCCGCGACGACCTCTCCGGAAGGAACACCCGATGACCCTCCCCTCCCCCCGTCACGGCCGCGGTCGCCGCCGCGCCCTGCTCGGTCTCGCTGCCGCGGTCAGCGCCGTCGCCCTCCTCGCCGGGTGCAGCAGCGCCTCGTCCGCCGGCTCCGACTCCGGGAAGGGCACCGTCGCGAAGGACACGAAGGCCGACCTGACGTACGCCGTGTGGGACCAGAACCAGGTCGACGCGATCAAGGCGAACATCAAGGGCTTCAACGAGGAGTACCCGGACATCACCGTCAACGTCGACGTCACGCCGTACGCCAACTACTTCACGAAGCTGCAGACGCAGGGCTCCAGCAACACGCTGCCCGACCTGTTCTGGATGAACGGCCCGAACTTCCAGCTCTACGCGGGCAACGGCAAGCTCGCACCGATCACCGGCGCCGTGGAGTCGGGCGCGATCGACCCGTCGAAGTACTCGAAGGCGCTCGACGACCTGTACACCTACGACGGCAAGCAGTACGGCGTGCCGAAGGACTTCGACACGATCGGCGTCTGGGTGAACAAGGCCCTGTTCGAGCAGGCCGGCGTCGCGATGCCGTCGAAGGACTGGACGTGGCAGGACTTCCAGGACACCGCCGCCGAACTGTCGCAGAAGCTGCAGGGCGACGGCGCGTACGGCGCCGCCGGCGGCATGGACGGACAGACCACCTACTACGACACGATCTTCCAGGCCGGCGGGTCCGTCATCGACGACGGGAAGTCGGAGTACGACACGAAGGCCGCGCAGGAGGGCATCCGCTTCTGGACCGACCTGATCGACTCGGGCGCTTCGCCGACGATCAAGCAGCTCACCGACACCACGGCGGACCAGTGGTTCACCTCCGGCAAGCTCGCGATGTACCAGGGCGGCAGCTGGTTCCGGTCGGCGCTGATCGGCACCGACATGGAGCAGGACGTCGTCGTCTACCCGCTGCCGAAGGGCAAGGAGCAGGCGACCGTCATCCACGGCGTCTCGAACGTCGTCGCCGAGGGGTCGGGGAACAGGGCCGCAGCCCAGGCACTGCAGGCGTACCTGGCGAGCAAGCCGGCACAGCAGCAGCAGGGCGACATGGGCGCGGTCATCCCGGCGTACGAGGGCACGCAGGACGCCTTCACGAAGACCATGCCCGACGCGGACCTGCAGGTCTTCCTCGACGCGGTCGACTACGCGAAGCCGCTGCCGGTGTCGAAGAACACCGCCGCGTGGAACACCCTCGAGACGAACCTGCTGCCGAGCGCCTTCGACGGCTCCGAGCCGGTCGACCAGGTGACGGAGAAGCTCGCCCAGGAGATGGACGCAGCACTCGCGAAGGAGTGACGACGAGCCGGTCGGTCGGGCCCGCGCCCGGCCGGCCGGCTCCGTCCCGTCCGCCCATCCGCACCGCACGGACCACCCGATCCGACCGCCCTGGCCGAGGAGCGACCTGATGACGATCAACACCCAGCAACCGGACGCCACACAGATGGCCGCACCGCCCGACACCAGTCCCGACGGCCCCTCGCGACCGTCGCGGGCACCACGCACCGACGGCATCTGGCCGTGGTTGTTCGTGCTCCCGCTGCTCATCGGCGTCGGGACGTTCTTCATCTGGCCGATCCTCCAGACGTTCTGGTACTCGTTCACGAGCTGGGGCGTGTTCGGCGGCGCCACCTTCACGGGCCTGGCGAACTACGGGCGCCTGCTGACCGACCCGCAGCTGTACCAGTCGCTGGTCAACACGATCGTCTACACGGTGATCGTCCTGCTCGGCATCCCGATCGCGGTCTGGCTCGCGAGCCTGCTGAACACGCCGGGCCTGCGCTTCGCACAGTTCTACCGCGTGCTGTTCTTCCTGCCCTACGTCGCGATGCCCGCCGCGATCGCCCTGGTGTGGCGCATCATGTACAACGGCGACTTCGGCATCGTGAACTGGTTCCTCGGGCTGGTCGGCATCGACGGCCCGTACTGGATCTCCACCCCGGGCTTCGCGCTCGTCGCGGTGTCCCTCGTCGGCCTGTGGTCGTCGCTCGGCTTCTCGATGATCATCCTCGGTGCCGGGCTCAAGGACATCCCACCCGAGCTGTACGAGGCCGCAGAGCTGGACGGCGCGAGTCGCTGGCGCCAGTTCCACGCGCTCACCGTGCCGCTGCTGACCCCGAGCATCTTCTTCGTGCTCGTCGTCACCACGATCTCGAGCTTCCAGCTGTTCGACCTGCTCTACGCGATCCTCGGCTCCACCAACCCGGTCATCCCGAAGACGATGTCCCTCGTCTTCTACTTCTACAACGCCGGGTTCATCGACAACGACAAGGGCTTCGCGGCTGCCATCGCGATGGTGATCTTCGTGCTCATCGGCATCATCACCGTCCTGCAGTTCCGGGTCCAGCGGAAGTGGGTCCAGTCATGACCGGCATCATCGAAGCGCGCGGCAGCAAGGTCGCGGCGGCCACGAGGGCGGCGAGCCGCAGCCGGGCGCAGACGACGACGCGTCCGGGGCGCCGCGGGGGCAGCCACTGGTGGATCCACGTGGTGCTCGGCATGGGTGGGTTCGTCATGGCGTTCCCGTTCCTGTGGCAGATCGTCATGGCGCTGTCCACGAACGCGCAGGTGACCTCGCCGACGCCGACCTTCTGGCCCGGTGAGCTGCAGTGGAGCAACTTCGCCCGGGTGTTCGAACGGCTCCCCTTCCTCGACCAGCTCGCGACCTCGATCTGGGTGACCCTGATCCGCACCCTGGCGCAGATCGTGCTGTGCACCCTGGCCGGGTACGCGTTCGCCCGCATGCGGTTCCGCGGCCGCGCGGTCATCCTCGGGATCGTGCTGTCGATCCTGCTGGTGCCGTCGCAGGTCTACCTGATCTCGCAGTACCAGATCGTCCAGGGCCTCGGGTGGCTGGACAGCCTGGCCGGCATCGTCGCACCGGGCCTGTTCAGCGCCTTCGGCACCTTCCTGATGCGGACCGCGTTCCTCAACATGCCCGCGGAGCTCGAGGAGGCGGCACGCATGGACGGGGCCAACCCGTTCCAGACCTTCTGGCGGATCATGCTGCCGCTCGCCCGCCCGTCGATCAGCGTGCTCGCGATCACGACCGTGCTCTGGTCGTGGAACGAGCTGCTCTGGCCGCTGGTGGTCTCCACCCGGGCCGAGGACATGCCGCTCGCCGCCGGGCTCGCGACCCTGTCCAGCGACCGGACCATCGACTACCCCCTGCTCATGGCGGCGAGCCTGATGGCGATGGCCCCGGTGCTGATCCTGTTCATCGTGCTGCAGCGGCGGGTGATCGACGGACTCGCGTCCTCCGGCCTGAAGTGAGCGGTGGCCGACACGGCCACCGGACGGAGCGCCCCTCGGGATCCGAGGGGCGCTCCGTCGTGGTCGCTGCGGCCGCGTGGACGGCCGATGCGCCCGGACGGGAGGCACGGTACCGGCCCGCCCCGCGGCTCCGGTCCGTCCGTGCGCACGACGGGAGGCGTGGTACCGAGCCGACCCGCGCCTCCCGGCCGGCAGTCCGCGCCCAGCCGGCGGCTCGGTTCCGGGCGGACCCGCGCCTCCCGGCCGGCAGCCGTGCCTGCGGACCGCCCGCACGGACGACGGGAGGCACGGTGCCAGTGAGCACCGTGCCTCCCGTCGTCCGTGCTGCTCAGCCCTTCAGACCGGCCGAGGCCATCGTCGCGACGAACTGCTTCTGCGCCACCAGGAAGAGCAGGATCAGCGGCAGCGTGGCGACCACGTTCCCCGCCATCAGCAGCGACCAGTCGGTCCGCCGCGCCCCCTGGAAGTTCGTCAGACCGAGCTGCAGCGTGAACGAGTCGGCGTCGTTGATCGCCACGAGCGGCCAGACCAGGTCGTTCCACGACCCGAGCAGCGTGAAGATCGCGAGCGTCGCCAACGCGGGACGGGCGAGCGGCAGCACGATCCGGAAGAACACCTGCAGGCGGGTGCACCCGTCGATCTGGCCGGCCTCCTCGAGCTCGGCGGGCAGGGACAGGAAGAACTGCCGCATCAGGAAGATGCCGAAGGCCGAGGCGAGCCAGGGCACGATCGCGGCACCGAGGCTGTCCACGAGGTGCAACCGGGCGAACATGACGTAGGTCGGGATCATGAGCAGCTGCGACGGGATCATGATCGTCGCGAGGATCGCCAGGAACCCGAACGTCCGCCCCGGGAACCGCAGGCGCGCGAACCCGTACCCGGCCAGCGAGCACAGGACGAGGTGCGAGACGATCGCCGACGCCGACACGATGACCGTGTTGAGGAGCCAGTGCAGGATGTCCGACTCGGCGAACAGGCGCGTGTAGCCCGACAGCGTGAACTGCGTCGGGAGGAACGACGGCGGGAACTTGTTGATCTCCGAGGCCGGTTCGAGCGACGTCATGAACATCTCGACGAACGGCAGCAGGAAGAGGAGCGCCACCGGTGCGAGCAGGAGGTGCCACGGGCTGAACGGCAGGCGACGTCGACGACGGGGTGTGGTGCGCTCCGCCGGTGTCGCGACGGCGTCCGGCCGGTTCGGGGTCTCGAGTACTCGGGTCTCGACGGTCATCGTGACGCGTTCCTTCCGGCTCGGCGCTGCACGAGCGTGACGATCACGGTCGCGGTGAGGGTGACGAAGAACATGCCGTAGGCGATGGCGGACCCGTAGCCGAACTGCAGGTTCTGGAAGGCCGTCTTCCACAGGTAGTAGACGATCGTCTGGGTCGCGTCGAGCGGTCCGCCTCGGGTGGTGGCGTAGACGAGGTCGAAGAGCTGCACGGCCTGCAGGGTCTGGTAGATCCCGACGAACGCGGTGACGGGCGCCAGCTGCGGCCACACCACGCGCCAGAACGTCTGCCAGTTGTTCGCGCCGTCGATCCGGGCCGCCTCGAGCACGTCACCGGGGACGTCCTGCAGGGCGGCGAGGTAGATGACGGTCGTGAACGCCGCCTGCCCCCACAGGGACATGATGACGATCACGACCATCGCCTCGGCGCGGTCCTCGAGCCAGCCCTGCGGCGGGACGTGCAGCACGCGCAGCACGTTGTTGACGATGCCGAACTGCGGGCTGAACAGGTAGGTGGTCAGGATGCCCGTCGCCGCGGCCGAGGCCACGAACGGCACGAAGATCGCCGTGCGGTACAGCCCGATGAACCGGATGCGCCGGTTCAGCGCGACGGCCAGGGCGAGCCCGAGCAGCAGGGACGCGGGGACGAACAGGACCGTGTACAGCAGGGTGTGCACGGCGGCCGCGAGCGCGCTCGCGTCGGTGGCCAGGTCCTGGTAGTTCTCGATGCCGGCGAAGGACGGCGGGCTGAAGCCGTCCCAGCGCTGGAAGGAGAGGACGAGCGCCCAGACCCCGGGGAAGATCGTGAGGCCGAGGACGACCGCCAGGGCCGGGGCGACGAAGCCCCAGCCGGCGAGGCCCTCGCGGGCGGCGGCCGATCGACGTCGGCGCGGTGGCCGCGGCGGCGCGGTGTCGGTGGTCGGACGGGTGCGGAGTGCGGGAGTGGTCACGGGGGCCTCCTAGCCCTGACGGAGTGCCTTGTCGGCGGCGACGGTCGCCTGCCGGAGTGCCTCGGCCGGTTCGCCCTCGCCCTGCAGCACGCGGGACACCGCGTTGCCGAACGCCTCGGACAGGCCGTTGTAGCCGGGCAGGGTCGGGCGGACCTGCTTCGCGTCGGCGGAGTTCGCCTGGATCACGTCGAGTCCGGGCAGGGCGTCGACCTGCTTGCGGAACGCCTCGCTGTCGGCCTCGCTCGAGCGCAGCGGCAGGTTGCCGACGGCGACGTTGAACCGCTCGTCCTGCTCGGGTGAGGTCAGCCACTTCGTGAAGTCCTTCGCCCAGTACGCGCGGTTCACGTCGTGGTTGTCGAAGAGGGTCCAGAGGTCCGGCCCGGACACCGTCTGGTGGTCACCGTCGGTGCCGGGGAGCCGCACCACGCCGTACGAAGTGCCGGCCGTCTGCAGGGCGGAGAGCTCCCACGGACCGGAGGTGATCATGCCGACGCGGTCGCTCTCGAACAGCTGGGCGAACTTCGTGTCCGTCTGGTCGAGGTACACGCTGCGGTCGGTCACGGCCATGGACCGCATGAACTCCAGGGCCTCGACGCCGGCCTCCGAGTCGAACGCCGCGTGCTCGCCGTCCTCGGACAGGATCGAACCGCCGTTCTGCCAGAGGTGCGGCCACATCTGCCACGTGGTCTCCTCGCTGCCCGAGACCGAGTAGCCGTAGCCGAAGGTCTGGCTGTCCCGGTCCGTCAACGCCTTCGCGGCGCGACGGAAGTCCGACCAGTCCCAGTCCGCCGTCGGGTACGGCTCGCCGGCGGCGTCGAAGACGGTCTTGTTGTAGAAGAGCGAGATGTTGTCGACGACCGCGGGGAAGCCGATCACCTTCCGCCCGGTCGGCTGCGCGGTGCCGCGAGCCGCCGGGGAGAACTCGTCCCAGTGCGTGTCCGGGTCCTCCGCCTCGGCGCGCAGGTCGAGCGTCCGCCCGGAACGCTCGAGCTGGCTCGCCCACGACCCGAAGGTGTACGAGATGTCGGGTGAGTCGTTCCCGGCGAACGACGCCGCGAGCTTCTGGAGCAGTTCGTCGGTCGACGAGGCCCCGGAGGACATGTCGATCGTCACGTTCGGGTGCTCGTCCTCGTACTCGTCGACGAGCTCCTGCAGGAGCTTCGCCGCCTCGTCGCTCTGGCCCGACCACATGGTCAGGTGGACCGGTGCCGTGGTGTCGAGCTCGGTGGCACCCTGCGGTGCGCAGCCGGTGAGGACCGTCGCGGCGACCGCGATCGCGACGGCGAGCGCGCCGCGTCCGGTGCGGCGGCGGGCGGTGCGTGTGCTGCTGCTGGTGCGTGTGCTGCTGCTGGTGGTGCGTGTCACTGCGGACTCCTTCGTCGTCAGTGGTGCGTCGGCCGGCGAGCTCAGATCCCGCGTGCGGGGATCGTCGCGCGCAGCGGTTCCGGCAGCAGGTCCCCGTGGGCGACGACGAGGTCGTTGCACAGCTCCCAGATCTGCTCGGGCGTGAGCGTCGAGGACGCGTTCGGGTCCATGAGCACCGCCTGCCGGATCGCGACCGGGTCACCCGTCCGCGCGGCGTGCACGGTGAGCTCGTTCACGGAGACGTACGGCCGGTTCAGCGCCGCTGCCTGCACGGGGAGCGCCCCCATCGGGATCGGTGCGATGCCGCCAGCGCCGACCGTGGTCGGGACCTCGACGACGCACCCGTCCGGCAGGTTGTCGATCAGGCCCCTGTTCGGCACGTTCGCGTGGATCTCGCGCTCGGTGCCGGTGACCAGCGAGTGGATGACCTGCGGGGCGTACTCCGAGGCGCCCTCCTCGAGCTGCACGGGTCGGCCGGCCGCCAGGTCGCGCTCGGCGGCCTCGAACTCGGCGACGTTGTCCTCGGAGATGCCGACGTACTCGAGCGGACGCAGGCGGAACCGGTCGACCTGCTCCGGCGAGCGGAGGAACCACGACAGGTACTCGGAGGAGTGCTCGCTCGTCTCGGTCGGGTAGGAGCCGATCCGCTTGAACACCTCGACCCGTACCCGCCGCTCGAGCTCCGGGTCCTGCCGGATGCGCTCGCGGAGCCGCGGGTACAGGTCCTCGCCCTCGTGCGTCCACTCGAGCAACCACGACTGGTGGTTGACGCCTGCTGCGCGGAACCGAGTCTGCTCGACGTCGAGGTCGAGGAGTCCGGCGAGGTCGTGCGCGGTCCAGTAGACGCTGTGGCAGAGCCCGAGCGCCGTGATGTCCGGCGCGACGGTGTCCGCCCACCAGATGTTCATCGCCATCGGGTTCGTGTAGTTGAGCAGGACCGCGTCCGGGGCGACCTCGCGCATGTCCGCGGTCAGCTCGGTGAGGAACGGGAAGGTGCGGAGGGCACGGAAGACGCCGCCGACCCCCGTGGTGTCACCGATGGTCTGGTGCAGGCCGTACCGCTCCGGGATCTCGAGGTCGGTCCGGGTCGCGGCGATCCCGCCGATCTGCACCATGTCGACGACGAAGTCCGCGTCGGCGAGGGCGCGGCGTCGGTCGGTCGTCGCCGTGAGGGTGACCGGCCGGCCGAGGCGCTCGCTCACCTGGCGGGCGGTGGCCTCGGCGACGGCGAGGCGACGCTCGTCGACGTCGAACAGCCGGAGGTCCAGCTCGGGGAGGTCGTCGTACCGGAGGAGGTCGGCGAGCAGCTGTCGCGTGAAGACGACGCTCCCGGCGCCGACGAACACGATGCGGGTCATGGGAAGCCCTTCGTTCGGGGTACCGCCGAGGGACGACGGTCGGGGCCACCCGGCGGGTGGCAGAGGGCACGGAGGGGTGGGAGGTCACGCGTCCCGACGCGGGCTCCTGCGGCGTCCGGGTGCGCGGCCTCGACGGGGTTCGCCGGCCGGGCCCCACGGTAGGGCGCGGTGGGCACGACCACCACGCAGCCTCGCGAAACGCGCAGGACGAGTGCGCGTTCGGGCGTGGAGCGCTCAGGCGATGAGGACCTCGACCCCGGCCGCGGCGATCTGCTCGAGCGCCTCCGCCGGGGCGTGCTCGTCGGTCACCAGGACCGACACGTCGCCGATGTCGGCCATCCGCGCCATCGTCTGCCGCCCGACCTTCGAGCCGTCGCACACCACGACCACGCGGTCGGCGTGCGTCACCATCACGCCGTTCGTCCGCGCCTCGGTGTCGTCGTGCGTGGTGACGCCGCCGGCCGCGCTGATGCCGTCCGTGCCGAGGAACGCCGTCGTGACCTTGAACGCCGCGAACGCGGCCTCGGCCAGGGGACCGACCGCCTCGAGCGAGGTGGCGCGGAGCGTGCCGCCGGTCAGGATCGTCTTCACCCGCGGGCTGCGCGAGACCTCGAGCGCGATGGTCACGGCGTTCGTGATCACCGTCAGACCGTTCCGGTCGCCGAGCGCCCGCACGACCTCCTTCGTGGTGGTCCCCCCGCTGACCGCGACGGCCTGTCGCCCCGGGGGCAGGAGCCGTGCGGCGAGCCGACCGACCGCGCGCTTGGCGGCGTCGGCCTCCGAGGCACGCATCACGACGGGCAGCTCCGGGAGCGCACCGACGGACTCGACCCGGCCGTAGCTGCGCACGACGAGACCGCGCGCCTCGAGCTCGCCGAGGTCGCGTCGGACCGTGGCCGCCGAGACGCCGCAGGCCCGGATCAGCTCGTCGGTGCTCGTCGAGCCCTGCTCCCGCACCCGCTCGAGGATGTCCCGCATCCGGTCCCGCCGCTTGCGGCCGACGTCCGGCGAGTCGTTGTCCATGGACCCATCATGCGCCAGAACGATCACTGCGAATGACCGGAGTGATCGTTGTGGCAGCGGAAGTGATCGGTCGTTGCCGACACTGGGTCCGGACGCGGCGCCGGACGGTGCCGCGTCGGCAGCGCCGCCGACCGCGGCGCACGCACCAGGAGAACCACGTGAACCCCATCACTGCGCTCGTCGCTCGCCACCGTGCCGGATCCGGTGAGGGCATGTACTCGGTCTGCTCGGCGAACCCGTACGTCCTGCGGGCCTCGATGCGCCAGGCACTCGAGGACGACGCCCCCCTGCTCATCGAGGCGACCTCGAACCAGGTCGACCAGTTCGGCGGGTACACCGGCATGACCCCCGCGGACTTCCGGGCCGCGGTGCTCGACCTCGCCGAGGCCGAGGGCTTCCCGGCCGACCGGCTCGTCCTCGGCGGCGACCACCTCGGCCCGAACACGTGGCAGGACCGCCCGGCCGCCGAGGCGATGCCGCTCGCCGTCGACCTCGTCCGCGCCTACGTCACCGCCGGCTACACGAAGATCCACCTCGACTGCAGCATGCCGCTGCAGGGCGAGGTCGCCCCGCTGACCGACGCGGTCGTCGCCGAGCGGGCCGCCGTGCTGCTCGCCGCCGCGGAGTCCGCCGCCACCGACGCCGGGATCGACCGCGACGGCATCGTCTACGTCATCGGCACCGAGGTCCCGACCCCCGGCGGGGCGAAGGAGACGCTGCACGACCTCGAGCCGACCCCGGCGACGGCCGCGGTCGGGACGCTCGACGTGCACCGTGCGGCGTTCGAGCGCGCCGGCCTCGCCGACGTGTGGCCACGCGTCGTCGCGCTCGTCGTGCAGCCCGCGGTGGAGTTCGACCACCTGCAGGTCATCGACTACGTGCCCGAGGCCACGACCGCGCTGCAGGAGGTCATCGAGGCGACGCCCGGACTCGTGTACGAGGCTCACTCGACCGACTACCAGACGCCCGAGGCGCTCCGTGCCCTGGTCGACGACCACTGGGCGGTGCTCAAGGTCGGCCCCGGCCTGACCTTCGGGCTCCGCGAGGCGCTGTTCGCCCTCGACGCCGTCGAGTCCGAACTCGTCCCGGACGGCAGCGCGGTCGACCTGCGCGGCGTCGTCGAGCGTCGGATGCTCGCGGAGCCGGACCGCTGGGAGCGCTACTACGAGGGCGACGCGCACGAGCAGCGCATCGCCCGCACCTACAGCTACAGCGACCGCATGCGCTACTACTGGCCGGACCCGGAGATCACCGCCGCGACCGAGGCGCTCGTCCGCAGCCTCGACGAGGTCGGCATCCCGCTCCCGCTGCTGAGCCAGTACCTGCCCGTGCAGTACGAGCGGGTCCGCGAGGGCCTGCTGCCGAACCGTGCCGAGGACATCGTGCTCGACCGCGTCCGCGACGTCCTGCGTCCGTACGCCGCCGCCGTCGCCCCGCGCGCGCAGGCCACCGGTACGGTCACCACCACCACCAGCAAGGAGTCCCTGTGACCACCACCGCCCCCGTCCGCGCCGACGAGACCGCGACCCACCGCGAGATCCTGCAGCAGCCCGACAGCTGGCAGCGCCTCGTCGCGTCGCTCGACGACCGCCGTGCCGCGCTCGACGCCTTCCTGCAGCCGCTGCTCGCCGACGAGGACCTGCGCATCGTGCTCACCGGGGCCGGCACCTCGGCCTTCGTCGGGGACATCGCGAGCGTCGACCTGCGCCGCCACCTCGGCCGTCGCGTCGAGTCGATCGCCACGACCGACATCGTCGCCGACCCGCACGGCTCGCTCGGCGACCCCGGCCGGGTGCTCCTGGTCTCGTTCGCCCGCTCGGGCAACAGTCCGGAGAGCGTCGCAGCGACCCGCGTCGTCGACGACGTCGCGCCCGGTGCGCACCACCTGGTCGTCACCTGCGACCCCACGGGCGCCCTCGCCCGCGAGCACCGCGGGCAGGACCGGTCCTTCGTCCTCGACATGCCGGCCGAGACGAACGACACCGGCTTCGCGATGACGTCCAGCTTCTCCACGATGCTCCTCGCCGTCCTCCTGGCCTTCCGGCCGGAGCTCGTGGCCCGCACCGGCGCGCTGGTCGCGGCGGCACGGACGATCGCCGGCCTGGAGGCACGGATCGCCTCGCTCGCGGAGGGCACCGAACGCGTCGTGTACCTGGGCAGCGGAGCGCTGCAGGGCCTGGCACGCGAATCGGCGCTGAAGCTGCTCGAGCTCACCGCCGGCGGGGTCGTGTCGTTCTTCGACACCCCGCTCGGCTTCCGGCACGGCCCGAAGGCCGTCGCGGGCGCGCACACCCTGGTGGTCGTCTACGGCTCGTCGGACCCGTACACGGCGCGGTACGACGCGGACATCCTCCGCGAGCTCCGCGCGGACGGAGCCGTCCGGGTCGTCTCGGTCGGCGGGGACGCGGACGACGAGCGTTCCTTCCCGCTCGACGACCTGGCGGGCCTCGACGACGCGTTCCGCAGCGTCGCCCTGGTCGGCTTCGCCCAGCTCCTCGCGCTCGCCACGTCCGTCGCGCACGGGTGCACCCCGGACAACCCGTTCCCGGGCGGCACGGTCAACCGCGTCGTCCAGGGCGTGACCATCCACGACCACCGCGCGGGAGCTGCACGGGCATGACCGTCTTCCTCGGCATGGACGGCGGCGGCACCAAGACCGCGTTCCTGCTCACCGACGGCGAGGGCACCACGCTCGCCGAGTCGCGGCAGCCGGCCTCCTCCTGGTTCGACGCGGGGACCGGTCTCGTCGGCGACGTCGTCCGTGCGGGCGTCGACGCGGTGACGTCGGCGGCCGGCATCGCCCCGGCGGACATCACGTTCGCGCACTTCGGCATCCCCGGTCACGGGGAGTCGAGTCGTGACACTCCCGTGCTCGACGCCCTCCCCGCCGACGTGCTCGGACACGACCGGTACTCCTGCGGCAACGACATGGTCGGCGGCTGGGCCGGATCGCTGGCCGGCCGCGACGGCGTCAACGTGATCGCCGGCACCGGGTCGATGGCCTACGGCGAGCGCGGCGGCACCGCGCACCGCGTCGGCGGCTGGAGCGAGGTGTTCGGCGACGAGGGGTCCGCGTACTGGGTCGCCGTCCAGGGGCTCAACGCCTTCTCGCGGATGGCGGACGGCCGACTCCCCCGGGGTCCGCTGCACGCACTCGTGCGCGAGCGGGTCGGGGTGACCGAGGACCTCGACCTGATCGGCGTCGTCATGGACGAGTGGGGCGCGGACCGCGGCACCGTCGCCGACCTGGCGAAGGTGGTCGTCGCAGCCGCCGACGCCGGCGACGACGCTGCTGCCGACGTCCTGCGCCGCGCCGCCGCGGAGCTCACGACCCTGGTCGGCACGACGGTCCGCGCGCTCGGCTTCCCCGCCGACGAGCCGGTCCCCGTGTCGTACTCCGGCGGGCTCTTCCGGGCGCCGCGGTTCCGCGAGGCGTTCGCCATCGCACTGCTCGCCGAGGACACGACCCTCGAGCTCGTCGAACCCCGACACGATCCGACCGTCGGCAGCGTCCTGGTCGCGATGCGCCGGGCCGGGGCACCGATCCCC
The DNA here is from genome assembly GCF_000772085.1 of Curtobacterium sp. MR_MD2014. NCBI lineage: Bacteria > Bacillati > Actinomycetota > Actinomycetes > Micrococcales > Microbacteriaceae > Curtobacterium > Curtobacterium sp. MR_MD2014. The sequence goes on along the minus strand of NZ_CP009755.1, from coordinate 196,729 downwards.
GAGCGGTTCACCGCGGAGACGGTCCCGGCCACCTCCAGCGCCGCCCGCTGACACCACGCACCGACACCAGGCATCGACACCACGCACCGACACCACGAGGAGACCACCCGTGCAGTACACGTTCGAGTTCGACGGCCTCCGGGTGCCCGCGAACGTCTCCGGACCACCCCGCCGGACGGCGGACGGGTGGCTCGTCCCGGCGGGCCCCGTCGCGCTGCTCCACCCCTTCGGGCACCGCGCCGAGTTCTACCGGCACGGCTGGAACTCGTGGAGCCCGAGCGGGTGGACGCGGGTCGACGGCGACACCATCGGGATCAAGGACAGCCCCGAACGCCTGCTGACCGCCGACGACGCCGCGAACGAGACACCGCACGCGCACTCCGGCAGCGCGGTGGGTGCGGTGACCGGTCCGGACGGCGGCACCCTCCTCGTCGGGGCGCTCGGGCTCGGCACCCCGCGGGTCGGCGCCGACGGCAACGTCCTGTGGGCGTCGAGCGAGCAGGACGACGCGGAGTGGTTCGTCGCGTACGGCGCCGAGCAGGACGTCTTCGCCGCGTACGCCGACCGGGTCACCGAGCGGCTCGGTCGCCGGACGGCCCGCGCCGGCACCGTGTGGAGCAGCTGGTACTCGTACCACGAGGACATCACCGAGGACCGGATCGCGCGGGCGGCCGCCGACCTCGAGGGCTACCCGGTCGACGTCTTCCAGCTGGACGACGGGTGGGAGCCCATCGTCGGCGACTGGACGGCGGGGCCCGACTTCCCGAGCGGGATGGCGGCGACCGCACGGACCATCGCGCGCCACGGCTTCCGTCCGGGCATCTGGCTCGCGCCGCTGATAGCCCTGCCCGGCTCGACGATCGCCACCGAGCGCCCCGACCTGCTCGTCGCGGGTGACGACGGCCGTCCGCTCGTCACCGGGCACAACTGGGGGTCGCACTACCACTCGCTCGACACGACGAACCCGGAGGTGACCGACCACCTCCGCGGGGTGTTCGACCGGATCACCGCGGACGGCTACAGCTACCTGAAGCTCGACTTCATGTACGCCGGGGCGATCGCCGGGCACCGACACGTCGACCTGCCCCGCGAACAGGTCTACCGGCAGGCGATCGAGCACATCCGAGCCACCGTCGGCGACGACGTCTACCTGCTCGGGTGCGGGGTCCCGATGATCCCCTCGGTCGGGGTGTTCGACGGAGCCCGTGTCGGACCGGACGTCGCGCCGTTCTGGGACAACGCCGAGCGGGTGGGCGACCCCTCCGGCGAGGGCGCCCGCAACGCGCTGGTGTCCTCGGTCAACCGGGTGTGGATGCGGCGGCTGTACGAAGTGGACCCCGACTCGGTCTACTTCCGCAGTGCGCGGAACCTGCTCGGTCCGGACGAGCGTCGGGCGCTGCAGGACACCGCGGCGGTCCTCGGGTTCCGGTCGACGTCCGACCCCGTCGACTGGCTCCGACCGGAGGAGCGCTCCGAGGCCGCGGACTGGCTCGGCCGGAGCGCCGTGGTCGAGCAGGTCGGCCGGTACGTCTTCCGCCTCGACGACCGGGTGGTCGACCTCACCCCGTACGTCACGGGCGAGCACGCGGTCGACGCGGCGTCCTTCATCGGCTGACCGGCCGGCGGTCGTCCTCCCTCAGACGGTGACGACGACCTTGCCGGCGATCCGCCCGGCCGCGCCCTCGGCGTGCAGCGCCGGGAGGTCCTCGAGCCGGATGCGCCGGGTGACCTCGACCGTCAGCTGCCCGGCGTCGACGAGCGCGACGAGCTCGGCCAGGCGCCCGCGGTCCGGCAGGACGAACACCGTGGCGGCGCGGACGCCCCGGGACTCGTCGTCCGGCGTCGCCATGAACGCCGTGGTGCTCACCACGACCCCGCCGTCACGCACGGCGGCGACGAGCGCCCGGAACTGCTCCGGCTCGATCGGCGCGAGGTTCAGCAGCACGTCGACCGGCTCGTCGACCGCCGCCAAGACGTCGGTCGTGGTGTGGTCGATCACCTGCTGGGCCCCCGCGGCGCGGACCGCGTCGGCGCTCCGCGGGCTCGCGGTGGCGACCACGTGCACACCGGCACGGACGGCGAGCTGGATCGCGTACTTCCCGACCACGCCACCGGCGCCGTTGATCAGCACGCGCTGGCCCGCCTCGAGGCGACCCTCGTCGAACAGTGCCTGCCATGCCGTCAGCGCCACCGACGGGAGTGCCGCGGCGTCCACCAGCGGGACGCCCGTCGGGGCGGCGACCAGTGCCTCCGCGGGTGTGACGACGTACTCGGCGGCACCGCCGTCGCGTTCCATCGGCAGGAACCCGACCACCGCGTCGCCCACGGCGAGGCCGTCGACGCCCTCGCCCAGCGCGGCGACCGTGCCGGACACGTCGTAGCCGGGAACGTGCGGCAGCTGGACCGGGATCGGCAGGAACCCGCCGCGCATGCCGTTGTCGGCGGCGTTGTAGGCGGAGGCGGTGACCTGCACCAGCACCTCGCCCGTGCCCGGAACCGGGCGCTCGACGTCCTCGATCCGCAGGACCTCCGGACCGCCGACCTCGTGGAACCGCACTGCCTGCATGGTGTCCTCGTTCATGATGTTCCCCTTCATTGTTTGCTTCGAATTCGAAGCGATGGGTCGACCGTACACCTGCTTCGAGTTCGAAGCAACAGGTAGGATCGGGGCATGGACTCTCCCCCGTCGGCGCTCACCCCGACCCAGCTCGGCGCGTACCTGTCGTTCACCGAGGTCGCGGCCCTGCTGCGCCCAGCCGTCGAGCAGCAGCTCCGCGACGCCGGCGAACTCAGCTACGTGCAGTTCCAGCTGCTCGCCCGGCTGGGCGATGCGCCGGACGGGCGGCTGCGGATGACCGACCTGGCGGACGGGGTCGTCTACAGCCGGAGCGGGCTCACCTACCAGGCACAGGTGCTCGAGCAGCGCGGGCTCGTCACGCGGGGACCGTCACCCGACGACGAGCGGAGCACCGTGGTCTCCCTCACCGACGCCGGGCGCGACGCGCTCGCCACCGTGCTGCCCGGGCACATCGCGACGGTGCACGGACTGCTGTTCGCGCACATCAGCGACGACGACGCCGCGCAGCTGGGGGACGTCCTCGGGCGGATCAGCGGGCACCTGCGGCAGCACCCGCCGCGGTCGGCGGGGCGGGTGCGGCGGAAGACGGCGGGCGACTCGACGTGACGACGGCCGGACGGGAGGCGCGGGGCGGGCTGCCCCCGCGCCTCCCGTCCGCCAGTGGCGAGCCGACAGGCGTCCGGTCCGGCCCGAACAGGGGCCCGCGGTGGTCCGGGCCGCCTCAGCAGCCTCGCCGCGTGGAGCACCTGCCGATGAGGACGTCCGTGCACGTCGTGCGGGCGCAGATGCGGACAGGCGGGTCGCTCGAGGCGGCGCGTCCGCTGGTGGGACCTCGCCGTCGACACGGCACTGGCGATCGGTGCGCAGGACGACCGCTCCTCGGACACCGGGGTGGCGCCCGACCGTCTCCGTCGCCGACGTGCGCAGCGCCAGACGGGGCGCTGTGGCTCGGTGCGAGCCTCTCGATCCTGGCGCTCGTGGCCGGGGTCGGCAGCTGGGTGACCCCGACGCCCGAGCCGGACCGGCCTCAGGCGGTCCTCCTGGACGCGGCCGCCGAACCCCTGCCGACGCCCACACCGACCACGACGTCGACACCGACCGGTGGCGCACCCCGCGGCGCGCGCGGTCTCCCCGTCGCACCGTTCACCGTCGAGGGCGGGGCCCTGCGCATCGCGCAGTTCGACGAGGAGGACGCGTGGGCGGCGATCTGCGAAGCGGCCATGGGCGACTCCGACTGCCTGGCGTGGGGCATCGTCGCCTCGATCGAGTGCGACCTGCTCGTGAGGAAGCTGGGGAGAAGGCGCGCATCGCGGCATACGGTGCAATCTCTTGTGACCGACCAGCTGGCAGCATGGACAGCTGGACGGGGAACAGCATCGCATTCGGTGCCATCCCGCTCGTTCGCTCCTGTTGCTCCTCGAACGACTTCGTCTGCCAGGTCGGGAGTACGGCGAGCTTCGGACCCTCCGACTCCTACAACGAGGACACCAAGATCCGCTCGGATGCGTCGAGCTTCCTCCGGAACGTCATCACGGATCCCCAGCGGCGATTCGCTGACGAGTCGGAGCTCGGTCAGGATCGAGCAAGCGAAGGGATGAAATGACCACCTCACTCGGGCGGGACGTGACCTTCATTCTCCTGAACGTCGTAGCGGTGGTCACGGCGACGTTCGTCTGGTTCATCTACCAGTTCGCCCTCATGGTCTACACGCCCTGCGGGGGAACGGAAACGTGCTCAGAGGGCGCGCAGCAAGGAATCTACATCGGCTTCCTCATCGCAGAGCTCCTGAGCATCGTGCTCCCGCTCTGGGGAGGTCTTTCTCGTCGCAGGAAGGGCGTGAGCTTCTGGTGGCTCCCGCTCATCTCGATCGTCTGCGTCATTGCGGCGCTGGTGCTGTCCTGGCCACTCAACCTGTGGGCGGCGTCCTGAACCGAGGTTCGACGCCTGCGGCGTCCCGCGGCCCGCGTCGACGCTCGCGTCGAGCCCCGCCATCCGCCGGCGGTCCTGGTGTCTGCGTCGTCGCCCCTCCTCGTGCACGATCATCGCGCCACACCAGTGTCGGCGCATGGGCTTCTGGGGCAGACGCAGCGCGCTCCACTGAACGTCCGAGCGCTCGTCGCCATCGCGCTGATCGTCGTGACGGGAGGCGTGGTCTGGCCCCCGCGGCGTTCGATCTTGCCGCCCGCACACCGCCCTCCCAGTTCGACCACGACGCAGAGGACACGCCGCCCACCTCGGAGGATCGCGCCATCGCTACTGTGCAGGCTGTCGCGCTGATCGGGACCCCGCCCGCGGCCGTGGTCGCCCTGGTCATCGCGACGAGTTCACTCCGGCTCTGGAAGGAACAGGCGTCCGCGATCATCGCGACCAGTCTCGTGAGCCTTGCAGCGCTGACCGGCGTCGCCTTCGTCTGGATCGGCATCGGCACACTGGTGTTCTTGACCTAGCACGCGCGGCGGTCGGGCCTGCACCCCGAAGCGGTCCGTCATGAGCTCAGGATCTCCAGGACGGCGAGCACTGCGAGAACGACACCCGCGACGGAAGTGGTGACCCCAGCTACTGTGACCGTCTGCGCGAAGGTGTGGACCGCACCCTGGGCGCAGAAGCGGTCGATGGCCGATACGGCCAGCATCGTCGCGGCCATCGCCACGGGGACAGTCGCCATCCAGATCAGGGCGAGAGCCCGCCGCGCCGCCCAGACACCCGCCGGATGAGCGTGCAGGACGCCGCGGAGACGCTCAGGGTCGGCCTCCCATGCCGCGTCGATCGGAGCCACGTACCGGTAGGCGAGGACGCAGGCCATGATCTGCGCGATGAGGACGACGAGGGCTGCACTCGGCAGGATCCATGTCAGCCTCGAGGCACCGCGCACGCTCGGGCTCCGCGAGGCGCTCACTTGTCGAGGAAGTGGCCGAGGTAGACGTACGAGCCGCCCGAGCAGGCCCCTCCGAGCTGGAGCCACTGGTCGGCTCCGAGTGCCGCCGCTCGATGCACCTCGAGGTCCGTGGGCTGCTTGTCGGACCAGTCGCGGCGTTCGGGGTGGTCGGAGGGTGTGCGCGGGACGAAGCCGTCGGCCTCGGCCGCGTCGAACACCCGCTGCGCCTCCGGTACGCACGCCACCGCCCACGATTCGTCCGCCTTGAACATGTCCCGGCTCCCGGAGGAGACGAGTCGTGTTCCTGCCGGGAGGCTGATCCCGACCATCTGCTCGACGGCAGAACGCGAGAGCTGGCTGCACTCACCGCCGAGCGGGCTGCAGGTGCTGCCGTCCGCGGTGTGCGAGGGCCCGAGCGTGCGCTGAGCTGCGGTGCCGACGGCGGCGAGCACGCCGATGACGAGCGCTCCGGCCAGGACCAGCAGGCCCGCGAGCGTGACGAGCAGTCGCGTCAGGCTCGGACCGCGTACGTCTTCCACGCGGCCACCCTAAGCGGCAGGGTCACCGCCGACCACGAGGGTCCTCGTGGATGTGTCCCAGGGGCCACGACCGGGACCATCAGCTCAGGCCGGCCTGATCGCGACCCCCTCGGTACCCGTCGACGTCGCCGGTCTGGATCGCGCCGGTCACGCCAGCGTCGAGCTCGTCCTGGAGCACGCCCGACCGCGGCGCCAACGAGCTGGCGCGTTGCCGGGAAGCCCGACGAGCTCGAACTCGCCCTCACCGGTCTGGATCGTGAGCGTGCCGGTGGCCGGATCAGCGTCTGCGTGCAGGAGCCCGCCGGGGCGCCCACCCAGATGTGCGCCGGCAGCGCCGGTGGCAACGGGAACGGCACCGCACGGGCGGGCTCCTCAGCTGCGCGGTCGGGGATCTCGCTCGACGTCCCACTGCGCCGGGTCACGAGCACGAACGCGGCCGTCCGCGCCGCGGGCCCGTTCTGCACCGCGGAGACGATCGCCGGCACAGGGTGCGGCAGGTCCTCGAAGCCGACCTCCACCTCGAGGCGGTCGATGATCAGCAGGTCGTCGCGATCGAGGACCTCGGCGGCTCGACCGATTCCACGTGAGAAACAAGAAGACCCCCGCGTGAACGGGGGTCTTCTGTGGCGGTACCGGTGGGATTTGAACCCATCGCTGCGTGTTCGTGCCTTCACGGGCGCGCCCCCGATCGCCGGATTCATGGGGAAGTTGCCGACGGGTCGGGCCAGTCGGAGCCGTTCCCGGACAGGTGGTAGTGCACCAAATTGCACCACAGCGCTGCTGGGGGACGCCCGCTCCCGAGAGCGGCGCGGAGACGCAGCACCCGCCCCCGGATGGGCGTCCGGATAGCGCCCCGCCATCGCGACTGTCTGCGGACCACCTATGTGAGACAGATGGTGAGCGCTGCGTGCGACCGCGATGACTCGTACGCCGGAGGACCGTCTATTGAGACAGTGGCCCGGGCTTATCGTGTGTGACCTCACATGCTTGCTGTGACACCCAATTCCTTACGGCGGAGCAAGCTCGAACACCGATGGAGGAGGTAGCGGTGTTCGTGCTGCAGGCGATTGGTGACGCGTTGGCTGCGGCTGGCTCGATGGGGTGGGAGATCCTCTGGCCCCTCGTACTCGGCTTCACCCTGTCCGGCATCATCCAGGCCGTCGTCCGGACTGACCAGATCACCAAGCTGATGCGCGACGACTCGCCACGCGCGATCAGCGTCGCGACCGGGCTCGGCGCGCTGTCATCGTCGTGCTCCTACGCCGCGGTCGCGCTCGCGCGTGCCCTGTTCCGGAAGGGCGCGAGCCTGTCATCCGCGATGGCGTTCGAGGTGGCGTCGACGAACCTCGTCGTCGAGCTCGGGCTGATCCTGGCGTTCGTGATGGGGTGGCAGTTCACCATCGCAGAGTTCGTCGGCGGGCCGATCATGATCATCCTCATCGCCCTCGGGTTCCGGCTCTGGATGCGCAGCAAGATCCTCGACGCCGCCCGTGAGCAGGCCGACAAGGGCCTCGCCGGATCGATGGAGGGGCACGCGGCGATGGACATGTCCGTGCAGGGCGATCAGGGGTTCTGGCGACGGCTGTTCTCGAAGCCTGGGCTGACGAGCGTGTCGCAGTACTTCGTCATGGACTGGGCGTCCGTGCTCCGCGACATCATCATCGGTCTGCTCATCGCCGGCGCGTTCGACGCGTGGGTGCCGAACGCGTGGCTGCAGGCGGTGTTCTTCGAGGGGCATCCGACGTTGGCGTTCATCATCGACCCGATCATCGGCCCGGTGCTGGCGATGGTGAGCTTCGTCTGCTCCGTCGGGAACGTGCCCCTCGCCGCGGTGCTGTGGAACGGCGGGATTAGCTTCGGTGGGGTGATCAGCTTCATCTTCGCGGACCTGATCATCATCCCGATCATCGTCATCTACCGGAAGTACTACGGCTGGAAGGCAGCCCTCCGCATCACCGGGATCTTCTACGGGGCGATGGTCCTCGCCGGCTACGCCGTCGAGCTGCTGTTCACCCCGCTAAGCCTGATCCCGACGAATCGGCATCTGAGCATCGTGACGACCTCGATCAGCTGGAACTACACGACCTGGCTCAACATCGTGTTCCTGCTGATCGCCGCGTTCTTGCTCGTCGTGTTCATCCGCAGCGGCTCCTGGTCGATGCTGCGAATGATGAAGGGCGCACCCGACGACGGTGGCCACGACCACGCCGCACACGAGCACTCACACGCCTGACAGCATGCCGCGATCGAGCTAACCCGCGGACCGGTCAGTGGTGGCCGTGGACGACGGCGTGGCCGAGACCGCGGCTGATCATCCACCGGTTCACGGGCGTGGTGATCACGAACGCGATCGCGAGGGAGAACAGCAGCGCCGTCCAGAACAGCCAGTCGCTGAGTTGCGCGTCCATCGCACCGGGGATCGCAACGATGACGGTGTTGTCGATCAGCTCCATGACGGCGATCGATACGGTGTCCGCGGCGAGAGCGACCTTGAACGCGGCTCCCAGGGTCAGGCCCGACTTGATGACGCCGCGCATGGTGAGGGCGTAGCCGAAGATGAACGCGAGGACGATCGACAGGACGATCGTGCCGGCGTTGTGGAAGCCGGCAGCGGTACCGATCACCATGCCGAGGACCTCGCCGATTGCGCAGCCGGTCAAGCAGTGCAGCGTCGCTTGCGCCGCCATCGACCACGTCGTCGCCCCGTGACCACCGCCGTGGCCGGCGTGCTCGTTCCCGCTCATCTGGTGGTGCTCGTGCGTGTCCATGCTGCTCCGATCCGACGCCGCTGACGCCAACAGTTCACGTATACCCCTGGGGGGTACCATGCGCTGTAACGCTGAACCTTCCGCCGTGTTCCCGATTCGTCCGGTCGCGGCGGGTTCGGTGTGAATCCGGACACCAGGTTGCCGCCGCCCGCGGGGTACCGCACCATAGAAACGCTCACTCCACCCGTCTGCTCGAAAGACTGATGCTCACCACCACCGCCACCCCGCGTCGCCGACTGCTATTGCAGGCCACGGCGACGCTGGCATTGCTGCTGCTGGTCGGGTTCACGGTCCTGATGCACACGATGGCCGGGCACACCGCCGACCACGAGCATCCGATGGCGGCTCCCGCTGCCGCGGCCGAGCACGGCCATGTCGCGGCCGCCGGCCACTCCGAGCACGTAGCTCCTGCGACTGCGGTGATGACCGTCCTCACCGACGCGGGTTGCGACAGCGGCCTGTGTGCGCTGATGTGCTCGCTGATGGGGATGGCGTGCGCGCTGACGATCGCGCTGTTCACGTGGGCGCTGCTACGTGCACGGACCGGCGGTGTCCTCCACCTGATCGCGCGGCTGCTCGCGCTGGCCGACCGGCTGCCGCGCCGCATCGCGGCACCGAAACCGCCGTCGCTGACGGCGCTGCAGATCATCCGCATCTGATCCGCCCCTGCGGGACCCCACCCCCGAAGGGTGGCTCCCGCATGCCCAGATCCGGGAGGCGTCCGCCTGCCCGGACCACCTGACGCATCCACGGGAACGGACCAACCATGCACACCACCACCACGCGCACACTCGCAATCGCTGCTGCACTCACCCTCGGCCTCACCCTCGCCGGCTGTTCGACCGGCAACAGCGGCTCCGACACGGGCTCGTCGTCCTCGTCGACGTCGGCGGCGTCGGCGCACAACGACCAGGACGTGATGTTCGCGCAGATGATGCTGCCGCACCACAAGCAGGCCGTCGAGATGAGCGACATGCTCCTCGCCAAGGGCTCCGGCGTCGACACCGACGTCACCACCCTCGCGAAGCAGATCAAGGCCGAGCAGTCCCCGGAGATCAAGCAGCTCACCAGCTGGCTGCAGGGCTGGGGTGAGCCGACCGAGTCGGAGCACTCCGGGATGGGGCACTCCATGTCCGGGATGATGTCCGACTCCGACATGAGCGACCTCGACCAGGCGTCCGCGAAGGACGCCGCGAAGCTCTACCTCGAGCAGATGGTCCAGCACCACAAGGGCGCCGTCGACATGGCCAAGACCGAAGTCGACAAGGGCAAGAACACCGACGCCATCGCGATGGCGAAGTCGATCGTGTCGAGCCAGACCGAGCAGATCACCCAGATGCAGGACATGCTCGCGTCCCTCTAAACCCCGGCGTGGGTCGCGGCAGGCTCCCCCCTTCCTGCCGCGGCCCACGACCGGCCCCACCCTCCCCTTCCCGCTCGACCCGCGTTCGGGCCACCCCACGTTTCGGCCTGCCGGCCACCACCCCTCTTGGAGCCTGCCCGTGCCTCAGCAGCACCCCCAGACCCCCACGACTCCCGCACCCCGGACGCGCCGCGAAGCCCTCGCCGCCGAACGCGCCGCCGCAGCCCCGACCGCCAGCCGCACCCGAACCGCGACGATCACTGCCGCTACTCAGCCGGCACTGCGGCCGCTGCCGACCGTCGCGACTGCACCCGCAACACCGGTCCGCTCACTGCGGTCACGCGTTCTCGCCGCGGTCCCGATCACTGGTGCCACGGCCGCGATGGCGCTGTTCACCGCTGCCGCAGCGCTGCCCGCGCAGGCAACGACCGGCCCCGCGGCAGTCGTGCCCGGTGTCGCTCCTGCCACCGCCGAGCAGAGCTTCACCGCGTCCGGGTTGGCTCTCGCGGTCGACCGCGACGGGTACACGATCACCAAGCCGGCCCCGAAGCCCGTCATCACCAAGACCGCACCCGCCTCGCAGGCCGCGTCAACGGGGGGCGCACCGGCCTCGACGAAGCAGAGCGTTCCCACGACCACGGGCGGCACGATTGTCAACACCGGCACCGGCGACATCCGCTGGCCCGTCGCCGGAACCATCACCGTCAGCTCACCGTTCGGCCCGCGAAGCGCCCCGTGTGCGACCTGCTCGTCGATTCACCAGGGCGCGGACCTTACCCCCGGCGCCGGCACCCCCATCGGAGCTGTCGCTGCCGGTACTGTCCGAGTGTCGACAACGCACCCCGAGTACGGGCAGTACGTCATCATCGACCATCAGATCGACGGTCGGCTTGTGTCCACCTTGTACGCGCACATGATCTTCGGCTCCTCGCCGCTCCGCCCAGGTGACACCGTCGCCGTCGGGCAGCTCGTTGGCCTCGTCGGCAACACCGGCGCGAGCACCGGTGCGCACCTGCACCTGCAGGTCATGCCCGGCGGCACCACACCCATCGACCCGATCCCGTGGCTCACCGCCAATGCCGGACGTACGCTGTAGGAGCTGGTCCCAGCGGTGTCCGGCCAGCCATCGGCTACCGAGACGCGGTCATGGATCCTGGTAACGCCCTATGGCTGGTCGCAAGGCTGATCCGCGCCAGGGTCGTCACGCTGTCTTGGGTGGTGCGAGGAGTGTGCCGCGGATGACGGAGCCGTGGAAGGTGCGGACGGCGACGGTGATCCATGCGGCGACGAGGCCGGCGTAGTAGACGACTGCGAGCACGGCGACGACAGTGAGTCCGGAGTGCAGGGCCAGGCCGTTCAGGCCGGTGACGCAGGTACCGACGGGGAACGTGAACGACCACCACGTCAGGCTGAACGGCAGGTGCTCGCGGGCGGTCCGGATGGTGATGGCAAGGGCGATGACGGTCCACAGCAGCGCGAAGCCGAGCATCGCGAACCCGTACACCAACGCCACGACCAGCAGTGCGTGGGCGGTGGAGGCGTCGACGACGGTGGGGGCGTTTGAGGCGAGGAGGTTCACTGCGGTGATCGACTGCCCGACCGGTCCGAGCACGATCCACAAAGTCGGGACCATGCCTGCGGCGCCGACCTTGTGCTGCGCGAGCCGGTTCCAGATCAGTGTGATCACGACCAGGGACGTGATGAGGCTGAGGCCGAAGAAGCCGTAGCAGGACCACAGCAGTGTCTCCCGCGCCTGCCCGGCGGGCGCGTACGGCAGCAGGAGCGCGCCGGTGGAGGCGGACACCATCGGCGGGACGATCGGCATCAGCCAACCGCCAAACGCGGAATCGGGCGTGTTCTCGTGACGGGTGAACGCCAGGTACGGCACCAGGACCGCCGTGAACAGTCCGCCGACGGTACCGATGCTCCAGAGGACCCAGTCGACGGTGACGGCGGCGGGAAGGCCGATCCAATCCTTACCGAGGAGGATCGTGCCGGCGCCGACGGTGAGGAACGCCATCGGCGGTGCCCCGTAGAAGTGGGAGATGACCGGGTTGAGGTGGTGCTTCGCTGCGGTGCTCCGGTAGCGGACCCAGTGCAGGGCCGTCGCGATGGTGAGGGCGACCAGGAGGGCCGCCGCGATCGCCCACACGATCGTCGCCGCCGTCCGGACACCGGGGAACTGCAGCGGCAGCGATGCGGCCGCGACGGCGACGATCCCGGTGCCCATGATCGACGCGAACCAGTTCGGGGTCAGATTCGACACGATCAGACCAGGCCGCTCCAACTCCCGGAACAACCGCCGATCGCGCACACCATGCTCGGACGTCGCGGGTGCGTGGGCGAGGTGAGCGGACATGCACCCAGCGTGCGCGTGTGCCCCGTGGTTCTGGAACGGCGAACTCGTTGGCAGGGCACAATGGTTGCTTGTGGCACTGCGGCGGCTGACGGACCGGACTCTGGACCTCGACACCCTCGAGGTCCTCGTCCGCGTCGCGGAGACCGGTTCGTTGACCCGAGCGGCCGACGTGTTGGGGGTGACACAGCAGGCGGTGTCAGCGCGCTTGCGTGCCGCGGAACAGGCAATCGGCCAGCCGCTGGCGCACCGGACGGCATCAGGGACCGCGCTGACCGACGCAGGCCGAGTGGTGCTCGGCCTGGCCGTCCCGGTGTTGGAGGCCTCCCGGCGGCTCGAAGCAGGAGTCGCCGCGCTTCGAGAACCCGCGGGATCCCTCGTGGTCGCAGCGTCGCAGACGATCGCCGAGCTGCTGCTGCCCGGATGGTTGCTCGCCCACCGGGCTATCGCGCCGGATGCGTCGGTGCGCCTGATCGCGGGGAACTCCGCCGCCGTGATCGACCTCGTTCGCTCCGGCGCTGCCGATCTCGGATTCGCGGAGACCCCTGCTGCGCCACCTGACCTGTCCTCGCTGGTGGTCGACGAAGACGAACTCGTCGTCGTCGTCGCTCCGCACCATCCGTGGGCAAGCGCGTCGGGCATCACCGCGGATGACCTCGCGGAGACGCCGCTGCTACTCCGAGAGGAAGGGTCCGGCACCCGCGCCACGGTCGAGGCGTGGCTCGACCGTGCTGGGCTCCGCCTGGTCGTCCCAGCGGCGGTGCTGGAGACGACGGGCATCATCCGCGCCAACGCGCGGGCGGGCATCGCGCCCGCGGTGATGAGTCTCCGCACCGTCGGCAGCGACCTCTCCGACGGTGCCCTCGTCCGGGCACCGCTGCTCGGCCCGCCACTGATCCGATCGCTGCGCGCAATCTGGACCGGCCACCCGGGGCCCGCCGTCATGGCATTCCTCGATAGCGCTCAGCAGTCCCGATAGCCAATCGGCTATCGGGACCCAATTCTGTGTTGCTGCTGAGTCACCGTGACGGTCTGCGGAGCGTGTCGGATGGTCGTTCTCCGAAGGTGTCGGCGTAGTAGCTGGCGAATCGTCCGAGGTGTCCGAAGCCCCAGCCTCGTGCGACGTCTGCGATGACGGTCGTTGGGGCTTCGCCGGCGACGAGCTGTGCACGGACCCGGTGGAGCCGGATCTGGCGGAGGAAAGCCATGGGGGTGGTGTCCGCGTGGCGTTGGAAGGCTGCTTGCAGGGCGCGGGCGTTGATGCCGGCCGCCTGAGCGACGTCAGTGCTGGTGATGTGTCGATGAGCGTTAGCGACCATCCACTCCTGCGCAAAGCGCATCGTCGCTGGGCCGTCGTGGAAGACGATGTCGACGTCGGGGGTGGCGTGGAAAGCGTCGACTGTTGCTTCTGCGACAAGCATGTTCACAGCTGCTCGTCGCCACCGGCCCGTTCCGGAGTGCAGCAGCTCGGGTGCTGCCGCACGGATCACCTGTCTGAGGCGTTCGAGTTGTTCCGGGTCGGGAAGGTTCCGGAACTGCAGCGGACCGGGGATTGCGCCGAGCTGGGCTGCGGCGACGTTCTCGAGGAAGGTGCCGTCGAAGCGGATCATGTGCTGGGTACCTGGCGCAGCGTTGAACTCGAACGGGCGCCCCGATGGGTACATCACGGGCACGTTCGGTGGCATCGCGATCGCGTCTCGCGTGTCGACGTCGAGGACGATGCCCGGGGTGGTGGTCCAGGCGAGGATGTAAGTGCCGTGTTGGCCGATGGTGCCCCAGCGGTTCGCGTCGACAGCGGATGTGCCCAGCGTGAGCTCGTCGTCGTCGTCGTCGCCGACGGCGCGGTACCGCCATGTGAATCCGTCGGCGGTGGGCTTGCCGATGTGAATGTCCTGGCTCGCGTAGACGTCTTCGTAGAACGCGACCGCTTCGTCGACATTCGTACCTCGGCGGTCGACGGCGACTGGGGGCAGGTTGTCCGACGGCATCCGCGAGTCAGTATGCCGCCAACCGCCGACATCGTTGCTCGCGGCTGGAACCGTTTCACGCCTTCCGGTGATTCGGCGGTCTGCGACGGAGCTGTCAGGGGTGTTCCGGGGAAGCTTTCGGGGGTTGCAGGAGCGTGTACTGGTAGCCGTTGCGGGCCATTGGTCGATGGAGCCGGTGGTGGGTGGCTGCCCAGATCCGCCCGTTGTACTGCAGCGTTTCTGGGGCGGTTCCGCGGAGAGTGAGGGTGATGTCTGGGTGGTCGGGCTCTTGGAGGACGAGGGTTCGCAGTACTCCGGCGGGGTCGAGCGTGACGTGGGTTGCGTGATCCGGCATGCTGTTCTCCTTCGTCGCCGCCGTCAAACCGGTGGTGATCAGCCCATCCGGACGGAGCCGCATCCTGGACGGTTCCGCAGAGACCGTCACTGCCGGGGAAGGCTGGCTCACCGGGTTGCCGGCTTCGGCTCTGCGACCGTGTTCGGCGCGCCGTTGTCAGGCGTGATGGACGTGTCGGGGGTGAAGTGGATGCGTTCGGCTGCGCGGGTGGTGTCTTGGGCGCGAGCGAGTTGTGCATCTTGCGCGGTCTGCGCGTCAGCTCGTGACTGGCGGATCGTGGCGAGGGCGTTGCTGCTGATCTGGTGCACCAGGTTCGCGATGGTGGTCGAGAGGCCCCGTTCGAGTTGGCCGAGGTTGGTGTTGCCGATGATCAGACGCCGGTCGTGCACAGCGAGCGTCACATCCGGGTAGCCGGCGCGCTGTAACGAATGGTGACTTCCGGAGCCTTCCAGCGCTGCGATCTCTTCAGGATTGGGTCGTCGGTTGAAGACTGCGGGGACGTCGTAGAACCGTTCGGCGGCGTCGGTGCCGAGCGATGCCGGCAGGCCGGATGCGACGACGCTGGTCAGGGCGAGGTGCTGGTCAGCGGTTGTGGATGGGCCGGTCATGATGACTGCTTCCGTTGACGGTGGTGACCGCCAGGATGCGTGCGCTTCGGCGAGCATCGTGGTCGGAACCGTCTGAGATGAGTCTCCTCCTGCCGGTTGGTCGCAGCATGCAGGTTGCAGACGGACGCGTCCGGCGGTTCCTCTGTTGCCGGCCATCTGCGTACGAGGAGGGTCAGGGGATGACCACACGACTCTGTGCACGCGGCCGATGGGGATGGCCGATCGGCGAGGTCGGGAATCCGGTTGGCCGAGTTCGGCCGCAGCGGGATGGATTTCGGGCGTTGGCTCATCAGGAAGACGGTGTCGTCCGGCTCCTGGGCCTGTTCGATAGCAGGAGCCGCGCAGCCGCTGCCGTGGAGACAGCAGACCGCAGCTTGAGGGCGGAGGTTCCTGCCGACTCACGGGTGGTATGCATCCCGGCGCCGTAGCGTGACGGCAAGCGCGGATGCGTGAACTCTCCGGACCGGTCGAAGGATCGCTCAGCACCAGAAGGTCGGTCCTCGATGACGACGATCCCGCTCGCCCCCGGTTTCACCCGCACCCGTCCCGGGAACGGCGGCCGCTCCGGCACCTCCACCTACTCGGTGCTGCTCGCGCAGGTCAAGGACCACGGTCTCCTGCGTCGCCGCACCGGCTTCTACTGGTCGCTGTTCGGCGGCCTCGTCGCCACCCTCGCCCTGGCGTGGGTCGCGTTCTCGTTCCTCGGCGACTCGTGGTTCCAGCTGATCGTCGCGGGGGTGCTTGGCGTGCTGTTCACGCAGTTCGCGTTCTTGTCGCACGAGGCCGCGCACCGCCAGGTGTTCGCGTCGCAGAAGTGGAACGACCACGCGGGCCGCTGGGTCGGGACCTTCCTGGTGGGCTTGAGCTACTCGTGGTGGATGAACAAGCACACCCGTCACCACGGCAACCCGAACACCGTGGGCAAGGACCCGGACATCGCCCCCGACGGCATCCGTTTCCTGCCCGATGACGCCGCCGCGGCGAAGGGCCCGCTGATGCGGACGTTCCTGCGCTTCCAGGGATGGCTGTTCTTCCCGCTGCTGACGCTCGAGGGCGTCAACCTGCACCGGTACGCCGTGACCTCGGTCCTGACGGGCACCGGCACCAAGGCGGACGTCCGACACCGCTGGCTCGAGGGCGTCCTGCTCCTCGCCCGCTTCGGCATCTACCTGACGGTGGTGTTCTGGTTCCTGCCGTTCGGGATGGCGTGCGCGTTCCTGGGTGTGCAGCTGGCCGTGTTCGGCGTGATGATGGGCGCCTCGTTCGCGCCGAACCACAAGGGCATGCCGACGATCGCGCACGACGCGAAGGTCGACTTCTTCTCGCGCCAGGTCCGGACCTCGCGCAACATCCGCGGCGGGTGGTGGGTGTCGTCCCTGATGGGTGGCCTGAACTTCCAGGTCGAGCACCACCTGTTCCCCTCGATGCCACGGCCGGCGCTCCGGCAGGCGCGGCTGCTGGTGCGGGACCACTGCGACACCCTCGACGTGCCGTACACCGAGACCACGCTGCTGCGCTCGTACGGGATCGTCGTGCGGTACCTCAACCGGGTGGGTCTCAGCGCCCGCGACCCGTTCTTCTGCCCGATGGTCGCGCAGATGCGGATCCACTGACGTGAGCGGAAAACGGATCTCACCGTTGCACTGGAGCTCACATGACACGGAGCTGTGGACTGCGACGGACGATGCCGGAGCGGTCGTCGGCTCCGGCATCGCCGCAGGCGACTACACAGCGGTGACCTTCGATGGCTCCGTTCACGGCACCCACCACTCGCTCGAAGCCGCACAAGACCAAATCGACGCCTGGCACCGCTGGACCACCAGCACCTAACCGGCAGCCATCCACATCACGGCGACAACCGGCTCGGATCGGCGGTCTGACGGGCCGTTCACCGCTGACGATACTTCGCAGCGATCTCGGCCCGCGCCCGCTCTGCGGTCAGGTCGCCGGCGAGGATCCGTGCAATGCGGTCAGTGGTGTCCGCATCGACGACATGACCTCGTGCCCGCAGAGCACCGACCACGAACGCCATCGTCTCGGCCGGGCTTCCTCCCGGCTCAGCTTCCATGGGCCTTCCGATCTCCGATGTGCAGCAATCCGCTCGGGCTCTGCCCAATGACCTGCCCAGCGGGCACAACGATGCAGCTCGGCTCCGTATCAGGCGCGCGCAAGTGGACCGCCTGAGCGCCGGTGCGCGCAATCGGCTGTTCACCACCGTCACGTCACCGCGCGGTACGAGACGAGGGCTGACGGTGCACAGGCTTCTTGCTGGTCCCCCGGGAGCCGCTACAGCTCTTCGTGGCACCTCTGGTGTGCCTACTCATCTGCGGTCCCGGGCATCGGGACCGGTTGGGGGAAGGGCGCTGATTCTCCAGCGCGCATCCGTGAGGAAGTCTTGCGCGGCGAGGTCGCCTGCGTCCTCGAGGGCGTCCTCCGGCGCCGGCTCCAACAGGATCGGGATCGCCGGAGCGAGCATGACCTGCACCGTCACCGGTAGTCCAGCATCATCAACGGTCGGCACTGCGACGGTGTCAGCGACCGCGGCTTGCGCCAACGAGGCGCTGTAGGCCAGCACCGCTTTGCCGACCATGTCGGTGACGAGGATGCGGGTATGCCCGTAATGGAGGTACTGCACGATCAACCGCTCTCGCCGCGGGACAAGGCGGGATTGAGAAGACGGCGACCGTGAAAATCATCCCCGACGCGCCCAGTCCAACGACGCTCCTGTACCGTACGCGCCGCTCCCGGAGGCACATCCAACGGGTGTCCCTCATGCGCGGGCCGAGGAGACGCACCGGTGGCTGGAACTGTCATCGCGGTGCCCAAACGCGCGGGGCGATGTCAGCTCCTTAGCGCGATGTCGACACGGGAACGATTACCTCGCAAAAGATCCTTCTGGCAACGACCTCGCAGCGATCAGCCTGCAGCCGCTGGTGACGAGGACCAGTACGGCGTCGGCCATGCCGATTGCGCCCGACCCGTGTTCAGATTCGAGTCACGCTCATCGCAGCGGACGATCAGATCAGGCCGTCCGCTGACGGCCTGACGCACTCCAGCTTCACCACCTGTCGACGGACGCCCGCTCCGAACTAGCCAGGCGATGCGAACGAGTGACCGCTTACCTCAGATCAGTCGAATGCATGAGACGGATACCTCGACCGCGTCACAGGCGCCTTGACGATCAGCAACGTAATCCCGCTTGACCAGCGAGGCGACCGGTGGCCCATGGTTCATCGGGACCGCCAGCATCACCCTGAGTACCGTCGAATCGACAGCTACCGAGGCGAATGGGACTGTAGCTGTGTGGCAACGATGTCGAAGCGCGCCAAGGGCTGGGTCTTCATCTGGGTCAGCCTGCTGTTTCCCGCGATGGCGATCAGCACGCTCGTCTCCGGGGCGCTCGGCGACCCGGACCGTTCCGACTGGCTCATCTGGACGGTGGTGATCGTGCTCCTGTCGGCAGTCATCGTCGTTGCGTACATCTGGGTGTTCCGCAGCATGCGCGCTCTCCGAGCGCCGGATCGTAGCGGCCGATAAGCCACCGGCCACACCGCGCGCGTGAGCATCGTGTCATACCAGCAACCAAAGGGCGCAATCCAGCGTCTCGCCGCACCGTGGCGTCCGCTGCTCGGCAATCGCTACGCCGTCGAGATCGCGCGCAGGAAGCTCTCTTTCGCCATCGCGTTCCCCGCGCAACTCACGATCTGGGCGCTGGCTTGGGCCCTCGGGCTCATGCATATCGGTCCGACCTGGATCTTCCCGGTCCTGATCATCGGGTCGGGCGCAGTGACGGTCGCGACGATCGTGCGCTTCGGCCGATTCGGTGCGCGGGTCCGGCGCGACCTCGCAGCTCACGACGTGCACGTACAGGAGCTCCTGGTCGCCCGACGACCAAACGACGTCCAGCAGTGGGCCGGTCGCAACCGTGTTGATCTCCACGTCGTCGCCCAGATCGGAGACGATCATCGCTGACAGCGATTCGCCCAGCCCTCTCCAACCGGCGCCAGAGCTGTCCTGTGATCGATCGGCCACCGGACGGCGTTTTGCCTGCTGTGCGATCCTGCGGGTATGCGCTACCGGCTGATGAACGAGTACAGCGTCGACTGGCCGCTGTGGGACGACGACGGCCCTTGCGACGCTGGCACGCCGTCGTTCTCGCCCCAACTTGAGCGCGAGATTCTCGAATGGGCTCGCGACTTCAACGAGAACTACGGCATCGAAATTGGCTGGCCGACTGAGGCGGCTGCGCGCTCCCACGAACGCCAAGGACGTCGTCTGCTGCTGCTCGTCGAACGAGAGCTGCCGGAGGATGACGTGGTACTCGGCTACTGGGAGACCAACAAGCGCAAGGGGTTGTAGACCGCAGAACCGTCCGCCCAGGCATCCGCTCTCGGACACACTCGTTCGAGAACGCATCGACCAGTGCGCAGCGATCAGCCCTGGTCGCGCTCGCCACCGTCGTCGAATGGCTCTCTCGGGCATCCAGGCCGCCGCCGAGCGAAGGCTGAGGACCTGATTTAGTCGCTCGGCAGCTGCCAGGCATCGCCCATGAGCTTCTCCCAACGCTCCCGGATGTTCTCTTCCTGGGCGCGACTCATCACCAGCGGAATGCGAACGCCCTCGAATGTCTGGTCTATGAACCGCTCCAAATACCCCGCGATCTTCTCGTAGTAGTTCGCGACTTCCCTCGCGTCATCGAGTGTCCAAACGGCGTGCTCTGACGTCGATGCACCGTTTCGGGAGGTGGCGGGCCGGCTGCTCCGCTCACCGTAGTGCTCACCGGGCGTCTTCATCCGGTACCAGACCGAGTGCACGAGGAAGTTGCGCTGCGGCCGAGCCGCGGTGATCGCCCTGTCAATCGCGATCAGCTGTTCCAGCTGCGCCTCGGCGATCTTCTTGTTGTAGCGGGCGACTCGTAGGCACATCTGCTGAAGCCGGGAGATGTCCTCGCCCGCCGCGAGCACCCGGCCGTAAGGCGACTCGATCAAGAGCGCGAACAACTCGCGCAGGTTCTGCTCGACCCGGGCCGACTCCGCCGCCGTGCGTCCAATCGCGGCGTACATCGCCTGGGTAGGGCGTTCTGTGCGAGCCACCTTAAGCTTCGTCTCGCTCGAAGAGCACCCCAAGTGGACCGACGACGGACGGGCGAACCATCTGCGCGACCGTCCATCCCTCTGCCGCGTAACGGTTGATGGTCTCGTTGAAGGCCGCGACGTGCTTCGGCTCATCGCCAGACACATTGATAGTGACGTACTCGTAGCGCTTCATGATGCCCTCTCGACTCGTGTCGACAGTAGCAATCTGGGAGGGCACGATTGCCCTGCTATGAAGCGACCCTCAACCCTGGCGCACGATCGCCGTTCCCTGCCGACGGCCCGGATCTCCGCGAGGTCTTGGCGCTGTGCCTCGATGTTCGCGAGCATTACGAGGTTCCCGGGTGCAGCTGACACCAGGATCAGCCGGGCGCACCGTCCATCGCGACGCCACGCCGATCGTCGCCGTCCCGCATCCATATCCGAAAAGGCGGCCTTTTCCGTGACGTCTCAGTAGCCGGTCGTTCACCGAGACGGAGCGTCGTCTGTCTCCGTTCACGTACTTCCGGGGCTCCGACTGTCTCAGATAGCTGGTCCGAAACTGATTCCGGCAAGGTGCCCTATGCGAGACGGTGTCCTGCAATGGGGCTCGGGCATCAAGACGGATGAGGTCGCGCCCGCGGACGCGGCCGCCACCACGACCACGACCACGAGCACGACCACCGCTACAGCTGTTCCGCTCGTTGCCGGCTCAACGCGGAGGTAACGTTGTCCAGATCGTCGGGGAACAGCGCCGCGTAGGTGTCAAGAGTCACCTTCGCCGACTTGTGGCCCAGCATCCGCTGTACGACTTTGACGTTGGCACCAGCGCTGATCGCGAGTGACGCAGCGGTATGCCGGAGGTCATGTGGTGTGACTCGACGGAAGCTTGCGTCGGCCGCCATCGTCCGCTGGACGGCCTTCGCGAACCATCCCTGACTGGAGTGCCCTGGCCGGAGGAAACCTCCGGCCGAAGACGACCAGAGACGATCGTCGGGGTGCTTGTCTCGACAGGCCGCGGCAACAGCCGAGTCGAGGAAGTCAGGAAATGCGACGGAGCGCCGCTCATGCGACTTCACACTGCCCAGGACGTGTTGACCGTTCACCTCCGTCACTCCCTCGCGGATGTTCAGACGACGTCGACCGGGGTCAACGCTACGAACCCGCAAGGCAGTCGCCTCGCCCCATCGGAGCCCGGTGTACGCAAGTAGCCGGACAAGCTCGCCATACCTGGCCTCCGAAGCCAGCGCCTCGACCTGCCGATGCGTCAGGAACACCTCGTCGGGGATCGGTTTCTTCTTGACTGTGAGGCCGCGCGCAGGATTCTTCACCACCCGGTTCTCCTCGACGGCTTCATCGAGGATGCCAGCGAGCAGGTCTCGTGCCCTCGCCACCGAGGTGTGCGAGAGCGAATGCCCGAGTTCGTTCAGCCACGTTTGGACGTCTCGCTTGGTGACTCGGCCTACGGCGTACCCGCCCCACTTTGGTTCGACATGCACGCGCCAGCAGCTTTCAACGGAGTGGAAGCTACTTTG
This sequence comes from Curtobacterium sp. MR_MD2014, assembly GCF_000772085.1. Classification (NCBI taxonomy): domain Bacteria; kingdom Bacillati; phylum Actinomycetota; class Actinomycetes; order Micrococcales; family Microbacteriaceae; genus Curtobacterium; species Curtobacterium sp. MR_MD2014. The sequence goes on along the minus strand of NZ_CP009755.1, from coordinate 174,713 downwards.
GGTGAGCTTGAACCGGTGCATCTCGAGCCAGGCTCTCCCGAGCTCGCCGATGGTCACTCGCGCATCCGTTGGATCGACGTAGGAACCTCGCAACTTCGACACCTCGACAGTGTTGAGGTAGTTGAAGGCATCGGTCTTGCGGCGGAAGCCGCGGTCATGACCGCGAGTCCCATCAGGTTTGGTGTACCAGACCTCGTAAAGCTTGCCCCGCGTCTTCGTCTCGTAGGACTTGACTGTTCCCATCGATCAGCGCAGTTCGTCGGCGGTGCTGGCGTACTCCTGCTCGAGAAGCCATGCCTCGACGGCTTCCGGACGGTAGAGCGGGAATCGTCCGACTCGAACGAATCGCGGGCCTGCCCCAGTGACACGCCACTGGCGCAAGTTGCGGGTCGTCACGTGGAGCCGAGCAGCAAGGGCGTCCGGAGTGAGCAAGTCGCCGGTCTGAACTGAAGGACTAAGGGCGGCCTTAGACATGGGTACTCCTCGAAAGTCGATGCTTTCGAGGAGGCCGTTTAGCCGAACCTGTTAACGGTTGCTTGGCGTACCTGCTCGTCGAGCCGTCAATGGCTCTGGCCCTTTTCAATCATTCAGACCTGCAGCAGACCATACACGTCCAGCCAGTTGGTGACAAACGTACGCGGATGAAGCAGCTGACGATGCCCCTCGGACGCGTCTGAGGCTGCGACAGCGCGCCCGCGACCAACCAGCTTCTAAGCCAAGGGCTTCGCCGGAGGTCACTGAGCACGCGTGAGACGCCCGCTCTGGGTTCAGATCCGACTGCACTGAAATCATTTCCGAAATCATTCAGCGGATCGTGTCGGCCAGCGCCAGGAGCACCGACGCACCATTGCCCGTTCCGGGTCCACGCCTCGCAAGAGCGTGGTCAGCCGACGGTGTCCGTAGGGGAGCGGAGCGGAGGGGCGGCACCGACGGAAGGCACCCAAGGACGCCCCCGATGGGGCGTCGGAGGGCAAGGAGCGTAGCGACGCAGTAAGGGCCATGAGGAGCGCAGCGACGAGTGGTGAGGGGGACCCGGAGACCGAGCGCAGCGAGAGTCTCAGGGGCTCCCGAAGAGGTGTCGGCTGTGCCGACCGACGAGCAAGGTTCCAGGTCGCGAAGCGGACTGGAAACGCAGCTCGGCGTCACCTCCCCTTATGCCCTTTTCTTCTCCTACTCGCATCCGGAGCTCCAGCGACGGATCGAGGTCACGATTGCTGCTGTGATCGGGGGAAACGGATGGATCAGCCTCATCTTGATCACCACCAGATCCGAAGGATCAAGCCTGGTGGTGGTGATCAAGTGGCATCCGTTTGCCCCGGAAAGTCGGGGTTTGGGTTGATCCACGGTTCTGGGCGTCGTGACGCCGGGGATCAACCCATGGAGCGCAGCGACGCCAGGGGCTGAGGAGCCTGCGGATCAGCACCTGATCAACCCCGACGCAGACGCGGGCACGCGGCTGCCTTCGCCCTCGCAAGCAGCGCAGGTCGGAGCATCGCGGAGACCTCTCGCGTAGCGCCGTAACCTCATCGTCGCGGGGGAGGAACGACGCCATGACGGGCCTCGCTGCCGCCGCTTCAGCGGCGCCCTGCGGTTCTCCTTTCGCCCCATCGGGCACGACTGTGGAGTGGACGTGAACGAGGCTCGTGACAACAGGTCAGGCTCAGATCCAGCCACGCGACCGGGCGCCCTCACGATGGGAGCCTCAGCCGATGCGTTCAGCACCGAGCTTCTGTGCCCCGTACCTGGCCACGGCTGATCCAATTGTGGGCAAATGCTGCCCAGGGGTGGCCTGCTCTGGGCCGCGAGGCGACCGCCGAAGCTCCCTCGACGGCAAATGGAAGGAAAAGAGGGCCACCCGGACGCGTTCAGCGTCGGATGGCCATGCTGTGACCGGTTGGCGGTCATGTGTGGGTCAGCAGGTGGGCGGATCGGTCCGCAGCGACCAGCGAGCGACAGCGAGAGGGAGCGTTGCGGCCCCGCTACGGCCAAATATGGCCCACAGTCGGCCGCGCCGTGACCGACCAGTGCCGGCGGCCCCCAGTCGGTACGCTGCGGCCGAGAGCCCAGCGCACGCATCCGACTCCCTCGCTCAGCGCGACGCCGAGCCGCTGATCATCGCCGCGATCGCGGCGCACGTTGGGATGCTGCTGGCGCCGGCGCGCGTCGAGTTCGACGACGGTGTCCGTGTCGAGCTCGACGGAGCACCCTAGGACCGGAGGGTCCTCGTCGAGGCGTACGCGCACATCGGCGCGCTTCGAGGCGGGCAGCCGAAAAAGCTCCCGACGGACGCCTTCAAGCTCCTCTGGGCTGGCCGGAAGCTCGAGGCGGCGCGGCTCGTCATCGCGGTCATCGACGTCGAGGTCGAGCAGTACCTGTTGCGGCCGAAGGCGTGGCTGACCGCGGCACTTCGTGACAGCGGCGTCGAGGTCGTCCGAGTCGCGATCGACGACGAAGCGCACGCGCGCGTCGAGGCGGCGCAGGGGCTGCAGTTCATGGAATCTTCCACATCGCGAGGACTGGGCGAGTCATCCGCTGCTGACAGACCGAGGGCGGCAAGTCCACCTTGACGCGCTCACCCGCCAACGGCGGCCAGAGCAACGGGACACGTCACCATGGGGTGGCGCGCCCAGCCCGTGCGAACACGCCGTGCCGGCGTCGACCACACAAACCAACCCACGATGAGCGCCTGCTCCCCGGGGGATTCTTCCTCGTACCGGTTTGTACCGGATTTCTCGGTACACGCTCGCGCTCGACGACGCAACGAAAAGCCCAGTTCAGGCGGCGAGTCCTGGCCGCCTCACCGGTCCTGGGCTCGCGGTGTTCCACTTCGCGTACCCGACGCAGGACGGCCTGAAACCGGATCTGATCAGGGGAAAGCACGCCCTGTACCAGCTGTACCGCTTTTTCGAGGGAACTCTATGCGTGTGCGTGTGCGTGTGCGTGTGCGCGCATGCGCGCATGCGCGCGTAGAGGTCCGCAGAAACCGGTACAACCGGTACAAACTGCCTCTCTACCCTTCTACTTCCTTGAGAAATCAGGGAAGTAGGGCTCACGGGGGGTACCGGTTCTCGAAAATCACGGCTCAGAACTGGTACACGACTCACACCTGCACGAGCCCTCAAAAGCCGGTTTGACCTGGGGAAAGCTGCCTCGTGGGCCTGTACCGGTTTCTGAACGCAAAAGTGGTACACCCGGTCCGTGCAGACCCTCGAGTAGGTCGAACTGACCGGCGAGCCTGAGCGCCGGTGCCCGACGAAGGCCGCGGCGCCCCGCTGCAGCGATTCAGTGCCACCGAGTCGCAGGTGACCCGACGGCCTCCGCAACGGCGACTCCGAGCTTCGCCCGCCGCATTCGATCGACATGCCCTGAAACGCGCACGTCGACTATTCATTTCCCACAGTGATCAACCATCTGTCATAGTGAGAGCGCAATAGCCCCGCAATAGGAGAATCACCATGGCGCAGAAAGTCATCACCACCCTCGTCGACGACCTCACCGACGAAGAGCTGCAGGACGGCGCCGGCACCACGGTGCACTTCGGCTTCGACGGCAACAACTACGAGATCGACCTGTCGAACGACAACGCGGACAAGTTCCGCGAGGCGTTCTCCGACTACATCGCAGCAGCCCGCAAGGTCGGCGCGAGCGCTTCTCGACCCACTTCTTCCGGGTCTGCCTCGAAGCCTCGCGGGAATGCGGACGAGCTCGCGAAGATCCGCGAGTGGGCCAACGCCAATGGCTACGAGGTCTCCACCCGCGGTCGCATCGCACAGAGCGTCCGCGACGCCTACGACGCGGCGCACTGATCTCGAGCGGGGCCAGGAGTGCTCACGTAGCCCTGGCCCCACGAGCCTCGTTCAGCGCTCCCTCCCTGCGCGGGTCACCGCGCCCCTCCAGACCCACACCCGGTACGTCGAGCCGTCGCGCCTGGAGACCTCCACCCGCACGGCGCGGTCCGTGTAGCCGGTCACGACCGCCCGCTCCCGCACGCGCACCTCGACGAACCTGAGCCAGACGTCCACGGTGTCCCCGTCGACGACGTCGACGACCGGCATCGGGCCGATCTCGTCTTCGGACAGCGAGACCGGCGAAGGCCTCGTCAGGGACTCGTTGATCGCGTTCCGCGAGACGTCGGTGCCGTGCCTGCGGTTCTGTCCCATCGCCCCATCATCGCACTCAATCGAACATACGTTCGATCAGAGTTCGCGGCGCTGCTTCTGAACGGCCGCAATCGCCTCCGCATCCGCTTCGATGCTCGCGATCCGCTGGGCCTCCGGGTGTCCTCCTCGGATCTCCCTGTCGTAGTCACGCACCAGCCGTCTGCGCCGCGCGGCAAGCTCCTCGACGGTGAGCCACTGCAGGGCCTCACGCTCGTCGTCGTTCACACCGCTGACGGTAGGCCCCGAGCCTCCACGAGCGTCCCCGACAGCAGGAGCATCCGTCTGCGGACGCGCGACATCTTGGGCTGCCAAGCGGACGATCCCGGCCCGCACTCGGCCGCAACAGCTCAGCCTCATGTCACTTCAAGGGGTCGGATCCAAGCCGACGAGAATCACAGTTATCGCAGCTATTCGGTCGACCCAGCGCTTGCCGCTACAGCAACCGCACCGCCGGCCAATCCTCGTGAGTCGACGAGTGCGCCTCGCGGCTGATCACCGGAGCGTCTCTCGATGGCTTCGGAGCGTTTTTTCCTCGTATACGTGGGGAAAATAAGAAGCCCAGATCAGAACCAATTTCGGCGCACTGGACAGCACCCGGCTTGAGCGTGCAAGCTGCAGCCCATGCAAGGTCACTCAGAGCCGCCAGCCGCTCCCTCGCACCTGCCAACAAGGGAGGCGATTGAGCGCTTCGCGCAGGCCGTCGCTCGGCTCGAGGTTGACGGCACATGGCTTGTCGAAGCGCTGACGCAGTACATGCGATCGATGCAGCCAGCCGATCCATCTCTGTCCGCCGACGATTGGAAGCTCCTCCTCGAGGGCGTGGCGTCCAGCTTGGGGATCCCCATCCGCGAAGAAGCAAGGACAATCGGCCGGGGTGACCTGCACCTGAAGATCGTTAAGACGTGGCTCAACTCGGTCTGCGCCACCCTTTCCGTTGACGAGACGAAAGCCTTCCTCCAGATCGATGACGAGGAGCTTATTCGCCGAGTCGCAAGTCGACACCTGATTCCTATCAAGCTAAATGAGGAACTGCGTTTCCCCGACTGGCAGTTCGACCCGCGCAATCCGCCGACGAAGACGATTCGCAACCTTCCAGAGATTTTTGAGTCCCTCGAGGCCGACGGAGCTGGTTGGCAGAGCGACGCGGCGTTTATGGCGACTCCACAAGACCCGTTGCGGGCGGCCATCGCCACGCCCCCTTCTCAGTGGTTACGGGCGGGCGGCGCGGTGTCCGCGGTCCTGAATCTTATCGATAGCAGGGATGCCTGGTGAGCGCATCGCTCAGCTCAGAAGAGATCAATTTTCGTCAAGTTCACATCCAAGAAACCGCTCGAGTAGTCACGGGGCATTTGCGGACATCCGGCAGAGCCACCTTCGGCTCTTGGGAGCACCTGACCGACGAGGAGCGGGGCAACATCTCCGACTGGGTCGAGCTTGTCTTCCTGTCTCAGATCGAGGCGTACGGGCCCGCGCTTCGACGCCTGGGTATTGACGACGTCGGCGATTAAGCGGGAGACCGCGAAGCGGTCCCCAGTGGCCGGCGACACCTCTGTGCTCGGCCTCCATAATGACGACTGCAAACTCTCAGAAGGAACACCGATGAACTTCGAAGACGGAATCGATGCTGAATTCGATGACGACGACTACGAACTCGGGTTGGACAGCGCACTCGACGAAGTACTGGTGCTACGAGGATGGCTTTCGCTGCGACGCGGCCACCTCGGGCCGGCGCGATTGTACGACACGTGGTACTTCGAGCTTCCATCTAGTGTCGCGATGTTCCTCGCTCCCGTGGAGAAGCGCGGCTACGAGGTGGTTCACCGCGTGGGCTCGGCAATTCAGGAGCCACGGCTGTACTCGATCTCACGAGAACGCCTGATCGAGCAGTTGAACCGCCTCGAGACCAGGGGAACGCTTGCCTCGTCCACGCTCATGTCCTAGGTCGCCAGAGGGTCTGACCGTCGGCCGGCGTGTGCGGCTTACGCCGTTGACATGACGAAGGACCCTGATCGATCTCGGTGGCAACACTCTCCGCCGTGGCTCTCTTCGCTCGAGATGTCAGCGCCAAACAGGATCAGTCCGGCCCGTCAGGTCGACGTCGCCCAAGAAGGACAGGAGACTGGGGAGCGAATCCCCGATCGGAACAGGACATGATGGCGAAGATGGAAGCCGCGGACGGCACGTCCGAGCGCAAGCGGATCTCGATCCCGAAGGTCGACACCTCAGTGCTCGACTGGTGGGACCGTCAGCATGATGCCGGCATGTCCATCAGACTCCTCATCCGGCGAGAGATCGAGCGGTCTGGCTATACGGACATCGTCCACGGCCGAGTAGAACAGCGGCTTCGCAACGATCAGGTGTGATGCGGTCGTCGTCGCGCCGAGCTTGACCGGACTACCAGACGAGCCCGACCCGCATCCGCTCTTCGCCTCGTGGGAGGACGTCACGATCGGATTCGCCGGCCCGGGCGGGAAGACGGCCGCCCCTGGGAGGTTTCCAGCCGTCATACGCATCGCGCAGACCGTGCGCGATGCGTATGACGCCGCGCACTGAGCGTTCGGGCGTGAGCACCCGCCCACACCGCCGCCGCCCGTCGCGCGAACCCGACTCAGCGCGAGCACACAGGATGCGTCAGCAGTCCCTGTTCGACGAGGAACGTCGCGACCGGGAGCCCACAGCGCGCGCACGCGCGTTCGCCCGGTCCCGGCACCCTGAAGGTCGACGACACAGGCGACAGGTCGGGGAGCAGTCGCCGAGAGCTGCCCGTGAACGCGCCAGGGCCGCGCCGGTAGTCGGTACTCGACGTCGTGCTTCCGCTGCCGCCAGCAAGGCTCGCCTCGCGCTCCGACGCCCGCCGCATGACCTCCGCACGCTGCTCTGGCGTCAGCGGCTCGCGAACGCTGCCCCTCGTGAACCAGAAACGCTTCACACCGAAGCGCTTCTGCTCATGCCGGGACGCCAGGCTCGGCCGCTGCATCGCGCTCAGCATGGCGATCACAGCCGCTCGTAGGGATCCCCCCGGTGCGCCTGGCTTGACGACCCCAACGACGTCGCCAAATCGTGTGACCAGCTTCGCGAGCAGGTCGCTTGAGCGAACGCGCTCATCCTTCGCGATTGGCCGGATCACCTCCGACCAGAGGAACCAGCGCCAGCGCTCGCCCGAGACCCGCGAACCGACCGGGTCCTCGCCGGCGAGCCACGTTGGCCACTCCCCCCACCGCGGCCATCGCGGCAGCCCGCTCGCTGCTCGCCAACCACGCTTCGTGATCGCGCTCCCGTGCCACGACGATCTGCTCTCGCAACGCCTGTCGAGCGGCCTCGTCGGCGGCCCGCGCGACAGAGGCCGCTGCCTCACGGGCCAGGTGCGCAACGGTGGTGTCCCTGAGTTCGACGAGCTCCCGCGTGAACATCCCGTCCTCAAGGAGTCGCCACTGCGTCAGCGGCACGACGCGAAGCGGACCCTCCTCCAGCGGAATGATCGTCGCGCGCCCGCTCGACCACGCCGTGCTCGTCGCGTACGCGACCTCCTCCGTGAGCGGGTTGATCCAAAGCACCGGTGCCCCTGACGCCGCGATCTCCCGCTGGGTAGCGTTGAGGTACATCACCCCGTCTCGCCACCGTGACTGTGCGCCGGCGTGGCCGAAGAGCCACACATCGATGATGCCGTCGCGCCGGTAGGACTCGTGCCGTTCTCGCCACGCCTCAACGCTGAGCGCGGAGTACTGCACCTCGAGCGCGAACTGCGCCCCACCGGGCAGTCTTACCATGACGTCAGCGATCCGCTCGCGGGCATCATTCGACGGGTGTTCCTCGATACCGGTGGCCCCGGGCACCGCCCATCGGGCCCACCGGGCCAGGAGCCCCTTCGCGAGCACGTGGTGCATCCGCTCCGCGCCGTGATCGACACTCGTTGCCAGGTGTCGGTACCCATCCCGCCGACCCGCCCTGCTCCGGTCGACCGTGGTGAAGTCCGGCATCGGGCAGCCTGGCACCGGACACATCAGCTCGCTCTTCGTCGGTGCCCGTCGGGCCTCGGCTGCTCTCTCGGGAAGTAGTACAAGCCCAGGTGCGCCGTGACGCCGTGCGCCGTAGATGAACCGCCGCTCGCCTCCGCGCACGAACCTGGCGAGGTGCTGCGCGTCTTGGTCCGGCGTCCCCACTCGCGCATCGTAGATCCAAACGCCGACGATGTCGCCGGTGACTGAGTCATACGCCATCTGTGTCATTCGCCTCGGTCGATGGCGCTGTCACCTCTCCTTCGCAGCATGGAATAAGTCAGCCAGTCGCCCTGATTCTCCTTTGCCCGCGTCACCAACATCGTAACGAAGGCGGCCTCCCTGACATCAATTTCGTCTCGCGACATCGAGCGCAACTCGAACGGATCACCACCTAACGCCCAGATCGGATGCTCCTCAAGCAGCTGATCGTAGGTCAGCCATACACGATCATAAGAACCATCACTGTTAAATAGCGCTAGCGACTCGTCCATACCCAGATCTACCTCGGACCGGTACTGGCAAGCAGCGACTCCACTCCAAGGAGCCTTAAGCGTTCCAGCCAGAGCAGAGAGTTTAGCCAGTTCCGTCGGCGTAAATCCAGACGCAGTTCGCTTCACCTCGATGGGTACGAAGTCCCCACCGCGGGTGAGCATCAGCAGGTCGGCCTCGCCCAACTCGTCTCCGCCATTTGACGGGTTCACGCTCATACCGGGGTGCAGGCCGATGAGCTCGCTACGACTGCCGAAGTCGAATAGGAAAGAGAAGAAGCGAGCAACGAGAATGTGCCCCATTCCATCACTCTCGTACACGCGCCGCACCTGCTCACTCAATCGATACTTGAAATCGACGGAGGTACGGTCACCGAAAGGGCGTTCAATGATGACCGTACATCCTCGGCAGACGATCGGGGGCGAGAAATTGCCGACGGGTATCCATTGCTTCGCACCGCAGTTCGGACATTGTAGCGGGAACCCCTTGATTAGTACGTTCGCCCTCTCTGCCCACGCTAACCAGTATCTTGACGCAAAATCACTGTTTCCGAGAACTCGTTTGAACTCATGGAAAGAGCGCTCTGGGAGCTCATCGATGGACCCTCCCACCGCATCAATCGGCGACACTTCGATCCCCCGTCGTCGAAGGCCAGCTTTGTACCAAGGAAAGCCTTGCCGCGCCGCCATCTCCTCGAGAAGTCGCAGCAAAGGCGCATGGCAAAGCATGTGAGCTTCAGGCAGTCCGCCGAGCATGTCGATAAAAATGCGGGCCGCAATACCCGGCGCCGACTCCCTGAGCTTGAAGCCGCGAATCGCCGCCAGGCTGTTCGCAACAAGCTCACGAGACGGCCATTGCAGGGTGCTAATGGAGAAACCGGACCTAGGCGAGGACCAGACGGTATGGGCATTGTTGTAGAATGAGCCGTTGTACGGATCGACGCGATAATCGCTGCTCTGAGGTAGTGGGGCAGAATCTAGTGAAACGTCATAATGCATCACTAGCAGATCGTTGACGTTTCTCGTCCCTAGAACGTTGTAGTACGAGGCCTCATCTAGTGGCTTGTAAGACGCCCGACCCTCCTTCCAGACGAGAATTTCATCCCGGCTCAAACCAAACACAGTTCCAAACATCAAGAGGTCGACTGCAGGGCGGACAGCTACCCCCGACACGCCCATCAGAACTTGCGTCAGAACTTCCTGATCGACACTCACACTTGTGACGTAGAGAGATGACACGGCAAAGCCGTGATGCGCCACGCCTGGAGAGGAGAGTATCTCCTGTATTGCTTCCGCGGTAAACGCATCGGAAGGGATACCGAGAGGTGTGACATAATTGTCTCCGTGCGCTGCCCTCAAGTTCCACAAGAGAGCGAGATCCTCATTCGACCCGGGCGTGCACACGACTACGATGTTCGGCCCCGCATCCCGTCGCGCGAAACCAGGGTCAGGCAGGGTGATCTTGTCCGTGCGGATATAACTACTGGCCGTGTTCGCATAGGACAATCGAGCCATAGAGACTTGGCGGGGCGTCAACATCGGCTCCTTCGGCCGGAGCCGCGAAATCAAATCCGCCAGTGACCCCTCCACGTCCCTCCGCCGAACCTGCAGAAAATCCTCAAAGGCGAGGTCAGGTAGCCAGCCGCCGGAATAGATTAGACCAGCGTTTGGGTGGTCCGGGAGAAGGCCCAAACATGCGGAATAAACATCTCTCCAGGGGTCATCCGCTTCAAGGCGCACAACTTCCAGTGGCGGGAACTTCTTCTGATTTTGGTACTCAAATAGGCTTACGGCAAGCTGGGATCGTGATAGATCGCGTGGGTCGCCTGTTATCTGCAGATCTCGAAGCAACATCTCCGGGTCGTGTCCGGCGCCAACCACTCGGTCTATCTGCGACCCAGGAAGCACTCCCCGATAGTAATCAGGGATTTCTCCCTCAGCCGTCACCGGCAGGAGAGCGTTGGCTGCGCCACCCCAAACCTGACACTCCACTTCAACGGCTTGTCTAAAGGCGTCCTGCTTTGATGCGTCAAGTGGCACAGCGATGCGCTCAGGCCGAGCACTGATGCGTGCGGCATGAGGTCCGTCGAGCTTCGCAGAGTCCAGAAGGTGAGCCATCCCCCGATACTCGCACGATCATCCGTCATCACCTGTGGTGCGAACGGCGCCACGCGGACACGGGATCCGATACTCGGGCGTCTTCTTCAGGTACAACCCAGTGCCACGGTGGCCGGTGGTTCTGGGGTCCTTCCCTAGCCGTCGCTGCATGTCTGCCCGCTGGATAAGCGCACGGATCTAACTCCGACAGAACGTCCGGACGAAGGTCGCCTGCGCCTGCGCCTGCGTCGCGCGAGCGGCGACACAGCTCAGGACGTCCTGCGCACGATCTGCACCAAAGACGCACCACGGGCACCCTCAGAAGCGAGAAAACCCCCGCGTGAACGGGGGTTTTCTGTGGCGGTACCGGTGGGATTTGAACCCACGGTGGAGTTGCCCCCACACATGTTTTCGAGACATGATCCTTCGGCCGCTCGGACACGGTACCGGGAAAGAGTTTACACGACTCCGGCGGTGCTCACGACCACCACCGGCCGCTCCCCTTCACAGCCGGCGCTGTCCCGCCGTCCATCCACGGGCCAGCCTCGGCAGAGCCCAGGGTGAGCGAGCCCGCGTACGGTCTCCGGCATGAAGACCCGCACCCTCGTCGCCCTGCTCACCTCCGTCATCGGCGGGCTCGCCGTCGTGGGTGGTGGCGCGTTCGGCGCCCGAGCGGGGATCCGCGGGCAGCGAGCCGCATCCCAGCGCGTGGTCGACATGCTGCCCGTGCACGCCGACTGGTGGCGGGAGCGCCTGCAGCACGAGGGCCAGCTGACGTACCTCGCGATCGGCGACTCCGCCGCACAGGGCGTCGGCGCGACCGCTCCGGGGCGCGGGTACGTCGGCCTCCTGGCACGCCGCATCCGGCACCGATCGCGCATGTCGGTGCGGGTGGTGAACCTCAGCGTCTCGGGCGCGACGACGTGGGGTGCGAAGCACGACCAGCTCCCGAAACTGCGTCAGTACTCGCCGGACATCTGCACGGTGTCGATCGGGGCGAACGACATCGCGGACTTCCACCCGGACAAGTTCGAGCGGAACATCCGTGCGATCTACAGCGCCGTGCCCTCGCACGCGATCGTCGCCGAGCTCCCGTGCATGTTCGTGCCCGACCGCGAGCGCAAGGTCGCCGTGGCGAACGAGATCGTGCACCGTGTGGCCACCGAACTCGGGTTGACCGTGGCGCCGCTCCACGTCATCACGAAGCGCGTCGGGCTCCGTCGGACCTTCTTCAACAGCTACGGCGACCTGTTCCACCCGAACGACCGCGGGTACGAGATCTGGGCGAGCGCCTTCGAGCCCGCGGTCGATGCCCGCGTGGACACCGTCGCCGCGATCCGGCACTACCTGTCCGCTCGCGAGGCCGAGGACCTCGGACGCGAGGCCGGCGCCGTCGCGAGCGCCCGGGCCGAGCAGGACGTCGAGCACGCAACGGAGCTCGACCACGGCGGCCGACCCGGTCGCGTGGAGCGGCTGCGGCAGCGGATGACGGGCGGCATCCCCCTGCCCGAGCAGCCAGGCGGCCACGACCGGACACCCGCGCACGACGAGGACGACGAGCGCGGCGCCGACGACGAGCACGGCGAGGACACCGGTCACGGCCGGCATGCTCCGCGGCACCGCGGTGTCGGCGGGGCGCTCTAGCCTCGAGCCATGGCGCGCACCCAGTCCCTCTACCGCTGCACCGAGTGCGGGTGGACCAGCATCAAGTGGGTCGGCCGCTGCGGTGAGTGCCAGGCGTGGGGCACGGTCGAGGACACGACGGCGGCCGCGGCGAGCTCGCGCGGGCCCGCTGCCGTCTCCGTCGCTGGAGCGCGCGTGGCCCGACCGATCACCGAGGCCCGCGGAACGGGGGTCCAGCGGTGGACGTCCGGGATCGGCGAGTTCGACCGCGTGCTCGGCGGCGGCATCGTGCCCGGGGCCGCCGTACTGCTGTCCGGCGAGCCGGGCGTGGGCAAGTCGACACTGCTGCTCGAGGTCGCCTCCCGTGCGGCAGCGACCGGCAAGCGGGTCCTCTACGTCAGCGCCGAGGAGTCAGTGGACCAGGTCCGACTCCGCGCCGAGCGCACGAACGCCATGCACGACCAGCTCTACCTGGCGAGCGAGGTCGACCTCGGCGTCATCCTCGGCCAGATCGACCAGGTGCAACCGGACCTGGTCATCGCCGACTCCGTGCAGACGATCTCGTCGAGCACCGTGGACGGCATCGCCGGCGGCACCTCCCAGGTGCGCGAGGTCGCCTCGACCCTGATCCGGGTGGCGAAGGAGCGGTCGCTGCCCGTCCTCATCGTCGGCCACGTCACGAAGGACGGCACGATCGCGGGTCCGCGACTGCTCGAGCACCTGGTCGACGTCGTCTGCCACTTCGAGGGCGACCGGCAGACCGCGCTCCGGTTCGTCCGGGCGCTCAAGAACCGCTTCGGCCCGACAGACGAGGTCGGCTGCTTCGACATGGCCGGCGACGGCATCCACGAGGTCCCGGACCCGAGCGGACTCTTCATGTCGCGGAACGGCACCCCGGTGTCGGGCACGTGCGTGACCGTGGCACTCGAAGGACGCCGTGCGCTCCCGGTCGAGGTGCAGGCGCTCGTCGTGCCGAGCTCGGCTCCGCAGCCGCGCCGGGTCGTGAACGGCGTCGACGCGTCACGCGTGGCGATGCTGCTCGCCGTGCTCGAACGACGCGCCGGCCTCAAGCTGTCCGATGCGGACGTCTACGTCTCGACGGTCGGCGGGATGAAGCTCACCGAGCCTGGCGCCGACCTGGCGATCGCGCTGGCCCTGGCGAGCGCTGCGCGGGACCGTCCGTACCCGCACACACTGGCGGCGGTGGGCGAGATCAGTCTGGCCGGCGAGATCCGTCCGGCGACGGGCGCGAAGCAGCGGGCGAACGAGGCCTCGCGGCTCGGGTTCACGACCGTGCTCGGCGCGGACGCCGAGCACCTGCGCGAGGCGCTGCGCGTCGCGTTCTCGCTGACGCAGTCGGTCCGTGAACGCGAGCTCGACCGCGCATTCTGACCGGAACCGGCACCGACGGCCCTGACCGGACCGGACCGGACCAGCTCTGACCGAACCGGACCAGGCCGGACCGGACCGATCGCCCGTGGCGAGCCGCAGGACGGGCGCGCGTCGCGCCTCCAGAGCGAACCGACGCCGCCCAGGCCCGCGCCTACGCGCGGAGCGCCGCCAGCAGGTCCGCCGGTGCCGCCTGCATCGTGTGTGGCCCGGCGATGTCGAAGAACACGCCCTCGAGCGAGTCGAGGTGCGCCGCCAGGAACTCGTCGAGCCGCGGCCCGTCGTAGACCATGACCTGGCGGACCTTCTCGTCCGGCACCATCGCGGTGTACGCATCGGCGGACGAGAAGAGCAGCAGGATGCGCTTGTCCGAGCCCTCGCGGCCGAAGACGCGGACCTGCATGTCCTTCTTGCCGGTGACGAGCCGGGGGACGATCACGATGTCGTTCCGCAGGGCGAACGCGACCGCGGCGACGTCCTGCTTCGCGAGGGCCTCCTCGAGCTGCTCGCTCCGGAAGCGCTGTTCCTTGTCTGCCATCACCCCTAGTCCACCAGATCTGCACGCCGACGGCGAACAGGAACGGCTGCGAGGCGGAGATCCTGCACAGAAGTGGGCGCTGCCTCTTCCATTGCGGCCACAGCACGGTAGGTTGGTCTCAACCGCTTCGGCGGGAGTCCATCGTTCTTCCGGTGCTCTGCACCTTCGAGCGCCATCGGTCACTGATCTTCCCAGGTCGCCTGGCCCCGAACCCGTCCCACCGGCCCATGCCCGCGGGACGCACTGATCTGACGACAACCGTCGGTGGATCGGCGGCAGCAAGAGCCGTCTCGCAAGACAGGCAACGAACGTGGCCTGGCAAGAAAGTTAAGGAAACGCCATCATGGCAACTGGCACCGTCAAGTGGTTCAACAACGAAAAGGGCTTCGGCTTCATCGCTCCGGACGACGGCAGCGCCGACGTCTTCGCGCACTTCTCCGCGATCGCTGGCAACGGCTACAAGTCGCTCGAGGAGAACCAGAAGGTCGAATTCGAGATCACCGAGGGCCGCAAGGGCCCGCAGGCCGAGAACATCTCGGTCATCGGCTGACCTCAGCTGCTCGGAACGGGCTCGTCGTCTTCGGACGGCGGGCCCGTTCGCATGTCCAGGCAGCGTCGCCTCCGGGCAGGGACGCCTCCGAGCAGCCTCGCCGCCAGGAAGCATCGCCTCCGGGCAACGCCGCTTCCGGACAAATTGCTAGACGACCTAGCAATGTGACGTAGCGTGGTGGCATGACTTCCACGCACCACGGACCGGAAGACAGCGCGCAGCCGTTCGACATGCAGACGTTCCTCGACGACTTCATGACCGGACTCGAACCGGGTTCAGTCGAGGAGCAGCTCTAGGAGGAGGTGCGGGAGCAGCCCCTCGGCAGCAGCGCCGCTACTCGCTCCGGACGCCGTCCGACCAGATCGTGTCGTCCGCGGGCTCGAACAGACCGCGCTTCGCGCGCTTCCGGAGCCCCTTGAGCGTCGCGATCTTCACCGGCTCGACGCCGTGATCACGCTCGTAGGCCGAGGCTGACTCCCGCACGATTCCTTGATCCGACACTCTGTCAGCATGACGCAGCGTGGACAGCTCCCGGCGCGGAGTGCGTCACTTGGATGACGTGCCGGGCGCGCCGCAGCCCCTTGAGACGCAGACCATCGGCGCACGAGCGCAGGGGACGCCTGCTGATATGCTGCCGTTTCATGGGGAGCGGCTTCGTGGTCTACGTCGACGAGAGCGGGGATCACAGTCTCACCAGCATCAACCCGGACTACCCGATGTTCGTGCTCGCCTTCTCGATCTTCCCCATTGACCTCTACGTCGACCGGATCGTACCGCTGGTGCAACGCCTGAAGTTCGACTTCTTCAACCACGACATGGTCGTGTTGCACGAACGCGAGATTCGCCAGTCGAAGCCGCCTTTCGACATCCTGCTCAACGCCGAGACGAGGGCGGCCTTCATGAGCCGCATCGATCAACTCTTCGAAGAACGGTTCGGCGTCGTGGCCACGGCGATCAGGAAGACCGAGTTCCGGGATCGCGTCGGGCTGGACACGAGCCCGTACCACGTCGCACTCGAGTACGGTCTTGAGCGGGTCTTCCTCCAGCTGCAGGCTCGGGGCGTCTCCCGCCGCGAGACAACGGTCGTGTTCGAGAGCCGCGGACGGTTGGAGGATCGAGAGCTCGAGGACGAGTTCGACCGCATCATGCGACGAACCAAGATGCGCGGCATGCCCGAGACCTTCCGCTTCTGCATCGCCCACAAACAAGCGAACAGCACCGGTCTGCAGCTGGCTGATCTCGTAGCCAGGCCGATCGGCACCCACCTTCTGCACCCGGACAGGACGAACCGGGCTTGGGAACGAATCCTGCAACGGATGCCGAAGTCTCCGGGCGGCTCCGTCGCTGGGTGGGGACTGAAGGTCTACCCCTGAGCAGCGGGACCCCGCTCCGGACAAGCGAAAACCCCCGGCAGAGCCGGGGGTCGGACGCCGATCGGGCATTCCCAATCCACTTGCGTTCAGGCTAGCACGCGCGGCGTATCAGCTCAGTTCAGCACGAACTGCGCCGACTCCTTCGACTCCAGGTCCCCCACCGACACCTGCAGGTGGTAGCTCGCCCCGCCACCGGGCACCGACGGCCGAGCACCGTCGCACGTGGTCGTCGACGAGCGCGTGCGGTCCCAGGCGATCGCCGGCGTGGTGAGTTCCTGCCCCGCCTTGATCGTGACGTCCTGGTTCGTCCCGCCCGTCTGGCAGTCCTTCGACGACCAGTACTGCTCCTGCCCGGAGCTGATCGTCAGGACCTGCTGCGCCGAGCCGAGGTCCATGTGGCACGAGTCCGAGCCGGTGTTCGTGATCGACATCGCGATCTGCGGGTCCTCGGTCGGCCCGTAGGTGCCCTTGTCGACGACCGGCGTGAGCTCGATCTGGTCCTCGGAGCACGTCGTGGCGTCACCGGAGGCCGAAGCGGGTGCCGTGGCGGACGCCGACGGGGCTGACGAGGAGCCGTCACCAGCGGGTGCGGACGCCGCCCCGGACGCGGCCACGGAGCCGTCGGACGCGGCTCCACCGCCAGCCGACGGCGAGGCCCCCGGCGCCGACGCGGACGAGGCCCCACTCCCCCGCCCGACCACGATCAGCACGACCACCACGACGACGAGCAGCAGCACGCCGGCGACGAGCGCGCGACGACGCCAGTAGACACCGGACGACTCGGGTCCGACAGGGTGACGGAACGACGACATGCGCACAGGGTAGGGCGAACGGGTCTCTCCGCAGCGACGCGACGCCGATGCGTCACCGAACGCGTCAGCAATCCACAGGCAGCGGATCGCCGATCAGTGGCCCCCGACCAACCGAAGGATCCCGGTCAGCGGATCCCGGTCAGAGGATCTTCAACATGCGGGTGTTGCCGAGCGTGTTCGGCTTCACCCGGGCGAGGTCGAGGAACTCCGCGACCCCCTCGTCCGACGAGCGCACGAGCTCGGCGTACACGTCCGGCAACACGACCTGCTCGCCGATCTCCAGGTACCCGTGCTTCGCGAAGAACTCGACCTCGAACGTCAGGCAGAAGATGCGGGCGACGCCGAGCTCCCGGGCGTCGTGCTCGAGCGCCTCGAGCATCCGGTGGCCGACCCGCTTGTGGATCCAGTCGGCGTCGAGCGCGAGCGTGCGGACCTCGGCGATGTCGTCCCAGAACACGGCGAGGGCACCGCAGCCGATCGGCGTGCCGTCCGGCCCCTCGGCGATCCGGAACTGCTGGATCGAGCCGTAGAGCGCGACGTTCTCCTTGCCGAGCAGGATGCGCCGGTCGACGTACGGAGCGATGAGCCGCTGGATGTGCGGCACGTCCGAGGCCAGGGCCGGGCGCACCCGGATGCCGTGCTCGTCCCGTTCGTCGAACGCGTGCTTCCCGTTGCCACTCATCCCGTCGAGCATACGGCGCAGCAGGGGGACACTGCCCTGGGGACCCTCCAGCCGGACCGGCATAGCGTCGGTCACGAACCCGAAGAGCACGACGAAACGAAGGAGCGACCATGCCCCAGATCATCGAGACCGTCGACGTCAACGTCCCCGTCCGCCAGGCCTACGACCAGTGGACCCGGTTCGAGGAGTTCCCCCACTTCCTCGACGAGGTCGAGAAGATCGTCCAGGTCGACGACAAGACCACCGACTGGACCGTCAAGGTCGCCGGTCAGGAGCGCGAGTTCCGCGCCGTCATCACCGAGCAGCACCCGGACGAGCGCGTCGCGTGGACCGTCAAGGACGGCGACACCGACCACGCGGGCGTCGTCACGTTCCACAAACTGTCCGACAACGAGACCCGCGTCACCGCGCAGATCGACTGGGAGCCGTCGGGCTTCCTCGAGAAGCTCGGCTCCGCCGTCGGTGTCGGCGGCCACGCGGTCAAGAAGGACCTGCAGAACTACAAGGAGCGCGTCGAGAACGCCCCGACCGAGCCGGGCTGGCGCGGCGACGTGCAGGCCTAGGACCCGCAGCACGACGGACGGGAGGCGCGGTGCCGGCTGGCACCGCGCCTCCCGTTCCGCTGTGGAGGGGACCGCACGCACACGTCGCCCTGGCAGGGTGGACACCATGCAGCTCGTCCGCACCGCCGTCACCGGCACCGTGATCGCCACCGCCGGCAGCGTCGCCCTCGGGGCCGCCGCCGCACGCCGGCTCCTCCGCCCCGCACCGTTCGTGCCCCCGGAGTCCGAGCTGGTGTACGCCGACGAGCGGTCCGTCCCGGGCACCGAACCGGACGGCGTCGTCGGGCGCACCCACGTCGTCCACGTGCACGGGCAGTCGCTCGGCCCGCAGCAGGTCCTGCGTGGCCTGCGCGTCTGGCGGGAGCTCGGCGCCTCCAACCAGGTGGTCGACACGTCCGACCTGCCGCTGCGCTCCCTCGATCCCGCCGCGGTCGATCGCGTCGCCGCCGCCGCGCACGCCGCGCGTGCCCGCGGCGCCGAACGGGTGGTGCTGCAGGGTTGGTCCGCCGGCGCCCTCGCCGCCTCCGCCGCGGCGGCACGCACGCCGGTCGACGGCATCGTCGGGGTCGCACCGCTCCTCGACGTCCGGTCGGCCCTGCGCGGCACCGTGACGACCGCGCGCTTCCCGGCGGCCGTCGGTGTGGTCGCGGGACGGATCGCGACCACACCGGGTCTCAGCCGCCTCGCCGGGGTGCCCTACCCCCTCACGGTCACCCGCTGGCAGGACGACCGCACGCCGACCCTCCTGCTGCACTCGACGGCCGATGCCCTCGTGGCAGCGGCCGACGTCGAGACGCACCGCGCCCGCGGTGCCCGGGTCGAGACCTTCGCGCACGCCCGGCACACGCTCGAGTGGAACGAGGACCCGGAGCGCTGGGAGCGCGCCGTCAGGGAGTTCGCCGCGACGCTCGGCTGACGGACACTCACCGGAACGAGAAGTGGCCCCGGTCGGGGGGAGACCGGGGCCACTGACGTCCGACCTGTTGGGGGAACCAGCCGGACGTCGGTCGCGAGGTGTTGGGGGGAACCCTCGCACGAACAACGGTACCCCCCGCCCGGGGGTCGCGTCCGCAGCGCACGCCGGAACCCGCACACGGATCCGCGACCACGAACGGACGGGAGGCGCGGTGCCAGCCGGCACCGCGCCTCCCGTCCGAGTGGAACCGGTCCTAGGACTCGATCTCGCCCTGCGGGGTCTCCGCGGACTCGACCGCGGGAGCCCCGGCGAGGACCTCCTCGCGACCCGGCTGACGCCCGGTCTCGAAGTCGAACTTCCCGTCCACGAAGTCGACCTTCACGTGGTCGCCCGCGTTCAGCTCACCCTGCAGGATGTGCTCGGACAGCTGGTCCTCGACCTCGTGCTGCATCGCGCGACGCAGCGGACGAGCACCGAGTGCCGGGTCGAAGCCGACCTTGATGAGCTGCTCCTTGGCGGCGAGCGTCAGCTCCACCGTCATGTCGCGGTCCAGCAGGCGGTCCGCCAGGCGCTTCACGAAGAGGTCCACGATCTGCAGCAGCTCGGACTGCGAGAGCTGCGGGAACACGATCGTGTCGTCGACACGGTTCAGGAACTCGGGCTTGAAGTGCTTCTTGAGCTCCTCGTTCACCTTCGAGCGCATGCGGTCGTAGCCGACGGCCGAGTCACCCTCGACCTGGAAGCCCACCGGGCCACCAGCGATGCCCTGCGAACCGAGGTTCGTGGTCATGATGATGACGGTGTTCTTGAAGTCGACCACGCGGCCCTGACCATCGGTCAGACGACCCTCTTCGAGGACCTGCAGCAGCGAGTTGAAGATGTCCGGGTGGGCCTTCTCGATCTCGTCGAACAGGACCACGGAGAACGGCTTGCGGCGCACCTTCTCGGTGAGCTGGCCGCCCTCCTCGAAGCCGACGAACCCGGGAGGGGCACCGAACAGTCGCGAGACCGTGTGCTTCTCACCGAACTCCGACATGTCGAGGGAGATCAGCGCGCCCTCGTCGTCGAACAGGAACTCGGCGAGCGCCTTGGCGAGCTCGGTCTTCCCGACGCCCGTGGGGCCGGCGAAGATGAACGAGCCCGAGGGGCGGTTCGGGTCCTTCAGACCGGCACGGGTGCGGCGGATCGTCTTCGAGAGGGCCGAGATGGCTTCCTCTTGACCGATGACGCGCTCGTGCAGGGCCTTCTCCATGAAGACGAGACGCGAGGTCTCCTCCTCCGTGAGCTTGAACACCGGGATGCCCGTGGCCTGCGCCAGGACCTCGGCGATGATGCCCTCGTCGACGGTGCCGGACGCGGCGACGTCACCCGCACGCCACTGCTTCTCGAGGCGGAGACGCTCGCCGAGGAGCTTCTTCTCCTCGTCGCGCAGGCTCGCGGCCTTCTCGAAGTCCTGCTCCTCGATCGCGGCTTCCTTCTGTCCGCGGACCGTCGAGATCTTCTCGTCGAACTCGCGGAGCTCCGGCGGCGCCGACAGGATCGACAGGCGGAGGCGTGCGCCGGCCTCGTCGATCAGGTCGATGGCCTTGTCCGGCAGGAAGCGGTCCTGCACGTAGCGGTCCGCCAGGTTCGCCGCGGCGACGATCGCGCCGTCGGTGATGGACACCTTGTGGAACGCCTCGTACTTGTCGCGGAGGCCCTTGAGGATGTTGATCGCGTGCGGCAGCGACGGCTCGTTGACCTGCACCGGCTGGAAGCGACGCTCGAGTGCGGCGTCTTTCTCGAAGTGCTTGCGGTACTCGTCGAGCGTGGTCGCACCGACCGTCTGCAGCTCACCGCGGGCGAGGAGCGGCTTGAGGATCGACGCGGCGTCGATCGCGCCCTCGGCAGCACCGGCACCGACGAGCGTGTGGATCTCGTCGATGAAGACGATGATGTCGCCGCGGGTACGGATCTCCTTCGTGACCTTCTTGAGGCGCTCCTCGAAGTCACCGCGGTAGCGGGACCCGGCGATGAGCGACCCGAGGTCGAGCGAGTAGAGCTGCTTGTCCTTCAGCGTCTCCGGGACGTCACCCTTGACGATCGCCTGGGCGAGGCCCTCGACGACCGCGGTCTTGCCGACGCCCGGCTCACCGATCAGGACGGGGTTGTTCTTGGAACGGCGGGAGAGGATCTGCATGACCCGCTCCATCTCCTTCTCGCGCCCGATGACCGGGTCGAGCTTGCCGTCGCGCGCCGCCTGGGTGAGGTTCCGACCGAACTGGTCGAGGACCTGCGAACCCTGCTGGGCGTTCTGCTGCTGCTCGCCGCCGACGGCGACCGCTTCCTTGCCCTGGTACCCGGACAGGAGCTGGATGACCTGCTGACGGACGCGGTTCAGGTCCGCACCGAGCTTGACGAGGACCTGGGCGGCGACGCCCTCGCCCTCGCGGATGAGGCCGAGCAGGATGTGCTCGGTCCCGATGTAGTTGTGGCCGAGCTGCAGCGCCTCGCGCAGGGACAGCTCGAGCACCTTCTTGGCGCGCGGCGTGAACGGGATGTGCCCGGTCGGCTGCTGCTGGCCCTGCCCGATGATGTCCTGGACCTGCTCGCGGACGGCATCGAGCGAGATGCCGAGCGACTCCAGCGCCTTGGCGGCGACGCCCTCGCCCTCGTGGATGAGGCCGAGGAGGATGTGCTCGGTGCCGATGTAGTTGTGGTTGAGCATCTTCGCTTCTTCTTGAGCGAGGACGACAACACGACGGGCTCGGTCGGTGAATCTCTCGAACATGTGCTCTCCCTTGCCGGGCTCGTGGGAGCTCGGTGACGTACATCGAGACTAACCAGCGGACCCCCGCAGGGCTGCCCCTGTTCGCCGTGGGCGTGACCTCTCTTCGCCCGGTGGCCCGCGACCTCCGCACCTGCCGTCGACCAGGCCCGGACGGTTACGATCTGGGCATGGAGCAGCCCGTCGTCGGACTCGTCGTCCACCCCACCAAGAACGTGCAGGAGTCGATCGCGACCCTGCAGGGGTGGAACGCCTCCGGACTGGGCCGGCTCGTCGCCCGGCGGGCGGACGCCCAGCGCATCGGCGGCGACGTCGAGGTGATCGGCGACGACGACTTCACCGACCAGGTCGACCTCGTCGTCGCGCTCGGTGGGGACGGCACGATGCTCGGTGCGATGCGGCTCGTGGCGAAGCGTCCGGTGCCCGTGCTCGGCGTGAACTACGGCAACGTCGGCTTCCTGGTCGAGATCGAGCCGCCCGAGCTCGAGGCCGCCCTCGACCGGTTGTCCGCCGGCGAGTACCAGCTCGAACCGCACCACGCACTCGAGGCCCGGCTGTCGTGGGGTGGGGCGCGGACGGACTACCTGGCGTTCAACGACCTGACGATCGTGCGACGGCCGGGAGCCGGGCAGGTGTCCGCCGACCTCAGCGTGAACGGGCTCGGCTACGGGTACTACCGTGCGGACGCCATCGTCGCCGCGACCCCCGCGGGGTCCACCGCGTACAACTACGCGGCCGGCGGCCCCGTGCTCTCCCCGGCGCTCTCCGGCTCCGTGGTGACGCCGGTCGCCCCGATGGCGGGCATCGACCGCGCCGTCGTCCTGGCGGCACGGGAGCGCTACCGCTTCGACATCGCCGAGGGGACCCGGAGCGCGGCCCTCGAGGTCGACGGCCTCGTCGTGGGCGAGGTCGCCACCGGCGCGCAGATCGACATCCGACTGCGGAAGGACGCCGGCAGCGTGGTGCGCCTGGACGCCGAGCGGCACGGACGCACCGGCCGGGTGAAGCTCAGCCTGCTCGACCTGCCGGTCCGCCCGGACCAGCTCATCGAGCTCATCCCGCAGGACCTGCGCCAGAAGCTCGGCCGCGAGATCGAGGACTAGCGGCCCAGGCAATGACAGGGCGGGACCGCAGCGCCCCGGACAGCGAAGTGGCCCGCCCAGGCAGTGCCTGGACGGGCCGTCCCATCACCCCACCGGCCCGTCTTCCCACAGGACGACCCGGTTCCCCGTGCCGACGCTCACGCGCCGGCCGAAGCCTGCTGACCTCAGTCGGTCAGGTACAGCTGCATGTCCTGGCTCACGGCCTTCGCGAACAGGCGCAGCTTGGCACGCGACTCGACGCGGCTGACCGCCTGGCGCGTGGTGTGCACGATCTTCGAGATCTCGTCGAGCGTCATCGGCTTGTCGTCGTCCAGGCCGTAGCGCATGCGGATGACGTTGGCCTCGTCGGTCGGCAGCTCGGAGACGATCGACCGGATGTCTCGGTGCAGGAGGGTCGTCTCGGTCAGCTCGTTCGGGCTCGCGGCGTCCTCGTCCTCGATGAAGTCGCCGAGCTCGCTGTCGTCGGAGTCACCGACGACGGTGTGGATCGACACCGGCTCGTGCGAGCGGCCCTTGAGGTCGAGGAGTTCCTCGGTGCTCATGCTGAGCTCGGCGGCGACCTCGTCGGGCATCGGCGCGCGGCCGAGGTCGACGGTCAGGTCACGCTCGGTGCGCGAGATCTTGTTGATGAGCTCGACGGTGTGCACCGGGATGCGGATGGTGCGCGCCTTGTCGGCGAGACCACGCGAGATCGCCTGGCGGATCCACCAGGTGGCGTAGGTCGAGAACTTGTAGCCCTGCGTGAAGTCGAACTTCTCGACCGCGCGGACCAGACCGAGGTTGCCCTCCTGGATGACGTCCATGAACGGCAGACCGCGCTGCGAGTACCGCTTCGCGATGCTCACGACGAGTCGGAGGTTCGAGGTGATCATGCGCTCCTTGGCGCGCTCACCGTCGCGGACGAGCCACCGCAGCTCGCGCTGCAGCGTCTTGTCGATGCCGGCCTCGGTGGCGAGCTTCTCCTCGGCGAACAGACCGACCTCGATGCGGCGGGCGATGTCCGCCTCTTCCTCGGCGGTCAGGAGCGAGAGGCGCCCGATGTGGCGCAGGTAGTCGCCGACCTGGTCGACCGAGGCGCCGCGGACACCCGCGAGCTGCTCGTCGGCCTCGACCTCGACGGCGTCGAGCGTGGTGGTCTCCACCGCGGTGACGGCGGTCTTCGCGGCTGCTGCCTTCTTGCTGCGGCGCGCGGTGGTGCCAGTGGTCGTCGTCTTCGGTGCTGCGGTCGCGATCGTCATGGTGACTCTCCCTGCGGTTCGACGGTGATGGCCTCGGTGGGGGGTGTTGACGAGTAAAGCGGTCCCGAGGTGTACCCCACAAACCGATCGGATCGATTCCCAGGGAACGTCGTGCTTCACCCGCAGAACTGTCCCCCGCGGGGTACAGGCCTGGTGTCAGCATGGCCCCGTCCGATGCCCGCGCACAAGGGGATGTCGCCGTGTTTCCGGTGTTGCAGGGATGTTTCATCGACGATCGCAAGCGTGTACCCCGCGCCGCTGCGCCGAACGGACACGGAAAAGGGGTACGGCGTTCCGGATCGTCGTGATCCGGGTGCCGTACCCCGAAGAGCGCAGGGGCCCGGTGTCACCAGGAGGGTTCGAGCCACCCGTCCCGTCGCTCGGCGACCTCGAGGTCGGCGTCGAGGTCGAACTCGTCGTACTCGCTCTCGATGTCGCCGACGAGGCTGCGGCCGGTGAAGACGTGCGTGATGGACATGCGGACGATGCTCACCCGCGCGGACGACCGCCCGGCGACGACCGGGTGAACGGTCGGTGACCGACGCCGGGCGCTCAGACGTCGACGTCGTCGTCGTCATCGTCCTGCCAGACCGCGTCACGTGCGGCGTCGGGCAGGACGGAGTGCCCGAAGGCGTCCTCGGGGTCGAGGTCAGCCGGGTCCGAGGGGGTCCACGACGGGGAGGGACGTGCGGTCACCACGTCACTGCAGCACCCGTCGGTGAACGGGTGGTGACGGACTGCCGGGGAGGGCTACTCCGCCGAGCTCGGCGCGGGGGCCGGGCGGCCGTGCTCGCGCTCGAAGCGCGCTCGCTCCTCGGCCTCGACCTTGGCGTACGCGGACCGCTCGGTGCGGTCGGCCCGCATGATCGCGCGCATCACGAACCAGAAGATCAGGCCGACGACGACGGTCGGCGTCACGGCGAAGATGATCCCGGTCACGACTCCATCTGGCACCGGAGCATCGTACCTCGCCCCGGTGACCGCCACCTGCCCGCGACGAGTGCCGCACGGACGGGAGGCGCGGTGCCAGCCGGCACCGCGCCTCCCGTCCGTCTCCGGTCGCGTCCCTACTTCACCAGCGGGAACAGGATCGTCTCGCGGATGCCGAGGCCGGTGATCGCCATGAGCAGGCGGTCGATCCCCATGCCCATGCCACCCGACGGCGGCATGGCGTGCTCGAGTGCGCGCAGGAAGTCCTCGTCGACGCGCATCGCCTCGGGGTCACCGCCGGCGGCGAGCTTCGCCTGCTCGACGAAACGCTCGCGCTGCACGACGGGGTCGACGAGCTCGGAGTACGCCGTCGCGAGCTCGAAGCCGCGGACGTACAGGTCCCACTTCTCGACCACGCCGGGACGGGTGCGGTGCTCGCGGGTGAGCGGCGAGGTGTCGACCGGGAAGTTCATCACGAAGGTCGGCGCGTGCAGGTCGTCCCCGTGGAAGTGCTCCCACAGCTCCTCGACGTACTTGCCGTGGGTGGCGTGCGCGACCTCGACGCCCTCGGCCTCGGCGAGCGCCACCAGCTCGGACAGCGGGGTCTCCGGGGTGATCTCCCGCCCGGCGGCCTCGGACAGCGAGCCGTACATGTCCATGCGGGCCCACTCGCCGCCGAGGTCGTACTCGGAACCGTCGGCGAGCGTCACGACGAGGGAGCCCCTGGTGACGGCCTTCGCCGCGTTCTGCACGAGCTCCTGGGTCAGGTCGGCCATCTGCTCGTAGTTGCCGTACGCCTGGTACGCCTCGACCATCGCGAACTCGGGCGAGTGCGACGAGTCGGCGCCCTCGTTCCGGAAGTTCCGGTTGATCTCGAAGACCCGGTCGATCCCGCCGACGACGGCGCGCTTCAGGAAGAGCTCCGGCGCGATGCGCAGGAACAGCTCGGTGTCGAAGGCGTTCGAGTGCGTGACGAAGGGTCGGGCCGAGGCGCCGCCGTGCTGGGTCTGCAGCATCGGGGTCTCGACCTCGAGGTAGTCGTGTCCAGTGAACGTCTGTCGCAGCGAGGACATCACGGCAGCACGGGCGCGGACGGTCTCGCGGGCCTGGTCGCGGACGATCAGGTCGAGGTACCGCTGGCGGACCCGGGTCTCCTCGTTCAGTTCGTTGTGCAGGTTCGGCAGCGGCAGGATCGCCTTCGCCGCGATCGCCCACTCGTCGACCATGATGCTCAGCTCGCCACGACGCGAGGAGATCACACGGCCGTGCACGAAGACGTGGTCGCCGAGGTCGACGAACTCCTTCCAGCGGGCCAGGGCCTCGTCGCCGACCTCGGCCAGCGAGACCATCGCCTGCACGCGGGCGCCGTCACCGGACTGCAGCGTCGCGAAGCAGAGCTTGCCGGTGTTGCGGGAGAACACGATGCGCCCGGCGAGCCCGACGACGTCCTGCGTCTCCTCGCCCGTCTCGAGGTGCGCGTACTGCTCGCGGACGGCGGGGATCGTCGTGGTGATCGGCAGCTCGGCCGGGTACGCCTCGATGCCGGCGTCCAGCAGCTTCGCCCGCTTGTCGAGCCGCACCTGTCGCTGTTCGCTGGTCTCGGCGGCGGCGAGCTCCTCGGCGGAGGGGCCGTCGCCCGAGGGCTCGGTGGCGGATGCGGTCTCGTCGGTCATGCTGTGCGGCTCCGATGGGGTCGTGGGGATGCACCGATGGTACCGGCCGCTCCGCTCCCGCCCGTCCTCGTGGCCCCCAGCGGCGTGCAGGGCCCGCCGGGTGTCGGCGGGGAGCGGGCGCTAGTGGTCCGCCCGACCGTCGGCCGCGGCCAGCGCGTTGTCGACGGCCGAGCGCACGAGGGCGCCGAGCACGAGTCCGGGGCGCTCGACGCCGATGCCGGACAGCGTCCCGGCGGACTGGTCCACGATGGCGGTCGAGAACGACACCGCGGCGCGCACGGCATCCGCGTACGCCGGCCGGTCCTGCTCGGACACGACGAACGGCTCCGCACCCATCTCGACCACGAGCGCCTGGGCGATCGGCAGCACGGGCGCCGGGGCGGTCACCGCGCAGTGGGCGTCCCGGAGCCGGGCGAGGTCGACGCTCGTGCCGGTGAACGCCATCGCCGGGTGGATCGCGAGCGGGATCGCGCCGGCCGACAGGGCGGGCCGCAGGACGTCGACACCGTGGTCCGGACTGGTGTGCACGACGAGCTGGCCCGGCTGCCAGATCCCGGCGTCCGCCAGGCCCTGCACGAGTCCGGCGAGCTGGTCGTCCGGGACGGCGAGCAGCACGAGCTCGCTGCGCTCGACCAGGTCGGGGGTCGCGAGGACGGGGGCACCGGGGAGCATCGCCTCGGCGCGGTCGCGGCCCGCGTCGGAGACGGCCGTCACACCGACGACGGCGTGCTCGGCGTTCGCCAGGGCCGCCCCGAGCACCGGTCCGACCCGGCCCGCGCCGACGATGCCGACGCCGAGTCGTCCGGCCCTCACCGGAGCGCTCCGGGCGGCGGCACGTCGGACCAGCGGCCGGGAGGCACGGCCTGCGTCCCCCCGTCGGCCCGCCACGTTCCCGTGGGAGCTGCGTCGGCGGCGGTCGCCACCACCTGTCCGTCCGGGGCGTGTGTGGCGGGGGTGCGGCGGGCCTCCCGGGCGCGCCAGCGGTGCGTGGTGTCGACCGCCGCGGCCTCGACGGCGCGGTGCGCGCTCTCCGACCAGAGGCGCTGGGCGTCGAGCGCGTCCAGCGCGCCGATCCGCGCCGAGACGGGACCGGACACGGTGTGGACGTGTGCGGTCGCGAGCCGGAGCACCCGCTCGAGCGGCCCCTGCTCGACCTTGACGCTCTGCACGCGCGGCAGCGGCACGATCACGAGCGAGCGCCAGACGGCTCCGAGACGGAGCAGCACCGCGCCCTGCACGAAGCGGTAGCCGTTGCGGCGGAACGAGAACGGGCGGAGCCAGGCGCCGCGACGCGGGGAGTGCACGAACCCGCCGCGGTCCCCCGTCGTCGTGAGGCTGTCGTCGACGACGTTGACCGCCTCGGACGAGCCCTCGCGGAGCTCCTCGCGCGACGCCGTCGGTCCGGCGACCGCGGTGCCGACGAGCCCCGGCAGGATGATGTCGAGGACCTCGCGGACGTCCTCGGCGCGACCGACCGGCAGCACGATCGAGGACACCTGCTGGTTGTTCGACGCCCCGTTGCCGGCGTTCGTCGCACGGTTGATGCGGACGTCCCACCAACCGAACGGACGCCAGAGCAGCGGCTGCGCGACGCTCACCGCGTGGATGCGCCCGGGCGGCAGCGTCTCGTTCGACGTCGAGACGAGACCGAAGCCGATCCGGATGCCGTCGCGGGTCTCGGCGATCGTGTACTGCAGCGAGCGCGAGAACTTCCGGACGGTGTAGCCGCCGGCACCGATCACCACCGGGAACAGACCGATCAGGATGCCGTACTCACCCGTGATCGCGATGCTGACGATCATCGCGACGATCACCACGACGAAGAACACCGTCGTCCCGGAGAGCAGCATCGACGCGATCAGGCGTCCGGGGTGCACCTTGACGATGCGCGTCGCGTGCACGGCGGCGGGGTCGAGCTCCGGCGAGAAGAGCTCGCCGACACGGTCCTGCAGCACGCCGTTCGAGTCGCGACGGGCCGTCTCCTCGTCGTCCTGCGCGCCGGAGGCGAGCACGAGGATGCGCTGCCGGAGGTCGTCGGCTGCCCGCGCACCCAGGTACGCGAGCTGCACGTTGGCGTCGTTGCCGGCCTGGGCGATCTCGAGCTTCGCCGTCCCGAAGATCCGCGGGACCACCGGCCGCGAGATGTTGATGCCCTGGATCCGGTCGAGCCGCGCCTTGCGGTGGCTGCGGAACAGCACGCCCGAGCGGACCTCGACCACGTCGCCGGTCACGCGGAACTCGTGCATCCGCCAGGAGACGGTGAAGAGCCCCAAGAGCACCAGCAGGAGCACGACCACCCCGAGCAGCACCCAGCCGACGGCGCCGTGCTCCCAGACGTAGCGGACCGGGTCGCCGTCGTCCTGCGGTGCGCCGCCCGGGACGAAGAACTCGAGGAGCTGGTCCCGCAGGTTGTTGAGCACGTACCCGAGGATCACGATGAGGAAGATGCCGCCCTTGAGCAGCGGCGTCAGCGGGTGCAGGCGGTGCCACTCGCCGTCGGTCAGCGGAGCGGCAGCGGCAGCATCGCCACGCCGCGGGGGCGCGGGCGGCGGCGGTCCGGGTCGGAACGTCACGACGACTCCCTAGAGCCCGGCGCGGCGGGACTCGGCGAGCTCGACGAGCCGGTCGCGCAGCTCGTCGGCGTCGGCGGCGGGGATGCCCGGGATCCGCACGTTGGTCGCGGCGGCCGCGGTGACGAACTTCAGCTCGCTGAGCCCGAGGATCCGGTCGAGCGGTCCGCGGTTCACGTCGACGAGCTGCATGCGGCCGTACGGCACCGCGGTGAAGCGCTGCCACATGAGCCCGCGGCGCAGCACGAGGTCGTCGTCGCGCAGGGCGTAGCCGATCGCTCGGACCCGACGGGGCGTCAGGACGGCGGTGACCAGCGCGACGAGGGCGACCACGATCGCGACGCAGCTCCACACCGTGCCGGCGGCGCCCCCGAACCCGCCGAAGAGCACCGCGAAGAGCACGCACCCGGCGGTCACGACGACCCCGACCACGATCGTGCTGACGAGCTCCGTCCAGACGAGCTTCGGCGACACCCGCGTCCACGTGGTCCCGGTCAGGCCGAGGCCCGGCTCGTCGAGTCGTTCCAGCGGCATCACGGCCTCCTGCGGTCGTCGGTCAGTTCGCCGTCGTCCCACCCCGCGGCAGGTCGTCGTCGTCGTCGCCCGGTGGCGGCGCCATGCACATCCGCTCGGCGACGAGCGCACACACCACGAGCACGAGACCGCCCCCGACCGCGACGGCGTTCGGCAGGACCGAGCCTAGCGGCGGCAGGGCCGACCTGGTCAGGAGGTACAGCAACAGCCCGGCCGCGAACGCCCCGAAGAGCGCACCGGCCAGGCTCGAGGCCTTCGCCAGGACGACCACGCGCGTGGCGTAGAGCGGGTCGACGGGGTGCTGCCGGGTCGCGCCGTCGCGGGCGTGGCGGCGCACGGGTCGAGCCATCGCGACGACCGCGACGCCGATCAGCGCGAGCGTCACGCCGAGGGGCGTCGAGAGCAGCAGGGTGGGCGCCTGGCGCGAGGCCAGGACGGCGTCGAGCGCGAACCCGGCGACGACGGCGACGACCGCGACGCTGATCAGGGTGGAGGCGCGGGTGGGGTTCACGCGGCGGACCCCGACCCGGGCACGGCGTCGAAGAGCCGGGGCTCGTCGACGCGCTCGGTGTCGTCGCCGAGTCCGTCGAGCAGGTCCGCGACGCGTCCGGCGCCGGGCAGGACCGCGTCCGGGTCGGCGTCGAGCCACGGTGCGAGCACGAACGCGCGCTCCCCCGCCCGCGGGTGCGGGACGGTGAGCGTCCCGGAGTCGATCAGCAGGTCGTCGACGGCGATCACGTCGAGGTCGAGGGTGCGGTCGCCCCAGCGGACCTCGCGGGTGCGTCCGTGGTCGTCCTCGATGCGGTGCAGGGCGTCGAGCAGGTCGTGCGGCGCCAGGTCGGTCTCCACCACGACGACGCCGTTGCGGTACCGGGGCTTGCTGTCGTCGAGCCCGTCGAGCGTCAGGGCGACGGACTCGACCTCGTGGCTCGACGCCACCGGCCGGATGCCCGGCACGGCCGCGATCGCCTGCGCCGCGGCCCGCAGGGTGCTCCCGCGGTCCCCGAGGTTCGCACCGAGGGCGATGACTGCCCGGCTCACTCTTCTTCCTCGTGGGACACCGATCCACCGCGGGTGCGGCGGATCGTGATCGAGACGTCGGAGAACGGCACCGTGATCGGCGCCTGGGGCTTGTGCACGGTGACCTCGACCGCGAGCGCCGCCCGGTGGGTGAGGACCGCGGACGCGATGCGCTCGGCGAGGGTCTCGATGAGGTCGACGGGCCCGCCCTCGATCTCGGCCACGACCTGCTCGGCGACGACCCCGTAGTGCACGGTGTCGGCCAGGTCGTCGGACCCCGACGACACACGGGCGTCGACCTCGACCGCGACGTCGACGACGAAGTCCTGGCCGTCGGCGCGCTCGTGGTCGAACACGCCGTGGTTCCCCCGGGCACGGACCCCGGTCAGTCGGATGGTGTCCCTCACGATCGTGCTGCCCTCCAGGCATCCCAGACGTCGAGCACCGCACGGGTCGGTGCGGGGTCGTGTACGCGCACCCCCCACGCGCCGCGTTCGGCGGCGAGCAGGCTGATGGCGGCGGTGGCGAGGTCGCGGTCGCGCGGCGGTGCGCCGGCAGCACTGCCGACACCGTCGAGGAACCGCTTGCGAGAGGCGGCGACGAGCACCGGCAGGCCGATCGAGGCGAAGCGCTCGTACCCGGCCAGGATCTCCCAGTTCTGGGCGCCGTGCTTGGCGAAGCCGAGGCCGGGGTCGATGACCACCTGCTCCTCGCGGATTCCGAGGACGATCAGTTCGGCGACGCGGAGCTCGACCTCGCGCCGGACCTCCTCGACCGCGTGCGCGTACTCGGCGTTCCGGTGCATCCGGTCGCTGTGCCCACGCCAGTGCATCACGACGAAGCCGGCACCGGTGTCGCGCACGACCCTCGCCATGTCGTCATCGGCGAGGCCGCCCGAGACGTCGTTGACGATCGCGGCGCCGGCCTCGACCGCGCGCTCGGCGGTCGACGCGTTCATGGTGTCGACGCTCACCGCGATGCCCTCGGACACGAGCTGCCGGACGACCGGCAGGACGCGCTGCTGCTCGACCGCCACGGGCACCCGCTCGGCACCGGGTCGGGTCGACTCGCCGCCGACGTCGACCAGGTCCGCTCCTGCGCGGACGAGGTCGCGGGCGTGCGCGATCGCGGCGTCGACCGCCAGGTGCAGGCCGCCGTCGCTGAACGAGTCCGGCGTGACGTTGAGGATGCCCATCACCCGCGTGCGGTCGTCCGGTCCGCCGGCGCTGCCGCTCGACGCGCGGTCACGCCGCCGGCCGGTCACGATCTCGGGCACCGGTGCCGGCGCACGGAGGTCGATCGCGACCGTCGGCAGTTCCGCCGCGGCGGTCCGCGCCTCGTGCTCGGCGGCACGGGCGCGGTCCGCCTCGGCGAGGCGACGGGAGCGTCTCGTCGGCAGGTCGGTCATGCCGGCCTACGCGGGGGCGATACCGGGGTTGCCGAACGGGCGACGACGAGGCTTCGACGACGACTCGGTGTCGCCCTGCTCCGCCGCGGTCGACGCAGCCTTGCCCGGGAACTCGATCGCGGGCAGGTTCGAGACCGGACGACGGTCGCTCGAGAGCCACTGCGGGCGCTCCGGGAGCTTGCGGACGTCCTTGAAGATCTCGACGAGCTCCGGCGCGTCCAGCGTCTCCTTGTCGAGGAGCTCGCCGGCCAGGCGGTCGAGGATGTCGCGGTTGTCGTTGAGCACCTGGTAGGCCTCGTCGTGCGCCGCCTCGAGCAGGGCACGGGTCTCGGCGTCGACCGTCTCGGCGATGTTCTCCGAGTAGTCGCGTCCGCTGCTGCCGCCCATCTCGCGGCCGACGAACGGCTCGCTCGAGCCCGACCCGAGCTTGACGGAACCGACGGCACGACTCATGCCGTACTCGGTGACCATCTTGCGTGCGGTCGACGTGGCCTTCTCGATGTCGTTCGACGCACCCGTGGTCGGGTCGTGGAACACGATCTCCTCGGCGACGCGGCCACCCATGGCGTAGGTGAGCTGGTCGAGGAGCTCGTTGCGGGTCACGGAGTACTTGTCCTCGAGCGGGAGCACCATCGTGTAGCCGAGGGCGCGACCACGCGGCAGGATCGTGATCTTCGTCACCGGGTCGGTGTGGCGCATCGCGGCGGCGGCCAGGGCGTGACCACCCTCGTGGTACGCCGTGATCAGCTTCTCCTGGTCGGACATGATGCGCGTGCGGCGCTGCGGACCCGCCATGACGCGGTCGACGGCCTCGTCCAGGGCGCGGTTGTCGATGAGCTGCGCGTTCGACCGGGCGGTGAGCAGGGCGGCCTCGTTGAGGACGTTCGCCAGGTCGGCACCGGTGAAGCCCGGCGTCTTGCGGGCGAGGAGCTCGAGGTCGACGCTCGCAGCGAGCGGCTTGCCCTTCGCGTGCACCTCGAGGATCTGCTTGCGGCCCTGCAGGCTCGGGGCGTCGACGCCGATCTGGCGGTCGAAGCGGCCCGGACGCAGGAGCGCGGGGTCGAGGACGTCGGGGCGGTTCGTCGCCGCGATGAGGATGACGTTCGTCTTGCCGTCGAAGCCGTCCATCTCGACGAGGAGCTGGTTCAGCGTCTGCTCGCGCTCGTCGTTGCCACCGCCGATGCCGGCGCCACGGTGGCGGCCCACGGCGTCGATCTCGTCGATGAAGACGATCGCGGGGGCGTTCTGCTTGGCCTGCTCGAACAGGTCACGGACGCGGCTCGCACCGACACCGACGAACATCTCGACGAAGTCCGAACCGGAGATCGAGTAGAACGGCACGCCGGCCTCGCCCGCGACGGCGCGTGCGAGCAGGGTCTTGCCGGTGCCGGGAGGGCCGTACAGCAGCACGCCCTTCGGGATCTTCGCGCCGACCGCCTGGAACTTCGCGGGCTCCTGCAGGAACTCCTTGATCTCGTGGAGCTCCTCGATCGCCTCGTCCGAACCGGCGACGTCGGCGAAGGTGACCTGCGGGTTCTCCTTGTTGTTCATCTTCGCGCGCGACTTGCCGAACTGCATGACCTTCGAGCCGCCGCCCTGGGCACTCGAGAGCAGGAACCAGAACAGGGCGCCGATGATGAGGAACGGCAGGATGATCCCGAGGAGCGACAGGAACCAGTTGCCCTGGTTCACCACGTCGTTGTACCCGTCGGGCAGGTTCGCGTCGTTGACGGCCGAGACGACCTCTTCGCCACGCGGCGTGGAGTAGTAGAACTGCTCCTTCGCGTTGCCGTCCTTGAGGGTCAGGTCGACGCGCTGCTCGGTCGAGTTGACGACCACGGACGAGACCTTGCCGTCGGCGAGCTGCTCGAGACCCTTCTGGGTGTCGATCTGCTGCGTGCCGGACTGTGCGATCACGCTCCAGCCGATGAAGATGCCGACCAGCGCGATGAGCACGTAGAGGTACGGGCCGCGGAAGATGCGCTTGAAGTTCATGTGATCCGGGCGCGATGGCCCGACACCTTTCTCTGCCGGAGTTGCGTGGAGGTCAGCATACGGCGGTGACTCTGTGGCGAGAATGGGTGTCCTCTGCGGGCGAACTCCACCTGTGCCCGGAGGGAGCCGTACGGGCCGCCCGTGGTCCGGACGGCCCGGCGGGCCTCAGGAGTAGACGTGCGGCGCGAGGACGCCGATGCCGCGCAGGTTGCGGTAGCGCTCGTCGAAGTCCAGGCCGTAGCCGACCACGAACGCGTCGGGGATCTCGAAGCCGGCGTACTTCACGTCGACCTCGACCTTGGCGGCCTCGGGCTTGCGGAGCAGCGCGACGATCTCGACGCTCGCGGCACCGCGGGACTCGAGGTTCTGCTTCAGCCAGGACAGCGTCAGGCCGGAGTCGATGATGTCCTCGACGATGATGACGTCGCGGCCGTGCAGGTCGGTGTCGAGGTCCTTGAGGATCCGCACGACGCCGGACGACTTCGTGCCGGAGCCGTACGACGAGACCGCCATCCAGTCCATGCGCGCCTGCATCTTGAGGTGCCGCGAGAAGTCCGCCATGACCATGACGGCGCCCTTCAGCACGCCGACGAGCAGCGGGTCCTTCCCCGCGTAGTCACGGTCGACCACCGCGGCGAGTTCGGCGAGCTTCTCGTCGATCTGCTCGGGGGTGAAGAGCACTTCGGACAGGTCTGCCTGGACGTCGGAGAGTTCCACCAGAGCACTCTAACGGGCGGCGAACGCGATGCGCTCGCCCTCGCGCGACGCCCGGACCCCCGGCAGGTCGACCGGGCCCTGCCCGCGCCAGTCGGTCACGAGCCGGCAGACCTCGAGCGTCTGCGTGCGGGACAGCGTCACGCCGAACTCCCCCTCGACCGCCAGGCGGACGAGTCGCTGCCGGAGCGCCGGCGGGTTCGCCAGCAGCTCCGGCACGGAGAGCGAGATGCCTGCCTCGGAGTGCTCGGCGAGGTCCTCCGCCATCTCCTCGGCGAAGTGGTCGAGTGCCGCGGCGTCCTCGCGGAGCTGCTCGGCGGTGCGGGCGAGCGCCTCGGGCACCCCCGCGCCGAGCTCCCGCTCGAGCGCCGGCATCAGCGTGCTCCGGACGCGCACCCGTGCGTACGCGGGGTCGTCGTTCTGCGGGTCGTCCCACGGCACGAGGCCCGCGGCGACCGCCGCCTGCCGGGTCGTGTGCCGGCGGACACCGAGGAGCGGCCGGCCGTACGCCGGCCCGGTCGCGCGTCGCGCGAGCGGCGGCATGCCGGACAGCGCGTCCGGCCCGCTGCCCCGCAGCAGGCCCAGCAGCACGGTCTCGGCCTGGTCGTCGAGCGTGTGGCCGAACAGCACCAGGGGTGACCCGGTGTCGGCGGCGACCTCCGCGACGGCGGCGTGCCGTGCCTCCCGGGCGGCGCCCTCCGGACCACCGTCCGTGCCGACCGCGACCCTGCGGACCGTCACCGGGTCGAGACCCACCGACGCGGCCGTCCGGGAGGCACGGCTCGCCACCGCCTCGCTGCCCGCCTGGAGCGCGTGGTCGACCACGACCGCGCCGGCCCGCAGGTCCTGCTTCGGTGCCTCGAACGCGGTGGCCGCGGCGAGCGCGAGCGAGTCCGCTCCCCCGCTCAGCGCGACCGTGACCAGGTCGCCGCGGTGCAGCAGCCCCTCGTCACGAGCCTGGGCGAGGAGCGTCCGGACCGCCAGCCGGGTCGCGGCGACGGCCGGGTCCAACCGGGGACGCGGAGTGTTCACCCGGTAACGTTAGCCGCGCTTTCTTCCCGCACATGAGACCAGGAGCGCACCATGACCGCGTACGACGTCGTCGTCGAGATCCCCAAGGGCAGCCGCAACAAGTACGAGGTCGACCACGAGACCGGTCGTGTGTACCTCGACCGCGTGCTGTTCACGTCCTTCGTCTACCCGACCGACTACGGGTTCTTCGAGAACACGCTGGCCGACGACGGCGACCCCGTGGACGCGCTCCTGCTGCTCGAGTACCCGGTGTTCCCGGGCGTCGGCGTGAAGGTCCGCCCCGTCGGTGTCTTCAAGATGAGCGACGAGGCCGGCAACGACGCGAAGGTCCTCGTGGTCCCCGCGAAGGACCCGCGCTGGCAGCACATCCAGGACATCTCGGACGTCGACGAGCAGACCAAGGCCGAGATCGCGCACTTCTTCGAGCGCTACAAGGACCTCGAGCCGAACAAGTGGGTCAAGGCCGACGGCTGGGGCGACGCCGCGGAGGCCGAGGCGATCGTGCAGGCCGGCCAGGCCGCGTACGTGCCCGCCGGTCACTGACGCTCGCACGAACGACGGCGCCCGCGCTCCCCGAGGGGAGCGCGGGCGCTGTCGTTCGTGCTGGTCGCCGGTCGCTCGGACTCCGGTCGTCGGTCGTCGGTCACCGGTCGCCGGTGCCGGTGCCGGTCGCCGGTCGCCGGCCGGTCGCTCGGGCTAGAGCGAGCCGCTCGGGCGGGCGACGTACGGCAGGAGCTGGTTCGGCAACCAGATGCCGCGCTCGACCACGCCGACACCGGGGCGGGCGGCCTCGACCATCGTGCCGTAGCTCGTGACGATGCTGTCGTGGTAGGCGCCGGAGACGCTGCCGTTCGACGAGTAGAAGAGGATGTCGCCCGGCTGGCGCTGCGACAGCGGGACGAGCCGGCCGATCGACGCGAAGTGGTTGTACTGCCAGACGACGTTGTGCCCGCCGGTCGCGATGCCCTGCGAGTTGTACGCCATCATCACCAGGCCGGAGCAGTCCCAGGTGTTCGGACCCGCGCCGGTCAGCACGTACGGCTTGCCGAGCTGGGCACGGGCGAACGCGATGGCGCCGGCGGCCTTCGACGGGCTCGAGACCGGTGCCGGTGCGGGGGCCGGAGCGGGGGCCGGCGCCGGCGCAGGGGCCGGCGCGGGCGCGGGCGCGGGAGCCGGACGTGACGGGGTCGTGTTCGGCTGCGTCGTGCTCGGGCGCGACGGGCTCGTGCTCGGGCGCGAGGGGCTCGTGTTCGGCTGCGTCGTGCTCGGCTGGTTCGTGCTCGGGCGCGACGGCACGGACGGCGACGCGGGGTCGCTGCTGCCACCGGAGTCGCCGGCGCTGGGTGCCGTGTCACGGGAGGCGGCGGCGGTCCTGGCAGCGAGCTGCTGCTCGGCCCGCTTCGCCTGCTGCTCGTTCCAGTACGCCGTCTCGGTCGCCTTGCTCGTCCCCTTGAGGAACGCCAGCTGGTCGAGCACCTCGGACTGCTCGTCCTGCTGCTGCTGCACCCGGGCACGAGCCGAGGCGGACGCGTCGTTGGCGTCGTCGAGGGCACGCTCGGACTTCGTGGTCGCTGCGGCGAGGGCCTTCGTCGCCGCCGACTGCTGCGCGGCGATCGACTCGACGGTGTTCTGGTCGGTCTGTGCCTGTGCGAGCACACGGGCCGAACGCTCGGACAGGTGCGAGACCGTTCCCACGCGGTAGAGCAGGTCCTTCGCGTCCGAGGCGTCGACGAGCATCGAGGTCGACAGGTCACCGCCGCCCGTGCGGGAGAGCTCGACCACGAGCCCGGCGACCTGGGCCGCCGACTCGTCCGCCCGCCGCTCGGCACGCTTCGCCTGCGCCGTCAGGTCGTCGAGGGACGCCTGCGCCTCCTGCTGCTGCGACACCGCCATCGCGTAGTCCTGCGCCGCCTGGAGCTCGGAGACCTCGGCGCTGTCCGCGGCGTCCTGCAGCGTCTGCAGCCGGGCACTCAGCTCGTCCGCCGTCGTCTGGGCCTGCGCCGTGTCGGCCTTCGCCTGGCGCACGTCGTCCCAGCTCGGGGCCGAGGGAGCTGCCTGGGCGGGACCGGCGAGGACGACCGACAGACCGATGCCGAGGACGGCGACGACCGCGGTGCAGCCGGACAGGGTGGAGGGCTTCATGTCTCGCTCAGGGCCTCTCGACGGCGCTGTTGCTCATACCGAGATCCCCCGCGCTGCCATGAAGGGGACCGGGTCGACGGCGGAGCCGTTCACCCGGGTCTCGAAGTGGAGGTGGCATCCGGTCGACCAACCGGTCGAGCCGATCTTCGCGATCTGCTGTCCGGCCTCGACGTGCTGCCCGACGGAGACGAGGATGCCGCCGTCGACGATGTGCCCGTAGGCGGTGGAGATGCCGCCGCCGTTGTCGAGGACGACCTCGTTGCCGTAGCCGCCGCCGTTGGCCGCGAACGTCACCGTGCCGGCGTGGGCGGCGTAGATCGGGGCGTAGCAGGCGGGCGCGAGGTCGACGCCGGCGTGCAGTGCCCGGTAGTGGGTGTACGGGTCGACGCGGTAGCCGTACGGGCTCGTCTGGTACCCGCCGGCGGGACGGACCCACCCGGAGGAGTTCGGGGCCCCGCCGCCGGAGCCGCCCTGGCCCGTCGCGGCCGCCTGCTCGGCAGCCTTCGCGGCCGCCGCAGCCCGGGCCGCCTCACGGGCCTTCTCGGCAGCGACGCCCTTGTCGTACTCGGCCTCGACGTCCTTCGCGTTCGTGGTCAGCAGGGTGAGCTGCGCCTCGAGGCGGGCCTTGTTGTCCGCCTGCGCGTCGACCGCGGTCTGTGCCCGGTCGGCGGCGTCCTGGGCCGCCTGCATCTTCGCCTGGGCCGCGTCGGCGAGGGTGCCGAGGGCCTCCTTCGCCTGCTCGGCGCGGTCGGCGAGGCCCTGGGCGACACCGCGGTCCTGCGAGGCCTGCGAGTAGATGCCGTCGGCCTGCTCCGTGAGCTTCGACATCGCGCCGAGCTCGTAGAGCAGGTCACCCGAGTCGGACGGGTGCGTGAGGATGTCGGTCGTCACGTCGTTCGCACTCGCGCGACCGAGCTGCGCGGCGAGCTGGCCGGCCTGCTCCTCGGAACGCTTCGCGGTGCGGTCGGCGTCGTCCGCCTGGTGCTGCAGCGTCTGCTGCTCGAGCGTCGCCGCGTCGTACTTCGTCTGCGCCGTCTGGTAGGCCGTGCCGGCTGCCTCGGACTCCTGCTGCGCGGCCGATGCCTTCGCGGTCAGGTCCTGCAGGAGCGCCTTGATCTCGGTGACCTTGGCCTGCTGGGCGTCCTTCGATGCCTTGGCCTGCTCGACGTCCGACCAGCTGGGGTACCCAGCAGCCGATGCCGCGGAGACCGGGCCGACCGCGGCGAGTGCCCCGGCGGAGAGCACGACGGCGACCGCGGCGGCGATCACGCGGCGGCGGGAGCGGGGGCGGGGGATGCGGTGGGGTGCAGGCGACATGGTCTCGGTTTCGTAACGGTGCGGCGAGGCTCGGGCACGCCACACTGTCAACAGACGCAACAGTAACAACACGGGTCACGGCAGGGACACCCCCGAGCGAGGGCCTCGGCCGCCCATGATGGTCGCACCGAGCGCCCGACCGATGCCCACGGGGACGGCGCGACACGCCGGGGATGCACGCTCGGGGGCACTCGATTTGTGCATCACGCAGAGCGTCCGTATGCTTGACTCCCGGTAGCGCACGGCGCAGCTTGCGGCCCTATCGTTTAGTGGCCTAGGACACCGCCCTTTCACGGCGGCAGCACGGGTTCGAATCCCGTTGGGGTCACTCCACGTGAGTGAGCAAGCAGCAGTACGACACCGAACACAACACAATATGGCCCTGTAGCGCAGTTGGTTAGCGTGCCGCCCTGTCACGGCGGAGGTCGCGGGTTCAAGTCCCGTCAGGGTCGCCACGGCTGGATAGCTCAGTTGGTAGAGCGTTCGACTGAAAATCGAAAGGTCCACGGATCGATGCCGTGTCCAGCCACGGTGAAGAGCCCCTCACGAGAGTGAGGGGCTCTTTTGCGTTCCCGGCCGTCGCTCGTCGCACTTCGGCGGCTCGACCTGCGCGCGCACAACGAGAAGCACGTCGCGCCACGGACTTCCCTGGCGCGACGTGCTTCCGGTTGTGCAGCGGGACCGCTGCGGCTCCGCAGCCTCAGGCCTCGCGGGTCTTCGGGCTGCTGTCGTTCGTCTTCGCCGGGTCGCGCTCGACGACCGACCCGAGGGCGTCGTCGATGCGGGACATCAGCTCCGCGGGGATCTGCACCCCGGCAGCGCCGGCGTTGTCGTGCACCTGCTCCGGACGCGAGGCACCGATGATCGCCGACGCCACGTTCTCGTTCTGCAGCACCCAGGCCACCGCGAGCTGCGCCATCGACAGGCTCAGCTCGTCCGCGATCGGCTTCAGCTCCTGCACCGCCGAGAGCGTCTCGTCGTTCATGAAGCGCTCGATCATCTTCGCGCCGCCCTTGTCGTCAGTGGCGCGCGAGCCCTCGGGCAGCGGCTGACCGGGCTGGTACTTGCCCGTCAGGACGCCCTGCGCGATCGGGGACCAGACGATCTGCGAGATCCCGAGCTCCTTCGACGCGGGGACGACCTCGCCCTCGATGACCCGCCAGAGCGCTGAGTACTGCGGCTGGTTCGAGATGAGCTGGAACCCGAGGTCCTTCGCGAGCTCGGCACCGGCCCGGAGCTGGTCCGCGGTCCACTCCGAGACGCCGACGTACAGAACCTTGCCCTGCCGCACGACGTCGGCGAAGGCCTGCATCGTCTCCTCGAGCGGCGTCTCGTGGTCGAAGCGGTGCGCCTGGTACAGGTCGACGTAGTCGGTCTGCAGCCGCTCGAGCGAGCCGTCGATCGACTCGAGGATGTGCTTCCGGCTCAGCCCG
This sequence comes from Curtobacterium sp. MR_MD2014, assembly GCF_000772085.1. Taxonomy (NCBI): domain Bacteria; kingdom Bacillati; phylum Actinomycetota; class Actinomycetes; order Micrococcales; family Microbacteriaceae; genus Curtobacterium; species Curtobacterium sp. MR_MD2014. Next base: position 133,648 of record NZ_CP009755.1, on the reverse strand, counting down.
GTGTCGTTGTGCCCCTTCGGGCCGGTCGGACCGAAGACCTTCGTGGCGATCTCGAGGGACTGGCGCCGCTCCCCCTTGAGCGCCTCGCCGAGGACGGTCTCGGCGCCGGTGTTCGCGTAGACGTCGGCGGTGTCGAACGTCGAGATGCCGACGTCGAGCGCGGCCCGGACGCAGGCGATCGCCGCGTCGTTCTCGACCTGGGATGCGTGGGTGAGCCAGTTGCCGTAGGTGATCTCGGAGACCTTGAGGCCCGAGTTGCCGAGGTAGCGGTACTCCATGTGCGTGTCACTCCTGTCGTGGAGCGCGTCGGTGCGCCCCGACCCGTGACGGTAGTCCGCGTCGACCGTGCCGCCTCCACCGTTCACTCCGGAGCCGCTACCGTGAAGTATCAGTTGCTCGGGGCAAGACGAAACCCCGGCGATGTGGCCGAGGCCAGTGATCGTTCCGGGGTCTTCGGGAACGATGCTACACGGAGGGGGATCGTCGGTGGAAGGACGGCAGGTCACACGCGACGACGCGCTCGTCGAGGTGCTCACCAGGGAGCGGCTGGCGTCCTACGAGCGATCTGCGGGGCGGGTGGCGGGAGCGCTCCGGCTCTACGAGTGGAACATGCGGGCTGCTGCAGCCGTGACGGAGTTGACCGGTGTCGTCGAGGTCGTGGCAAGGAACGCCATGGACACCGAACTGCGGCGCTGGGCAAGATCTCGGCGTCGAGAGGCGACGTGGTTCGACGTCGCGCCGTTGGACGGACCGGGACGCCGCGACCTGGCGAAGGCACGGGCCAGAGCGACGCGCGGTGGGCGGCGCCCGGAAGTGCACGGTCGGGTCCTGGCGGAGCTCTCGTTCGGCTTCTGGCGGTACCTGGTCGAATCCCGCTACCTCACGTCGCTCTGGACGCCGGCTCTGCACCGCGCCTTCCCCTGTGGTCCGGCCGACGTCCTGACACGGCAGCGACAGGTCCGGGCTCGCATGCAACAGCTGCACTTCGTCCGGAACCGCGCCGCGCACCACGAACCGATCCACCAGCGGGACCTCCACCGCGACCTCGACGATGCGCTCGAGCTGCTCGGCTGGATCCACCCCGCCGCCGCCGAGTGGGCGGCGGACGTGACGTCGCTCAGCGCGGTCCTCGACGCCCGACCCAGCGGATGAGGGGCAGGATCGCAGGGGCGCGGTGCACAGCGGCACCGCCGGGAGCAAGGGAGCATCCATGTCGGGACCGAGCGTGCTGTTCATCGGCGGCAGCGGCATCATCAGCGCCGCGTGCGTCCGCGAAGCCGTCGAGCAGGGGTACGACGTCACCGTGCTCAACCGGGGCGCGACGGACAAGCGGCCGATCCCGGATGCCGTGACGCGCCTCCAGGCAGACGTCTCCGACCGCACCGCGCTGGAAGCCGCGATCGGTGACCAGCACTGGGACGTCGTCATCGACTTCGTGGCCTTCACGCCCGACCAGGTGCAGCGGGACATCGAGGTGTTCACGGGTCGGACGAACCAGTACGTCTTCATCTCGTCGGCCTCGGCGTACCAGACGCCCGCGACGCACCTGCCGATCACCGAGTCGACGCCGCTGAAGAACCCGTTCTGGCAGTACTCCCGCGACAAGATCGCGTGCGAGGACCTGCTCACGAAGGCGTACCGCGAGGACGACTTCCCGATGACGATCATCCGGCCGTCGCACACCTACGACGAGACCCTCGTGCCGTTCTCGGGCGGGTGGACGGTGCTCGGACGGATGCGCGCCGGGAAGCCGATCGTCGTGACCGGCGACGGCAGCTCGCTGTGGACGATCACGCACGCGCGGGACTTCGCGGTCGGGTTCGTCGGGCTGCTCGACCGTGCCGAGGCGATCGGCGAGGCGTTCCACATCACCGGCGACGAGGCCCCGACCTGGGACCGCATCGCCCACGAGCTGGCGGCGGCCGCGGGGGTCGAGGACCTGCAGCTCGTGCACGTCCCGGCCGACGCGATCGACGCGCTCGACGCCGACTGGGGCGCGAGCCTGCTCGGAGACAAGGCGAACACCTCGGTCTTCGACAACACGAAGGTGCAGACGCTCGTGCCCGAGTTCGCGCAGACGACGTCGATCCGGCAGGGGGCGCGGGAGATCGTCGCGTGGTTCGACGCCGACCCGTCGCGCCAGGTGACGGACGAGCACCTCGACGGGCTGATGGACCAGCTCGTCGAGCGCTGGCAGGTGCGCTGACGCGGGGCGGGTGCGACGCGCGCGGCGCACGGCGCGACGTGCGCGGCGCACGGCGCACAGCGCGAGGCGCCGGTGCACAACCGGAGGCACGTCGCGCAACGGAATCGCGTGGCGCGACGTGCCTCCGGTTGTGCGGACGGGTGCTGACGCGCGCGGTGAGCGACGCGGGCGCGGTGGGCGACGCGGGCGCGGCCGAGCGCAACGGACGGGAGGCGCGGCACCCGCTGGCACCGCGCCTCCCGTCCGTCGGGTGGTCGCGTCTATCGCGCGGCCAGCACCTCGCCGAGGGTCCCGATCGCCAGACGCACCTCGTCGTCGGTGACGACGAGCGGCGGCGCGAAGCGGATCGTCGACCCGTGCGTGTCCTTCACGAGCACGCCGCGGTCGGCCAGGTCGTGCGCGATCTCCTTGCCGGTGCCGAGCGCGGGGTCGATGTCGATCCCCGCCCAGAGTCCGGCGACCCGGTGCGAGACGACCCCGTGCCCGACGAGCTCGTCGAGCAGCCCACGGAGCAGCGGTTCGCCGTCGAGCGCGCGCTGCTGGAACGTGCCCTCGCCGAGCATCGCGACGACCTCGGACCCGACGGCGGCCGCGAGCGGGTTGCCGCCGAACGTCGATCCGTGTTCGCCGGGACGCAGGACGCCGAGCACCTCGCGGGAGCCGACGACGGCCGACACCGGGACGATGCCGCCGCCCAGGGCCTTGCCGAGCGTGATCAGGTCGGGTCGGACACCGACACGCGAGACGGCCAGGGTGTGCCCGGTGCGCCCGAGCCCGGACTGGATCTCGTCGGCGACGAACAGCGCACCGAACTCGTCGCAGACCGCGCGGACCTCGGGCAGGTAGGACTCGGGCGGGATGACCACGCCGCCCTCGCCCTGGATCGGCTCGAGCAGGACGGCGACGACGGTCTCGTCCATCGCCTCCCGCAGCGCCGCTGCATCGCCGTACGGCACCGTGCGGAAGCCCGGCGTGTACGGGCCGAAGTCCTCGCGGGCCGAGGGGTCGTCCGAGAACGACACGATCGTGGTGGTGCGCCCGTGGAAGTTCCCGGACGCGACGATGATCGTGGCCTGCCCGGCCGGCACGCCCTTGACGCGGTAGCCCCAGGCGCGCGACACCTTGATCGCGGACTCGACGGCCTCGGCCCCGGTGTTCATCGGGAGCACGAGTTCGGTGTCGGTCAGCGATGCCAGAGCGGCGGCGAAGGGTCCGAGCCGGTCGTTCACGAACGCGCGGCTCGTCAGGGTCACCCGGTCGAGCTGGGCCCGGGCGGCGTCGAGCAGCCGGGGGTTGCCGTGGCCGAAGTTCACCGCGGAGTACGCGGCGAGTCCGTCCAGGTAGCGCTTGCCGTCGACGTCGGTCACCCACGCACCCTGGCCGGACGCGATGACGACCGGCAGCGGGCTGTAGTTGTGGGCGAGGGAGCGGTCCTCGACGGCGAGCGCGGCGGCGGTGGCACCACCGGCTACGGTGGCGTCGCCGGACGCGCCGGCACCCGCGTGGGTGCCGGCTCCGGTCGCGGTGCTCACGGTTACCGCGCGACCGAGGTGCCGGTGCCGACGGGGTGCAGGTCGAGCGTGCAGCACTTCACGCCGCCGCCGCCGAGCAGCAGCTCGGACAGGTCGACACCGATCGGGTTGTAGCCCTTCTCACGCAGCTGCTCGGCGAAGGTCGTCGCACGCGATGCGATCACGACGTTGTAGCCGTCGGAGTACGAGTTGAGGCCGAGGATCGCGGCGTCCTCCTCGGTCGCGATGACCGCGTCGGAGAAGCGCTCGCGCAGGATCGCCAGCGAGGGCTCGTCGAAGGCGCTCTCCAGGTAGGCGATGTTCGAACGGCCGGTCGCGTCGGGCTCCGGGTCGAGCACGGCGATGGCGGTGTCGAGGTGGTAGAAGCTCGGGTTGATGAGCTTGAGGGTGACGACCTCGCGGCCGTAGATGCGGGCGAGCTCCTCGTGCGAGGTGCTGTCGGAGCGGAAGCCGGTGCCGGCGAAGATGGTGTCGCCGATCAGCAGGAAGTCACCCTCGCCCTCGTTGGTCTCCTCGGGCTCGGCGACGGTGAGGCCGGCGCTGCGGAACCAGTCCATGTACGCGGGTCCCTCGGGCTGGCGCTCGGGGTACTGGAACTTCGCGCCGTACGCGACGCCGTCGAGCACGAAGCCGCCGTTGGCCGCGTAGACCATGTCCGGCAGGCCCTCGATCGGCTCGATGTAGGAGATGTCGAAGCCGAGCTGCTCGTAGACGTCGACGAGCGACTGCCACTGCTCGACGGCCTTCGACGTGTCGGTCGGCTCCTCGGGGTGCATCCACGGGTTGATCCGGTAGCTCACCGTGTAGTGCGTCGGCTTGCACATCAGGATCGTGCGCTTCGTGGCGACACGGGCCGGTGCGGCCTGCGGTTCGGTTGCGGTGTTCGACATCAGTCCTCCTGGGACCGGGGCCCGAGTCTGCCAGGAACCACCACGGATGAAGCACTCCGATGAGATGCAGGCTCACTCACCGCAGCGGACCAGGTCGACGCCAGCAGCAGTCTGACACGAACGGTCCGATCGGTGCAGTACCCCGTCCACGAGCGCATGGCACCCGTTCGGGTGACGCACGATTCCTGCGTCGGACGCACCTGGCTCGCAAGAACCCCGCGTACGATCGACGAACATGGACACGCTCGACCACCGCATCCTGGACCAGCTCCGGGAGAACGCCCGAGCCGGCTACGGCGACATCGGGTCGGTGGTCGGCCTCTCCGCGTCGGCGGTCAAGCGTCGGGTCGACCGCCTGGTCGCCGACGGGGTCATCCAGGGCTTCACGATCAAGGTCGACCCCGCGGTCGAGGACCGCGGGACCGAGGCCTGGGTCGAGCTGTACTGCCGCGGCACCGTCTCCCCCGACGAGCTCCGTACGCTGCTCGACACCGTGCCCGAGGTCGTGGACGCCGGGACCGTCACCGGCAGCGCCGACGCCGTCGTGCACATGCGCTCCCGTGACCTGCCGGCGCTCGAGCTCGCGCTCGACCGGGTGCGCCTGGCCCCGCAGGTCGACCACACCCGCAGCGCCATCGTCCTGTCGAAGCTCGTCTCCCGCGAGTCCGCGTAGCCCCCGTCTCCTCCGCGGAACGCAACGTCGGCGACGGTGCGCAGCGGCACAGCGGTCCGAGGGAGCGCCCACGTTGCGTCTTGCGAGCGTCCCGCGCGTAGGGTCGCGGTCGTGGGAATCGGGAGGACGGCCGGGAGGCGCGGCGCCACTCCCACGCGTCCGCCGGCGGCCCGGCGCCTGGTCGCCGCAGCCGCCGCCGCGTACGTCGCGAACTGCCTCTGGGGCACCGCGGTCGCGGTCCGGGTCATCCGCACGGAGAAGCTCCGCGTCGTGCACCACGGCCTCTTCGTCGTGACCGCGACGCTGACCGGGGTCGCCGCGACCACCCCGGCCTGGACACGGGACCGCTCCGCACTGTTCCTGCTGCCGGCGCTCGTCCCCCTCGCCCTCGCTCCACGCACGAACCCCCGCTCCGGAGCACACTGGAGAGTCGCGGTCGCCGCCGCACCGTCCTACCTGGGGGCGTTGCTCGCACGGCGCTGACCGCGACGACGAGACACGAGGGATGCAGTGGAGCTCTTCGAGGCCATCCGACGCCGGCGCACGACCAACGGCGCGTTCCTGCCCGACCCGGTGTCCGAGGAGCACCAGCGGCTGCTGATGGAGCTCGCAGGACGTGCACCCTCGCAGTTGAACAGCCAACCGTGGCGCTTCGTCATCGTCGAGGAGCGCGACACCATCGACCGCATCGCCGACATCAGCGGCCGGTCGATGACGCAGACGATGGCCGAGGGGTCGTTCTTCACGCGCTACCGTCCGTACTTCCGGTTCTCGCAGGCCGAGATGGACGAACGTCGGGACGGGATGCTGTTCGACAAGCTGCCGGGACCGCTCAAGCCCTTCACGAAGCAGGTGTTCACCAAGCGCGGGCAGCTCCTCATGAACACGCTCCGGGTACCGCAGACCCTCGGCGAGGAGAACCGGAAGCTCGTCGCCGGGTCGCCGCTCCTGCTCGGGGTGATGCTCGACCGCGACGAGTACCGGAAGGAGGCGCGCAACGCCTTCTACTCCGTGTTCAGCATGGGCGCGGCGATGGAGAACGTCTGGCTCGCGACGACCGAGCTCGGCCTCGGGATCCAGTTCGTGTCCTTCCCGATGGAGGTCGAGGAGGCCTGGGCCGAGGTCGAGCGGCTCCTCGCGGTGCCGCCGGAGCTCGAGCTGATGGCCGTCTACCGGATCGGCTACCTGCCGCCGGAGCGTCGACGTCCCGCCATCGACTGGGTGTCGAACGAACGGAAGCGCCCGTCGCAGTACGTGTTCCGCGGGACCTGCGCCACCCCGCAGCAGGGGTGGGACGACGCGCCGGACGCTGCCCGCGCGACCGACGGGACCGTCTCGTGACCGCCGGACAGCGGGGCGGGGGCGAGCCGGGCCTCCCGGCCGTCTCGCCGGAGGCACCGCCCCTGCGCGGGACGCCGTGGATCTCGCAGGACTGGCTCGACGTGGTCTTCGTGCACTGGCGCGTCGACGTGTCGGCGGTGGCACCGCTGCTGCCCGCCGGAGCGCACCCGGACACGATGGCGCCGGACGGGACGGACGACGGCGCGACCACCTGGGTGGGCCTCATCGGGTTCCGCTTCACGGACACGCGCTTCCCGCCGCTCGGCGGGCTCGGACGGGCCAGCAGTGTCGGCGACTTCGTCGAGGTCAACGTGCGCGTCTACACGTGCGACGACCAGGGCCGTCGAGGCGTCGCGTTCCTGTCGCTGGACGCCGGGAAGCTCCTGCCGACGATCGGCGCACGGGTCGCGACGGGCCTGCCGTACTGGTGGGCGCACGCGGCGATCCGGAAGACCGACGGCCGGGTGGGCTACGCGATGCGTCGGCACGGGACGCACCTGCGGTCGACCTTCGACGTCCGGGTGGGCGACGCGGTCGACGAGCCGACGCCCCTCGAGACGTTCCTGACGGCACGGTGGGGCATGCACGTGCGGCGGGTCGGTGCGACGCGCTACTGGCCGAACGAGCACGAGTCGTGGCCGCTGCACCGGGCGTCCCTCGTGTCGCTGCGGGACGACCTGGTGGCGGCTGCGGGGCTGCCCTTCGGACTGTCCGGACTGGAGCCGGACTCGGTGCTGTACTCGCCGGGGGTGACCACGCGGTTCGGGCGGGGACGCTGACTGTCGTGCCGATCGTGCCGGCCGGGAGGGGCGGGGCGGCTCCTGGGACCGTCACGGTGGGCGGTGGGTAGCCTCCTCCGCGTGACCGGTGCATCGCAGCAGCAGGACGTCCGACGCCGCGCGGGATGGCTCCCGCAGGACCAGAGCGGGCTCGAGGCCTGGCTCCGCGGGCGTCGCGAACGCCACCAGGAGCGCGACCCCGACCGGGCCCTGCACCCGGCGGTCTCGGCCCTCCGCGACCTCGTCGAGGGCGACCCCGTGCTGCGGATGCACGCGCACCAGATGATCGAGCAGGTCCCCGCCGGTCGCGAGTACCAGGACCGGCACCTCGAGTCGTTCGGGGAGCTGCTCGAGCTCGTCGACGAGGTCATCACGACCGCGCCCGAGTACAGCGACGAGCAGATGGTGATGACGCCGCTCGACGGGGTGCTCGACTGGACGAAGGCGACCCCGGCGGGCTTCGCCTTCTACCGGGACCCGCGCGTGAACGACGCGCTCCGGACGATCCTGCAGGGGTGGTGCGACTTCCTGTCGAGCGACAAGTCCCTCGAGGTGCTCGTGGACGCACCCTCGGGGTGGTGCAGCGATGCCGCTCGTCGGGCGGTCGGCATGGACCGGTTCGAGCACGATGCCGACGCCGAGCACTGGGGCTTCGGGTCGTGGAACGACTTTTTCACGCGGCGCTTCCGGGACGGCGAGCGCCCGGTCGCCGCGCCCGACGACGACGCGGTCGTGGTGAGCCCCTGCGAAGCCACCCCGTACCGGATCGCCAGTCGCGTCCACCGGCTCGACGCGTTCTGGGCGAAGGCGGAGCCGTACTCGGTCGAGGAGCTGCTCGCCGGCGACGAGACCGCCGACCTGTTCGTCGACGGCACCGTGTGGCAGGCGTTCCTCAGCGCGCTCGAGTACCACCGCTGGCACAGCCCGGTCGCCGGGACGGTCCTGCGCGCCTGGGTCGAACCGGGGACCTACTACTCCGAGGCCTCGTCGCAGGGCACCGACGCCGCCGAGCCGCAGCTGTCACAGGGCTACCTGGCACACGTCGCCACCCGCGCGATCGTGCTCATCGACGCCGACGACCCCGCGATCGGGATGATCGCGGTCGTGTTCATCGGGATGTCCGACGTCTCCTCGTGCGTGATCGGCGAGGGGATCTCGGACGGTGCGCACGTCGGCAAGGGCGACGAGCTCGGGTACTTCCAGTTCGGCGGGTCGTCGGTGTGCGTGCTGTTCGGGCCGGACGTCGTCGAGTCGTTCTCGCTGGGAGCGCTGCCGCAGGCGCCGGAGGAGGAATCGGCGGTCCTGCCGGTGCGGTCGCACCTGGCGACGGCGCTGCGGCGGTCGTCCGACTGACGGAACCGGTCGACGTCGGCTCCACGAACGGTCGGCTGCCGCCGCCCGTCACCGCGACGGGGCTCGGCCTGCCCGCTGTGCGTGCACGAGGGCGAGCACCGCGGCGAACACGGCTCCCGCGATGCCGCCACCGACCCAGGCCGTCGCGCGCCAGCCGGGGAGCACCGTGCCCTCGGGGAGCGCGAGTCCCAGGACGACGAGGACCGCGCAGCTCACGACCACGCCGAGGAACGCCCAGGCCACGGCCGAGAGGTCGAAGCGTGGAACGGATCGGGCGTACCGACTGATCTGCGAGAAGCCACCGACGATCCCGATCGACGCCGCGATCGGGATCCCGACGACGAGACTCGCGACCATCACCGCCGCTCCGGCGGTGACCCCGACCACGACGCGCACGCGGTGCAGGTCCCACGACGCGCCACGCGTCTGCTCCCGGTACGCCCGCAGCGCCGCGACGAGGAGCACCACCGCGCACGCGATCCCGAGTACACCGGCGACGGCCCCGGTGACGAGGGCGAGCGCATCGCCGAACGTCCTCCCGACCAGGACGGCGACGACCGCCAGCACGAGTGCGAGGACCGGTGACCCGAGGACCTCCCGGTACCGGGTCGGGGTCCGCAACACCCAGCCGGGAGGTGCCTCCTCGGCCTGCTCCTCGTCGTCCGTCTCCACCGCGCCATCCTGCCCCACGCCGTCCGGCGGCCGGGGGGACAGCGGCTGGACCGGTGCGGAGACGAGCCCGCGTACAACGGACAGCATGACGCGCGTGGCAGTGGTGACCGGTGGTTCGGCAGGGCTCGGACGGGCGACCGTCCGCGAACTCGCGGCCCGGGGGTGGGACGTCGCCGTCCTGGCCCGTGGACGCGACGGTGTCGACGCCGCCGTCGCCGAGGTCGAGGCCACGGGACGCCGAGGCCTCGCGCTGATCGCCGACGTGGCCGACCGACAGGCCGTCGAGGCCGCCGCCGAGCGCACCGAGCAGGAGCTCGGACCGATCGACCTCTGGGTGAACTGCGTGATGGTCGGGGTCTTCGGGCGCTTCACGGACACCGGCCCCGACGACTTCGAGCGCGCCGTCGACGTCAACTTCCTCGGCTTCGTCAACGGCACCCGCGCGGCGCTGGCACGGATGGTCCCCCGTGACCGTGGGCACGTCATCCAGGTCGGTTCCGCACTGGGCTTCCGGGGCATCCCCCTGCAGGCCGCCTACTGCAGCGCGAAGCACGCCATCGTCGGGTTCACCGAGTCGGTGGTGTCCGAGCTCACGGAACAGGGCAGCAGGGTGGCCGTGAGCCGCGTCGACATGCCCGCGCTCAACACGGTGCAGTTCAACTGGGTGAAGTCGCTCCTGCCGCACCACCCGCAGCCCGTCGCACCGATCTACCAGCCCGAGGTCGGCGCCCGCGCGATCGCCGTGACCGCGGAGCGGCCGCGCCGCCGCACGTGGGTGGGCGAATCGACGGTCTACACGATCCTGGGCAACCGGATCAGTGGACGCTTCGCCGACTGGTACGCCGCGAAGACCCTGGTCAGCGGACAGCAGGCCGAGCAGAAGGACGGACAGTCGCTGCCGACGAACCTGCACGAGCCCGTCCCGGGCGACCACGGTGCGCACGGGGTCTTCGACGACTCCGCGCACGCCTGGTCGCCGCAGACGTGGTGGGTCGAGCACCGCAGGCTCGGCAACGGGATCATCGGAGCCGCCGTCGGCGTCGCGGGCGCGATCGCCCTGGCCGCGGGGAAGCGCCGATGAGCCGCCGCTCCCGCAGGGACCGCCGGCAGCGTGCGCGGTGGGTCGAGGGGCTCCGCGCCGGCATCGGCGTCGCACACCTGCTCGCCTCGCGTGGGTCGACGGGCCGGGTGGCCGTGTTCGGTCGGGTGCTCGGCGCCCGGCAACTCGTGCAGGCCGCACTGCTCACGCGCGCAGCGTCACCGGAAGCGCACGTCCTCGGCGCAGCGGTCGACGCCACGCACGGCGTCTCGATGGTGCCGCTCATCGCCCTCGACCGGCAGACACGGGGGTTCGCGGCACGACAGCTCGTCGTCGCCGTGGTCCTCACCGTGCTCGAGGTCGGCCTCGTCGGCACGGGACACGGTCGCCCCGGCCGACGCTGACCGCCGCTGCCTACTCGACCTCGTCGTTCGGCTGCTCCTCCTCGACACCCGTCTCGTCCATCCGGTCGCGCAGGTGGTCGGCCATGGCCCCGGCACCCTCGTGTCCGTGGTCGTGATCGACCTGCTCGACCAGGCCGGCGAGCTTCTCCTCGTTGGTGGCCTCGGTGGCACCGTCCATCACGGGGGCGGTCTGGACCTCGTCGTCGTTCGCTCGTGCGTTCATGCACGGGACGCTACGCCGCTCGGCCCGCGCGTCGGCGGCGGACGGTCAGGCACCGCCGCACAGCGGAGCGCGCAGACCCCGCTGCTAGCCTGGCCGGATGTCCGACCTCGGGATCGAGTCGCGGACCGGATCCGATCCCGCGCCGGTCACGCGCCGTCGCGCCAGGGGGCCCCGTCGCTCCCTGCTGGCCGCTGTCCTGGTCGGTCTGGTCGCTGCAGCCGTGTCCTTCGCCGGCGCCTGGAGCACCCCGTCCGCGCTGGACGAGGCGGCCACGATGAGTGCCGCGAACCGGTCCCTGGTACAGCTGTGGCAGATGGCACAGCACGTGGACGGCGTGCACAGCCTGTACTACGCCCTGGTGCACGTGTGGCTCGACGTCGTGCCGTTCGAGTTCTGGACACTGCGACTGCCGGGTGCCGTGGGCATCGGGATCGCCGCCGGGCTGCTGGTGGAGCTCGCGCGCCGTCTGGTCGACCTGCGGACCGGGATCGTCGCCGGGCTGGTGTTCGCGGTCCTCCCCCGGGTGACGTCGGCCGGCATCCAAGGGCGCTCGTACGCGTTGACGACCACCACGGCGGCCGCCCTCACGCTCGTCCTCGTCATCGCCGTGGACCGCTCTCTCGCCCGGCGGCGCAGCGCCTGGGCCTGGTGGTCCGCGTACGTCGTCGTCGGCGGACTGAGCACCTACCTCTTCCTCTACTCGGCGCTGCTCGTCGTCGCGCACGCCGTCGCGGTGGTCGTGTGGTTGCTCGTGCGGCGTCGTCGCTCCGACTGGATCGAGGTGGCCCTGCCCTTCGCGGCCGCGACGGCCCTGGTCGCTGCATCCACCGTGCCGCTCGCCCTCCTCACCTCCGGGCAGGCATCCGAACAGCTCTACTGGATGAGCTCGCGCCTCGCCCTCGACGGACGGCTCGCGGACTCGGTCTTCGTCCAGCAGTACTTCGCCCGGTCGCTGCCGCTCGCGCTGGTCGGATGGGCCCTCGCGGTCCTCGGGGTCGTCGCCGCGTTCGTCGACCGCCGGTCGCGCTCCCGACGGCTCGCAGTGTGGCTCGCCCTCTGTACCGTCGTCGTCCCGACCGCAGCCGTCATCGTCGTGTCGGTGGTCGTGCAGCCGTACTACAACTCCCGGTACCTGACCTTCGCCGCACCCTTCGTCGCCCTGCTCGTCGCCCTCGGCGCGACGTCCTTCCGCGCGCGGCTCGTGGCACCCTTGGCGGTCCTCGCCGTCGTGGCACTCGCCACGCCCGCGATCGTCGCGCAACGGGCCGGCGAGGGATCGCCGGGGGGCGAGTGGGAACGGGTCGCGGCGTACGTCGCCGCGGACCGGGCCGCCCACGACGACGGGGACGGCCTCGACGCGGTCTACTACGGACCGTTGCCCGGGCACCCGAAGCGGACGACGGAGTACGTGTCGTCCTCCTACCCGGCCGCCTTCGCCGGCATGCGCGACCTGACGGTGATCCGCAGCGCTGCGAGCATCGGCCAGCTGTGGGCCGACCGACTCGCTCCGGGGGACGACCTGCCGCTCGAGGGTGTCGAGCGTGTCTGGTACGTCGGCGGACGGACGAGCGTCCAGCCCGCTGCTGCACGCGAGGCGCTCGCACGGGCCGGCTGGTCGGAGGACGACCGGGAGCGCATCGGCGACTTCTACGTGATCGCCTACACCCGGTGAGGCCCGGACGAGACGGTGGGTCGTCGACCGGACGGTAGGCTCGGCTCCGTGCGCCGATCCCTGACGACCAGGGACGCGGGATCGGACGACGTGTCCGACGTGCCCGCGTCCGACACCGCCCGACCGGCCTGGCGTCACCCCGCGGTGCCGGCCTCGCTCGTCGGCATCGTGGCGTTCCTGGTCTCCTTCGCTGGGACGTGGGCTGCGCCGGCAGGGATCGACGAGGCCGCGACCATGTCGTCCGCGCGCCGCTCCCTGCCGGAGCTGTGGCACATGGCGCACAACGTCGACGGGGTGCACAGCGCCTACTACGCGCTGATGCACCTGTGGTTCTCGGTCGTGCCCTACGACATGCTCACCCTGCGGCTGCCGAGCGTGATCGCCTCCGCCGTCGCGGCAGCGCTCCTCGTCGAGCTCGGCCGACGGGTCGCCGACGCTCCGACGGGGGTCGTGGCGGGACTCGTGTTCGCCGTCCTGCCGCGCGTCACCTCCGCGAGTGGCCAGGGGCGCTCGTACGCGTTCAGCTTCACGTTCGCGGTCCTGCTCACCCTCGTCCTGGTCGTCGCCGTGCAACGCACCCGCGACCGTGTGCCGCGCGCCTGGGTGTGGTGGCTGGGCTACGCGCTCGTCGCCGCAGTCGGCTCGTACTTCTTCCTGTACTCGGCGCTGCTGGTCGTGGCGCACGGTGTGACGGTCCTGGTCTGGCAGCTGACCCGCCGTCGGCCCGCCGGGATCCTGCGTGCCGGGCTCTGGTGGCTCGGCGCTGCGGCGGTCGCGGGGCTCCTGGTGCTGCCCCTCGTCCGGATGACCTCGGGGCAGGCGGACAAGCAGCTCTACTGGATCGGCACCACGTTCGACTTCAACCGCAAGGTGGTGCAGTCGATCCTGGTCGAGCAGTACTTCGGTGACTCGGAACGTCTCGCGCTGGTGGGGATCGTGCTCGCCGTCGTGGGCGTCCTCGTGACGGTCGCGGTCCCGCGTCTCCGCCGACGGGTCCGCGCCGTGGAGCTCGCGGTCCCCGCCGTCGTCGTGCCGCTCGTCGCGGTCCTCGCCGTGTCGATCCTGGTGAAGCCGCTGTACAACGCGCGGTACCTGACCTTCACGACCCCCTTCGTCGCCCTCACGATCGCGCTCGCCCTCACCGCGTTCGGTGCACTCCTGCGCTGGCGTCTGACCCTCGCCCTCGCGACCGCGGGAGTGGTGGTCATCGCCCTGCTCGCGTACCCCGTCATCGCCGCACAGCGCGCACCGATCGGCAAGACGGGCACGCACTGGAAGATGGCGACGGACCACCTGGCCGCCGAGCGCGCGCAGGAGCCCGCCGGCAGCCGCGACGGCGTCTACTACGGTCCGCTGCCGCGGCACGAGATCCGGACGACCGAGTACGTCTCCTCGGCCTACCCCGACGCGTTCGCGGGCATGCGCGACCTGACGCTCGTGCGCCCGGCCTCGGAGATCGGCGAGCTGTGGGCAGAGCGCGAGCCACGCGACCGCGAGCCCGACGTGTCGGGGCTCGACCGAGTCTGGTACCTCGGTGCCGAGACGAGCAGCCAGCCCGCGACGCTGACCGCGCAGCTCGAGGCCGACGGATGGCGTGTCGAGTCGCGGAAGTCCGTGCAGACGCTGGAGATCATCAGTTACATCCGCTGACGGAGGTCGACAGGCGCGAGGTCAGCAGGCCGAGGACGGCCGGCTGAGGACGCCCGCCGCCCGCCGCTGGCCCGTCAGAGCCGGAGGCGGCTGACGACCCGGGAGACGTCACCGTGACGGTGCGCGGTGACGGACACCGTCTGCTCCCGCAGGAAGTGCAGCATCTCGACGATGCCGGACTCCACCACGGGGTCGTCGTGGATGGTCGTCTCGGTGCCGGCGCCCAGGGCCTCCTCGAGGGCACGGGCGTCACCGCCGAGCAGCCGGACGCGTGACCCGGGGCCGCCGAAGGCCGCGTGCCGTCGGGGCTCCGCTCCCTGCGCGAGCACCAGGTCGATCGGGTCGACCTCCGGCTCAGCGCCGTCCGACCACCCGTCCTGCAGCAGGGTGCCCGCCGCAGCCCGTCCCAGGAACGTGGCGTCGTCCTCGACGACCTGGTCGACCACGTCGAGGGGCGAGCGCGCCGTCGAGAACAGCGGCAGGAGCTCGGCGGGCAGCGGACGGGCGGTGCTGAGGAGCACGTGCGCGCGCGCTGCGGTCGCGGCGACGAGCACGCGGACGAGGTCGCCGGCGCCGACCCCCGAGGACTGCCGGACCACGACCGACTGCGGGCGGAACCGGATGACGTTCCGCTCGACGCCCAGGTCCGCCGTGTCCCGCGATCGTCCGTACAACGATGCCCGGGCAGCGGCATCGCTCTCGGCCCCGGCACGGACGCGGTCGAACTCCTCGAAGGACAGTCCGGCCCGCGCCGCCTCGATGACGGCGGTGACGCGGTTGCCGAGTCCCTGCAGCTGGATGTTCCGGTGCGGCTGACGTCGGGTCGGGTCCCACCGGTCCGCCCCGATCACGGCCAGCGGCCCGCCGCGGTGCACGGTCGGACCGACCGCGGTCCCGCGCCACCCGCCGACGGGCTGGCGTCCCGGCCGGGCCCCGGTGGTCGGGCGGTCGACCACGAGCACGCCGGCCCGGGTCCGGTCGGACCAGGTCGCGACCTCGTCGGGGTCGAGGGTGTGGAGCGCCGCGACGGAGCCGCCGTCGACGGAGTGCTGCAGGGCGATCGCCTCGTCGAGGGTCTCCACGCGGACGACGTCGAGGACGGGTGCCGGCACGGCCGTCCGCGCGAGGTCGCCCGTGGCGCGGACGCCCTCCCGCACACCCGGCGACCAGAGTCGGCCGGTGTCGTCCAGCGCGACCGGTTCGACGAGCCATGACTCTCCCGGGCGCAGCTCGGTGAGCGCGGTCCGGACGGCGCCGGTCGGCTCGGCGACGAGCGGCCCGACCTGGGCGGTCGCGTCCGTCGGCCACGCGGTGCGCAGGCCACGGACGGCATCGGCGAGCTGCTCGCGGAAGCGCGGGCTCTCCCCCACGGACCCGACGAGCACGAGCAGCGACACCGCCGACGACGCCTGTCCGGAGCGGGCGAAGGCGGAGGCGACGACGTCGCGCACCGCCTGGTCGAGGTCGGCCGAGGGGGTGACGACCGCGGTGACGACCCCGGTGAGCTCCGCCACGAGGGGCAGGTCCGCGCGCCACCAGCGGTAGGACCGAGCGGTCTCCGGGGTGCCGGTCAGGACGACGCGGTCGACGGCGGGGTGCGCCACGAGGTCGCGTGCGAGGTCGCTGCCGTCGAGGTCGACGAGCTGGAGCAGGGAGTGCGGGACCCCGGCGTCCCAGAGCACGTCGGCGAAGACGGCACCGGTGCGTCGGGCGGCGGTGGCGGGCTGGAGCACGACCCCGCTGCCCGCGGCGAGCGCGGTGAGCACACCGTCGGCGGCATCGAGGAGCGGGGCGTTCCACGAGGGCACGACGACCGTCAGGCGCGGCGGGACCGGGACCGCCCCGTTGATGTCCTCGAGGTGTCGCGTGCGGTCCGCGGCGTGCGTGGCGGCGTCGACGGCCCGGCTGACCTCGCCGTCGGCGTCGGTCAGGGTGAGCCCGAGCTCGCCGATCATCGTCTCGACGAGTGCCCCGCGGTGGGTCTCGAGCGCGTGGCCGATCAGGTCGAACAGCTCGGCACGGTCCTCCGGGTCCTGGCGGCCCCAGTTCACACCGGCCTGGGCGGTGCGGGCGACGAGACGCTCGAGGCGTCCGCGGTCGGTGATGCGGGCGGCACGGATCGTCCTGGTGCCGCGCTGCGACTCCGGTACCCGGGCGAGCACCTCGGCGGCCCACGCGCGGTTGCCCGGCGTGGAGGGGTCGGTGTCCTGCGTGTTCTCGGCAGCCGAGCGCAGCACCGGGTCACCCGGCGGCCGTCGGCGGTCCTGGGTGCGGCGCGTGGGCGGCGCGGGACGGAGGAGCGCGGCCACGGCGTCGACGTGCTCGGCGGTGGCACGCTCGACGGCAGCGGTGTCGTCGGTCGAGCCGGTCGTGTCCGCCGCCGTCGACCCGGCCGTGGTCGAGCCGTCCACCGGGCGGTGGCCGGCGACCTCGCGCAGTCGACGAGCGAGGTACGGGACGGCAGCGTCGAACTCGTCGGGCCGCACCAGTGGCACACCGAGAACCACGTGGCCGAACGCCGTGCGCAGCACCTCGGCGTACCGCGTCGTGCCGAGGAGCAGCTCGGGTTCGACGACGTCGAGCACGCCGCGGCGCTCGGCGAGCACGTGCGCGGTCGCGAGGGCGAACGGGTCGTCGGTGGCGACACCGACGTGCACTGCGTCGGTCCGCTCGGGGTCGATCGCCGTGTCGAGCAGGCGCAGGAACGCGGTGTCCGTCGTGCGGGTGTCCGCGGTCACGGCGAGCGGCCGGCTCTCGAGCACGGCGTCGACCCCTTCGGTGGCGAGGAGCGTGCCCTTGGTGAAGCGGACGCGCACGGGTGCCCCGCCGGATGCGCGACGCTCCCGTGCTGCGGTCGTCACCCGGTCGAGCAGGTCGAGCGACTCGGGGAGTTCGGCGGGCAGGGTCACCCCGAGGGTGAGCTCCCGCCCGCCGTCCTGCTCGAGCAGCGCGCTCAGGACCGCGACGGCCCGTTCGACGCCTCGGGCGCGGCCGGACTGCAGGGTGACCATGGGCGGTGTCGGCCGGCTCGCCGCGGTGTGCAGGAGCGGTGTGAGGTGCCGGACCGCGTCGGCGACGGCGTCGTCGAGGTCCCACGGGGACACCGGCGGCAGCACAGCGTCGAGGTCGACGGTGACGGCGGCGACGTCCTGGTGCAGCAGGTCGTCGAGTGCCGCGAGCCGTCGGTCGCGGCCGGCCGGTCCGAGCACGGCTGGGCCGAGCAGGTCGACGTCGAGTCGGGTGTCCGGTCCGCCGACCTTCGCGAGTGCCGCGGGGGTCCGGGCGGGCGTGGCGTCGACGACGAGGTGTCCTGCGAGTCGCCGGAGCACCTTCCGCGCGGAGGGGACGACCGCCCACGGCGCCATGGTCGCGAAGCCACCGCCCACCGTCACCGCGCCGCGGAGGTACCAGGCGAGGTCGTCCGGTACCGCCCGGCTCGCACGCTCGAGGTTCCGGGCGACGACCTTCGGGTCCTCCGGCCGGACCACGACGTCGACGAACGCGCGGGCGAACTCGGCGCCACGGGGGTCGGCGAGCAGCTCGGCCAGACGTGCGGCCGCGGGCTCCGGCTTCATCCCGCGGGCGGCCTCGATCCACCCCTGTGCCCGCGTGACCGCGTCGTCGGTGCAGTCTCGGAGGTGCGGGGTCGGCATGGAGTGATCGTATTCCGGGCGTCCGACGTGACCTCTGAGCGCGCCGAGTGCTGCCCCGGAGTCAGCCGAACGGATGATCCTCGGTCCCGCGGCACGCCCGCTGGTTACGCTGGCGGTCATGGCGGAGCAGGGCGGCGAGGGGCACGACTGGGCGACCTGGGACGCGTTCCACGACGTCTGGCGCCGGCTCGACCGGGCGCTCGACCAGGCCGTCCAGCAGGGTGCCGGCATCTCGATCCCCGAGTTCGAGATCCTGATCGGCCTGCACCGCGCTCCCGACCACCGGTTGCGGGTCCGTGACGTCGCCGCGGGCATCGGGTGGGAGAAGTCGCGCGTGAGCCACCAGGTCACGCGGATGGTCGGGCGCGGGCTCGTCGCCCGCGCGGACTGCCCGGCGGACGGGCGTGGCAGCTGGGTGACGATGACGACCGAGGGTCGGCGCGCGGTGCTCGCCGGCATCCGCGCGCACACCGCGGCACTCGAGGAGCTGTTCTGGAGGCCCGTGGCTGCGGATGCGGACACCCTGCGGTCCGTCTCCCACCGCGTCCTCGACGCACTCGGTCCGGTCGAGCCGGAGGCCTGAGGAGAGCCCGCTCGGCGGGACCGGCTCAGCTGGAGCCTGCGAGCACCTCCGCGACGGCCGCGGCCGTCACGTCGGCACGCTCGTGGTCGTCCGCGGTGAGGGTGACGACGGCGTCGGCGACCGGGTCCAGGAGCACGAGCTGCCCGTACGCCCCGTGCAGTCGCCAGGTCCGTCCCGGGCCGCCCCAGCCCGCGAGGGCGTAGCGGTCGTACGACGGTGACGACCCCGCCGCGACCCAGTCGGTGTGCATCGCGTCGACGACCGCCGCGGGCACGAGCTGACGCCCGTCCGCCGCGCCGCGGTCCCGCAGCAACCGGCCGATGCGCGCGACCTCGGCGGTGCGGAGCCACAGGCCGCCGCCCGCGACGACGTGACCGAGCGGGCAGCGGTCCCAGCGGACGTCGTCGATGCCGAGCGGGGTGAAGATGCGGTCCTGCGCGTACGCGCCGACGTCGCCGACCCGTGCGGCCAGGGCCCTCGCGGCCGTGTAGGTGCTGGCGTTCGCGTACCGGAACGACCGTCCGACGGTCGGGCGTCCCAGGAACTCCCGTGCCAGGTCCGGCCAGTCGGTGGTCTGCGTCGGCGACCACGGCATGTCGATGCCGCTCGTCATGGTCAGCAGGTGTCGGAGCGTGACGTCCCGCACACCCGGTCCGAGCACGACGTCGGGCAGCAGCGTGCCGACGGACTCGTCGAGCGCGATCAGCCCGTCGTCCGCGGCGGTCCCGACGGCCAGGACGACCACGCCCTTCGCGACGGAGTGCACGTCACGGCGGACGTCGGCGGACCAGTGGTGCTCGGCGGTGTCGTCGCCGACCAGCACGTGCAGGCCGTGGGCGCGGAAGCCCGTCCGCGCGACCGCGCGGACGACGTCGTCGAGCACTGGTGCGGCGCGGTCCACCCCGCCATCATCCCGTGTGTCGAGCGAGGTCGGTGCTCACCAGGGACCCGCGTTCGCCGCGCAGTCGGACCTGCACCTCGGCGATGTCGTCGCGCGGGACGTCCGTCGACGCCGACAGCCCGCGGGCCTCGGCCCCGGCTGCCGACCACGAGGCCACGGTCTGCACGGAGCCGTCCTTCCGGACCACCACGAGGTCGTACATCACCGAGCCGTCCGCCGACCACTCCCTGCCGCCGTACGAGCACCCCCAGTCGAAGCGCGTGCCCCACTGCTCGCCGCTCACGGCCAGGTCGACGTCGAGACCCTGCGACCCGGTCATCGTGTAGCGGTCGCCCGCGGTCGTCGGTGCGGACGTCGTGGGCGCGCCACCGGCCTGCACCGTCGCACCTCGTCCACCGGCCGTGCCGACGGCGAGGCCGCCGAGCACGGCGGCGACGACCGCCAGCCCCGCGGTCACGGCGACCCATGCCCGACGGCGGCGACGACGGTGTCGGACGCGGTGCGCGACGGCGGCGAGGGTGCTCTCGGGACGCGTGTCGGGCCTCCCGTCCGGTGCCGCGATCTCGACCGCCTGGTCGGCCGGGAGCTTCGCGAGCAGACCGGGCAGGCCGACGAGCTCGGCGACGGCCGCCGTGCAGCGGTCGCACGTCTCGAGGTGCCGCTCGTACTCGAGCCGCTCGTCGGGCGTGAGCGAGCCGAGGACGTACGCCGCGTCCCACTCCGCGTACCGGTCCTCGCTCATCGGGTCACTCCTCGTTCCTGCAGTGCGAGCCGGAGGGCCCGGAGCCCGTAGTGCAACCGCGACTTCGCGGTGCCCTCGGGGATGTCGTGTCGTCGTGCGATCTCCGGCACGGTGTGGCCGAGCCAGTAGGCGTCGACCACCACGCGGCGGTGGTCCGGGCTGAGCGACGCGAGTGCGTCCGCCACGACGATGCGGTCGAGCACCGCGTCCGTCCGGTCGGCCTCGGCACGGTCGACCGGGTGCTCGGAGCCCTGCTCACGCCGGTTGCGTGCGGAGCGGGCGTCGTCGACGACCAGGTTCCGGGCGACCGTGAAGAGCCAGGCCCGTGCGCTGTCGGGCGCCCGCTCGAGCACCGCCGGACGCTGCCAGGCGCGGACCATGGTCTCCTGCACGACGTCCTCGACGGTCGAGCCGTCCCGCGTCAGGTGCCGGACGTACCGGGTGAGCGCGTCGCCGTGCTCGCGGTACAGCGTCGCCAGCAGCTCGTCGGCGGAACGGCTCGTCACGGTCACTTCGCCAGGTCGAGGGAGAACTCGACCGAGCCCTTCCCGTCCACGGTGACGAAGCCGAGCGACGGGGCCTCGACCCCGTAGTCGGCGAAGGTGATCGGGACCGAGCCGACGACCTGGACGGACCCGTTCTTCGTCACGGCGACCTGCGCGTCGGCCGTGACCGGCTTCTCGACGCCGTGCAGGTCCATCGTGCCGGTGAGCGTGACGTCCTGGGTGCTGCCGTCGAGCGCCTTCGAGACGTCGACCGGCTCCGTCAGCGCGAACGTCGCCGTCGGGTACCGGTCGGTCTGCAGGGCCTTGCTCCGGAAGTACTCGTCGCGCGCGGCCTCGGGTGTGGAGATCGTCGCGACCTGCACCGTGACGGTCGCCTTCGTGAGCGAGCCGCCGTCGACCGTCGCCGTGCCCTGCACGTCCTTCGTCCGACCGACCACGTCCACATCATTCCCCTGCAGGACCTCGTGCACGCGGTACCCGGCGTACGAACTGCTCGTGCTCGTCCAGGTGCCGTCGGCCTGCTGGGCATCGAGCGTCGCACCGGAGCCGGACGGAGCGGCGCTCAGCGAGGGGGCGGCGGCGGCCTGGCCGTTGACGGTGTTCGCGTAGATGACCGGGCCGGCGATGACGGCTGCGGCGCCGATGACGACGACACCGGTGGCGATGCCGATGACGACCTTCGTACGTGTGCGGAGTCCCATGCCCTGACGACGAGACAGCCAGCCGGATCGTTCACCCGGACGTGCCGAAGGCGCCGCTCCCGTGGTCGGGAGCGGCGCCTTCTCGTGGTGGTGCCGGTGCGGCGGGTGTGCCGCGGGTCGTTACTTGATCTGCGCGGTGATCGTGGCGGTGCCGACGAGCATGCCGCGCTTGACGGCGTCGGTGCTGAAGGTCTTGTTCAGCAGGCCAGCAGCGTCCTCGGAGATGTGGACGGTGGTGCCGGTCAGGACCGCGTTGTCACCCTCGAGCTGCAGCGGCTTGAGCGAACCACCCCAGAGCTCGAACAGGTAGGCGTTCGACGCGGCGACCTCGCCGTTGACGAGGACGTCACCGTAGAGCTTGGACGAGCCCGGGTTCACGACGAAGTTCTCGAGCGTGACCGTGGTGTCGCCGGCCTTGAGGGTCAGACCCGAACCGTTGTGGTTCAGCAGGCCCTGCACGTAGGGGCGGTAGTTGCCGTCCGGGCTCCAGTAGGTGACCGAGCCGGCGGTGATCGGGAACGACACGGCGCCGTCCTCGAGCTTCGCGTCGCCCGAGACGCCCGGGGTCAGACCCAGCGAGGTCAGCGCGTCGGTGAAGCTGCTGTCGAGCGCGACGGAGGTGTCGCCGCCGAGGACGTCCGGCACGGATGCGACCGGGGCGGGGATCTTCGAGGCCTCGGACGAGGACGAGACCGTCTGCACGTTCGGGGTCGCGGCGTTCGCCGAGCTGATGCCGAACGCGGCACCACCGAGGACGAGGGCGCCGGTGGTGGCGAGGGTGATCGAGGTCTTGAGGGACTTGCGCATGAGATGCGTTCCTTTCGTCGTCGCGCTCGGCGCGGACAGTGTGTGTGCGCCGAACACACCCCGGAAAGGGGTGGAGAACCAGCTACCTGCGGCTGGTGAGCGCTCCGGGTGTTTCCCGGTTGATGCAGGTGATTCGGGACCCTCCGCCGAAGGGTTTGGACGAGTTCTGAGTCGTTATCTCTCCGTTACAAACCCGGGGGACGCAGCGCCCGTACGGGTCGCATGAGCACCGCGCCCGAGTCGCCCCCCGGGGGACACTCCTGCCCGGACAGCGGTGGAGGCGCTCCCGCGTAGCGTGCCCCCCATGAGCGACCAGCAGCACGAGAACAGCCCGACCGACGGTTCCACGGACGCCCCCGAGAGCGAGTTCCAGCGCACCGAGGACCTGCCCGACGGTTCGTCCACCGGCAACGCGACCGAGGACCCCCAGCAGGACAGCGACGTCGACTCGGGCGGCGAGCCCGAGTCGCCGGACAACGAGCAGGTCTGACGACCGACAGCCCGGGCCCTCGCGCTCGGGCCGCTCCGACGCGCACCTGACAAGCTCAGGGCATGCAGCACCGCTCCCCCGTCGTCATCGCCGGCTGCGGCGACCTCGGTACCGAGGCCGGCCTGCGCTTCGCAGCGCTCGGCCACCCGGTCACCGGGCTCCGCCGTCGCGCCGAGCGCATCCCCGCGCCGATCACCGGCCGCAGCGTCGACCTCCGACACGAGGTCCCGACGATCGCTCCGGAGACGGGCGTGGTCGTCGTCGCCTTCGCCGCCGGCTCCCGTGCCGTGGACGAGTACCGCGCGACCTACGTCGACGGCCTGCGCAACGTGCTCGACGGCATCGACGCGTCCGGCGCCTCACCCCGGCTGCTCGTCGTGTCCTCGACCGCGGTGTACGACGTCGACGACGGCAGCGAGGTGACCGAGGAGACCCCGGCGCGAGCGAGCACCCCGACCGCCGGCGTCCTGCTCGAGGCCGAGGCGCTGCTGCGGGAGCGGGCACCCGAGGCCGTGCTCGTCCGGCTCTCGGGCATCTACGGACCCGGCCGCGAGCGACTGATCGACCAGGTGCGGTCCGGGCAGGCCCGGCTGTCGTCCGGCACGTCGCCCCACACGAACCGCATCCACCGGGACGACGCCGCCGCGGCACTCGTCCACCTGGCGGGGGTGGACGACCCCGCACCGACGTACCTCGGTACCGACGACGAACCGGTCCGACTCGACGACGTCCTGACGTTCCTGGCGTGCGAACTCGGCGTCGAGCAGCTGCCGAGCGCCGAGCCCGAGGGGCGGCAGGCTGGCGGCGACAAGCGGCTCGCGAACGCCCTGCTGCGCTCGACCGGCTGGGAGCCGCGGTACCCGACGTTCCGCGAGGGCTACCGGGCCGTGTTCGCCGGCGAGGGCACCCGGCACCCGTAGGCGCCGCTGCGCGGACGACGGCCGGGAGGCACGTGGCGGCTCCGCCACACCCCTCCCGGCCGCCGCCGGTCACGTCAGTGCCGCTCAGTGCTCGTCGTAGTGGTCCTCGTGACGGGCGTGCCGGTGGCCGTCGTGCACGAAGTCGACGTGGTCGCCGTGCTCGACGGTCTCGTGCTCGCCGCCGTCCTGCTCGTGGTCGTGGTCGGCGACGTCGTGCTCGGCGACGCGGTGCTCCTCGGCCTCGGCGGCGGGGGTGGTGTTCGGGTCCGACATGGTTCCTCCTTCGTGAGATCGGTTCTCACAAGGAGCCTACGTCGCAGCTCCGGTCCTGTCCGGGCTCAGTGCCAGCGGTGGTCCTGGATCGTCATCCGCGGGCCGAACGTCGGCTTCCGGAAGCCCGAGCCCCCGATCAGTCGCACGATGCGCTCGCGGTGCCCGCGCCAGGGCTCGAGGAGCTCGAGCATCCCGTCGTCGTCGACGGGGCCGCCCGTCAGTGCCCACCCGACGAGGGCCGGCACGTGGTAGTCGCCCACGCTCGGCGAGTCCGGGTCCCCGTGCGCCCGCTGCGCCGTCTCGGCAGCGGTCCACTGCCCGATGCCCGGGACCGACTGCAGCCGCTGCGACACGACCGCGCCACCACGACCGAGCCCCAGCGTCCGCTCGAGCGCGGGCGCGACCTTGACCGCCCGCATCACCGTCGCCGAGCGACCGGGCTCGATGCCCGCCCTGTGCCACTCCCAGCTCGGGATCCGCGCCCACTGCTCGGGGGCCGGCGGGACGAACATCTCCGCGGGCGCCGGACCGGGTGCCGGCTCGCCGAAGCGCCGGAGCAGGTACCGCCACGCGCGCCAGGCCTGTCGCGAGGTCACCTTCTGCTCCATGATCGCCGGCACCAGCATCGCCACGACGGTGTTCGTCCGGAGCAGCCGTAACCCCGGCTGACGGTGTCGCGCCTCGGCCAGGAAGGCGTGCGCGCTGACGTCGAGGTCGGACCAGTCGTCCCCGCGCCCGAGCAGGTCCGGTGCGTGCTCGACCGCCCAGGCGGCACCGGCACCCCACGCGGAGACCGCGACGGCATCGCTGCCCGCACGGCGCACGAGCACCGAGGCAGTCCCCGCCGGCGTGCGCAGCGCGAGCCACGTGTCGGACCCGACCACCTGGAAGGCGGGGTCACCGGAACCGCGCTGCAGGGGCCGGAGGGTCGCGCGGACGTCCACCGCGCCTCCAGGCCGGTACACGGTGTCGACCCGGACGGCCGCAGCGGAGGTCTGGCCGGACCCGACGCCCCGGCCGGACCCACCCGGCCGCCGACCGGGCGCTCCGGACGGACCGGAGGCGACGGAGGACGGCAGGGACACACGGGGATGGTAATGCCACACCACCGTCAGACATGATGGGGAGGTCCCCGCAACCCGACGACGTTGGAGTCTCCGTGCGCATCGGCATCCTCACCTCCGGAGGCGACTGCCCCGGCCTCAACGCGGTCATCCGCGCCATCGTGCTCAAGGGCATCGCGATCCACGGCCACGAGTTCGTCGGGTTCCGCGACGGCTGGCGGGGCGTCGTCGACGGGGACATCGTGCCCCTCGGTCGCAAGGACATCCAGGGCATCGCCAAGCAGGGCGGCACGATCCTCGGAACCAGCCGCACGAACCCCTTCGAGGGGCCGAACGGCGGCGTCGAGAACATCACGAAGACCCTCGGACGGCACGGCATCGACGCCATCGTGGCGATCGGCGGCGAGGGCACCCTGGCCGCGGCGAAGCGCCTCACCGACGCCGGCCTGCGGATCGTCGGCGTCCCGAAGACCGTCGACAACGACCTCGGTGCCACCGACTACACGTTCGGCTTCGACACCGCCGTCGCCATCGCGACCGAGGCCATGGACCGCCTCCGCACCACGGGCGAGTCCCACTCGCGCTGCATGGTCGCCGAGGTCATGGGCCGGCACGTGGGCTGGATCGCGCTGCACTCCGGCATGGCAGCGGGCGCGCACGCGATCCTCATCCCCGAGCAGAAGACGAGCATGGAGCAGATCGCTGCGTGGGTGCGTGCCGCCTACGACCGGGGACGGGCGCCGCTCGTGGTCGTCGCCGAGGGCTTCGTGCCGGACCACGAGGACAACGCGCACACGGAGCGCGGCCTCGACGCGTTCGGGCGGCCGCGGCTGGGCGGGATCGGCGAGCGGCTCGCGCCGATGATCGAGGAGATGACGGGGATCGAGACCCGCGCCACGACGCTCGGGCACATCCAGCGCGGTGGGACCCCGACCGCGTACGACCGGGTGCTGTCGACACGGCTCGGGCTCGCGGCGATCGACTCCGTGGTCGAGGGGCGGTGGGGCCGGATGGTCGCGCTCCAGGGCACGGAGATCGTGCACGTGTCGTTCGAGGACGCCCTGGGCGAGCTCAAGACGGTCCCGCAGGCGCGGTACGACGAGGCCGCCATCATGTTCGGCTGAGCGGCGCGGCGCGGCGCGGCGTGCGCGCCGGGGCCGGGGCCGGGGACTGGCTGCCGGCGCGCCGCGTCGATCCGGGCGTACCTGGTCGGAACGGGCGTACCTGGTCGGTCGGGGCCACCAGGTACGCCCGGTTGCGCCAGGTACCGCACCCGTTCTGGGAACGAACGGGCATCGGGCCGGGAGGCACGGGGTAGCGTCCGGTCCATGACGCGCGCAGTCCTCGTCTCCCGTTCCACCCCACCCGCGATCACGCAGGTCGACCTCCCCGACCCCACCGAGGGCGAGGCGTGCGTCGACGTCACGTACTCGAGCGTGAACTACAAGGACGGGCTCGCCCTGGCGGGCAACCCCGGCGTCGCCCGGATCGACCCGCTGGTCCCGGGCATCGACGTCGTCGGCACCGTGTCGGCGCTCGGCCCCGGGGTCCACGACGTCGCGATCGGTGACCGCGTGGTGTGCAACGGCGCCGGCCTGGGCGAGACGCGGTACGGCGGGTGGGCGGAGCACGCCATCGTGCCCAGCGGGTCCCTCGTCGTGCTGCCGGACACGGTCGAGGACTCGTTCGCGGCGGCGATCGGCACCGCCGGCTTCACCGCGATGCTCTCCGTCCTCGCCCTCGAGCGGACAGTCTCCCCCGAGGACGGGCCGGTCCTCGTGACGGGGGCGTCCGGCGGCGTCGGCACGGTGGCGATCGCCCTGCTCGCCGCCCGCGGGTACCGCGTGACCGCCTCGACCGGGCGGCGGGCGAACGAGGCCTCGCTCCGTGCCCTCGGCGCGTCGGACGTGGTCGACCGCGCGGCGATCGCTGAGCTCGGCAAGCCGCTGCAGCGCGCGACCTGGGCCGGCGCCGTGGACAGCGTCGGCGGCGCCACGCTCGCGAACGTGCTCGCCGCGACGAAGTGGGGTGGCGCGGTGACGGCGTGCGGCCTGGCGCAGGACGCCGCGCTGCCGACGTCGGTGATGCCGTTCATCCTGCGCGCGGTGTCGTTGCTCGGCATCAACTCGGTCGAGGCGCCCCTGCCCCTGCGACAGCGGGCGTGGGAGCGGCTCGCGACCGACCTCGACCCGGCACTGCTCGCCGACGTCACCCGCACGGTCGACCTCGAGCACGCCGTGGCGATCGGCGCCGAGGTGGTCGCCGGACGGGTGCACGGCCGGACGGTGGTCGACCTGCGACGCTGATGCTTTTCCCTCTCAGGTGATTTCCCGAACGCTTGCCAACTGACACGCTAGGTTTGGCACACGGAACACCCGAACCTGTGAGGAGCAGCCATGCCGGTACCCAAGTCGTCGGTGGAGTCGTCCCCCCGGAAGCTCCTGCGGGACGTCGTGCTCGAGAAGATGCTCGCCGCGATCCAGGACGGCACGCTGCAGGCCGGTGAACGCCTCAACGACGACGAGCTCGTCGCGTGGCTCGGCGTCAGTCGGACCCCGATCCGCGAGGCCATCGCGAAGCTCGTCGACTTCGGGCTCGTCGAGATGGAGGCGAACCGGTACACGCGCGTCGCGTCCCCGACCCGCGAGCAGTACGACGACGCGTTCCAGCTGCTCTTCGGGTTCGCCGAGCTCGCCGCCCGCTGGGCCGTGCCGAAGCTCGACGACGCCGCCGTGAAGCAGCTCGGCAAGCTCCTCGACCAGGCCCGCAAGCACGCCGACGCCGAGGACCGCGCCCTGAACGACGACGTCGACGCGCTCATCGCGTTCCTCGTCGCGCACTCGGGCAACGAGCTGCTCGGCAAGACCGCCGAGGGCATCGTCAACCGCGCGAAGTTCGTCCGCATCGGGCAGCCGGAGTTCGTCTTCTGGGACGTCAAGCACGGGCTCGACTCGTTCCGTGCGGCGGCGAAGGCCTGCGACGGCGAGGCCGCCGGTGCCGTCATCCGCAGCATGTCCCGCGCGATGGCCGAGCACATGGCGGAGATCCGCGCCGCGAACGCGCACGCCGACGCCGACGCGACCGCCTGAGACGGGCTGGCCGGGGCACCCGACCGGGCAGACTGGCCGGGTGACCGACGTCCTGCTCAGAACCGAAGCCCTCCGCGTCACCCGCTCCGGGCGGGACCTGCTGCACGACGTGGCCCTGACCGTCCGCAGCGGCGAGCACTGGGCGCTGCTCGGTCCGAACGGCGCGGGCAAGTCGACCCTGCTCGCCGTCCTCGGTGCGAACGGGCACCCGACCGCGGGCACCGTCGAGCTGCTCGGGCGTCGGCTCGGCCGCGTCGACGTGCGGGAGCTCCGCGAGCACATCGGGCACGTCGACCCGCGGCACCGCATGCTGTCGCCGCTGACGGTCACCGAGACCGTCCTGACCGGGCTGACCGGCACGACGGACCTCATGATGCGGTGGGAGCCGACGCCGGACCAGCTCGAGACCGCCCGACGGCACGTCGCGGACGTCGGCCTCGCGGCACGGGCCGACGCCCGGTGGCCGGTGCTGTCGCAGGGCGAACGCGGGCGGACCCTCATCGCCCGGGCATTGATGAGCGAACCGCGCCTGCTGCTGCTCGACGAGCCGGCCACCGGACTCGACGTCGCCGCGCGCGAGCACCTGCTCGAGACGGTCGACGCCCTGCGCCAGCGCCAGCCGGACCTCGGCAGCGTGATGGTGACCCACCACCTCGAGGACCTGCCCGCGTCGACCTCGCACGCGATGCTGCTGCGCGACGGTGCCGTGGTGGCCCAGGGCCCGGCCGACGAGGTCGTCACGTCCGAGGCGGTGTCGCACGCCTTCGCCTTCCCGCTGGCCATCGAGCGGACCGCTGGCCGCTGGCACGCGCGCCGCGCGGAGTAGCCGCACCGCGCCTCCCGTCCGGAACCACCTCTGGTCGGGGAACCGTGCGCCGCGTCGTCCGGACGGCGGGGTGCGCAACCGTCCGTCCGGACGGTGTGACATGTGGTGTTCCAGCGCTTCACTGTTCATGTCGACGGAGAGACCGCCGACACGACCGAACGGAGCACATCGTGAACACCATCAAGAAGACCATCCTCGCCACGTCGGCCGGGCTCGCCCTCGTGGGTGGGGTCGTCCTCGCGCCGCTCACGGCGCACGGGGAACCGGACCGGTCGGAGACCGGTCGGCCGACCACCTCGCAGCAGCAGACCGGCAACCAGGGACAGGACCGGAAGGACCCTCGGACGCC
Organism: Curtobacterium sp. MR_MD2014; assembly: GCF_000772085.1. NCBI lineage: Bacteria > Bacillati > Actinomycetota > Actinomycetes > Micrococcales > Microbacteriaceae > Curtobacterium > Curtobacterium sp. MR_MD2014. Next base: position 104,310 of record NZ_CP009755.1, on the reverse strand, counting down.
GGACACGAAGGGTTCCGGCGGGAAGTCGGGCTCGACCGGGTCCGGCGCGCGGGGGTCGGGCGGGAACGACGGATCGACCACGCCCGCGGAGAAGAAGAAGCAGCCGCAGTCCGAGCAGCAGCGCCAGCAGCAGCCGGCGGGTGACCGCTTCACCTGCACGAAGGGCACGAAGCCGACACCGGTGTACGGCAAGGACGGACACATCACGCCGGAGAGCGCTCGGCAGCTCCTCGCGGCCGGGTGCAGCGCGAACGACGGATCGGAGCTGGAGGAGGCGGCGAACCCTGACCGTCACTCGGGGAAGAGCACCCCCGGATCTGGTAGCTCGAAGCCGAAGGCCCCGGTCGGGAAGCAGGGCGTCACCCAGCCCCCGACCAAGCTCCCGCGCGTCGCGGGGTGATCCGGCTCGGGGCCGCGGCGCCACGTCGCCGCGGCCCCGCCGTCCCCCCACCGCTGATCCCCGGACCGTCGAAAGGACCGATCCATGACCCTCGACCGTCGTGCAGCGCTCCGTTGCCTCGGACTCACGGTGGGTGCTGCCCTCGTGGCCGGTGCGTCGGCGTGCAGCACCACCTCCACGGACCCGCGTCCGTCACACCCGACGTCGCCCGCGCAGGGCCAGTCCCCGCCGAGCCCCACACCGAGCCCGTCCCCGGAGGCGAGCACCGCACCGGCCGGTCCGCCCACCGAGGACCTGCCGGTCGCCGTGCACGACGCCGTCATCGGCGCACTCCTGCCCGGGCCCGACGCTGTGGCGGCACACGCCGGGCTCCTCGAACACGACCTGGTGCTGTACGCGGCCCGCGACGGAGAACCGGTCGCCGTGCTCCCCGGGCGCAACTTCCTGCGGGGACCGACCGTCGTCGCCGCGGTGACCACGACCGGCGACTGGACGCTCGTCCTGACGCCCGCCCGGCAGATGCTGCCCTCGACGGCGGGTGCGTCGGGGGCACCCGCGCAGACGGCGGCGTGGGCGCGGACCGACGAGCTGCCCGCGATGCAGCCAGCCACCGCCTCGGTCACGGTCCGCGTGGCGGAGCAGTCGATGACGATCACGACAGCGCAGGGATCGCACCGGCACGAGGTCGGAGTCGGACAGGACTCCACCCCGACGCCGACGGGTGTGAGCGGCTACCTCCAGGCCCGCTACGTGGACCCCGCGCAGGCGCTGGCGCCCGGGGCGATCCAGCTCACCTCGCTGCACGCGACCGCAGCCGACGAGCCGTACACCGGCACCGACGGCGGGCTCATCGCGATCCACGCCAACCCGGACCCCCGCGGCCGCGTGTCGCACGGGTGCATCCGGGTCCGACCGGATGCCGTCGCGCAGCTCGACGCACTGCCGCTGGGGACGCCGATCGTCGTCCTGCCCTGACGATCAGTCCCGGACCACCCCGCAGCGGAACGCCTCGATGACGATGTGCACGCGGTCACGGACCCCGAGCTTCCGCAGGATGCTCGCGACGTGGCTCTTCACGGTCGCCTCGGAGATGAAGAGGGACCGGGCCACCTCGGCGTTCGACGACCCGTCCGCCAGGGCCCGGACGACGTCGAGCTCCCGAGCACTGAGGGCGTCGAAGGGCGAGGCCGGAGCCTGCTGCGGGCGGGCCGTGAGCAACGCCGGCTTCACCGTCTCGACCAGGCGTCGGCACGCTCGAGGCGCCACGATCGCATCGCCCGCGGCCACCGTCCGGACCGCAGTGCAGAGCTCCGCGGCGGAACTCTCCTTGAGCAGGTAGCCGCTCGCGCCGGCGGCGAGGGCGCCGAACACGTGCTCGTCGAGGTCGAACTGCGTGAGCACGAGGACCCTGACGGCCGGGAAGCGCTCCGTGATCCGCCTGGTGGTCTCGATGCCGTCGATCCCCGGCATCCGGACGTCCGTCACGACGACGTCCGGCCGGAGGACACCGACCCGTTCCAGGGCCTGGAGCCCGTCCTGCGCCTCCCCCACGACGACGAGGTCGTCCGCCGTCCCGATCACCATCGCGGTCCCGGTGCGGAGCAGGTGCTGGTCGTCGACGACGAGGACGCGGATCACCGTGCCACCGCCGTCGAACGACGCTGGGCGGTCGCGAGGTCGCCGCCGGGCGGAGGGACGACCGCCTCCACGCACCAGGTGCCGTCCTCATGCCCGGGCCCGACTCGGAGGCTCCCCCCGAGCGTCGCCACGCGCTCGGCCATCCCACGCGTCCCGCGGCCGGCCCCGCGCACGGTGGCGACCACACCGTCGTTCAGGACCCGCAGGGAGACCCCGCCGTCCTGGTCGTGGTGGACCTCGAGGTCGACCCGTGCCGGACGTGCGTGGCGCAGCACGTTCGTCAGGGCCTCCTGCACCACCCGGTACACCGTCGCTGCGACCCGCTCGTCCCGCGGCTCCCCCGAGATCGTCGCCCTCAACGGGACGCCGACCGCCCGGACGCGCGCGATCATGGCGTGGACATCGCCGTCGACCGGGTCGCTCTCGGCGAGTCGGACGAACCGTCGGACCTCGGTCATGCCGTCCCGTGCGACGCGCGCGACGTCGTCCAGGAGGCGCATCGCCTCGGCGGGCTCGGTCGTGACACGGCTGCGCGCGACCTCGCTGAGTCGACTGACGACGGCGAGCGAGTTGGAGCAGACGTCGTGGACCTCGAGGGCCAGCGCCGCTCGCTCCTCGGCGCGCTGGGTCGTCCTGCGCTCGATGCGCGACTGTGCGAGGAGCCGGAGCACCCGCCATCGGGCGGCCTGTGCACGGCGCACCGCCAATCCCGCGACGATGCCGAACGTGTAGACGATCAGGCACGTCCAGAACCCTCGTGTCGTCCGGCCGATGAGCTGTGTCGACGCCACGAGCACGGTGAGCGCCACACCGCCCGCGACGAGGGTGTGGCGCCAGGGACGCTCGCTGGCGATGGCGAACAGCCCCATCGCGACACCGAAGGGCTCGCTCCCGATGGACTTCCAGCGGTCGTACCAGTCCACTGCGAGCAGCGCGGGGAGCACGACCCACGGCACGAACCGACGGATCCCGACCAGGGCGACGGTCACGGCGGGGATCGCCAGGTGCCAACCGGTCCAGGTCTGGACGACCCGGTCCCCCTTGTCGACCGACCCGTCGTACGTGAGCGAGTACGTCCAGATGACGCACGCGAAGGCGACGGTCACGGCCAGGTCGACGAGGAGTCGGCGAGCGCGCGCGGAGCGGAAGTACGAAGACAGCGTCGTGTTCAGCACACTGGAACACTACATGTCACTCGGTTTCCGCACCAGCGCGAGCTCGACCGCACCCCGACCTTCACAACGCAACGTCGGCGGTTCCGCGCAGCGGGATGTCGCTGCGCGGAACCGCCGACGTTGCGTCTTGCGAGGGGACTCCTACGCGGTCGCGGCAGCAGCCGCGCGAGCGGCCGCGGGGAGCGCGTCGAGCACGCGGCCGACGGCCTCGTCGTCGTGCGCCGCCGTGACGAACCACGCCTCGAACACGCTCGGCGGCAGGGTCACGCCCTGGTCGAGCATGCTGTGGAAGAACGGTGCGTAGCGGAAGGCCTCCTGCGCGCGGACGTCGTCGTAGTTCCGCGGTGCCTGCTCCACGAACGCGAACGAGAACAGGTTGCCGGCGTGCTGCACGGTGTGCGCGACCCCCTCGGCCGAGAGCGCGGCGCTCGTGGCGTCGGCGATCCTCGCCGCGGTGCGGTCCAGGTGCGCGTACACGTCGGGCGTCGCGGCCCGGAGCGTGGCGGTGCCGGCCGCGACCGCGAGCGGGTTCCCGGACAGCGTGCCCGCCTGGTAGACCGGCCCGAGCGGTGCGAGGAAGTCCATGACCTCCCGACGACCACCGAGCGCGGCGAGGGGCATGCCGCCGCCGATGACCTTGCCGAACGTGACGAGGTCGGGCTTCCACCCGGTGCCCTCCGGGACGGTGCCGTCGGCCTCGAGGCCCCACCAGCCGGCCGGGCCGACGCGGAAGCCGGTCAGGACCTCGTCGACGATGAGCAGCGCACCCTGCGCCCGCGTGATCTCCGCGAGCGCCCGGTTGAACCCGGGCTCCGGCGCGAGGACGCCCATGTTCGCGGCGGCGGACTCGACGATCACGGCGGCGATGCGCTCGGAGTGCTCGTCGAACGCGGCGCGGACGGCGTCGAGGTCGTTGTACGGCAGCACCAGGGTCTGCGCGGCGGTCTCGGCGGTGATGCCCGCACTGCCCGGGAGCGCGAGCGTCGCGACACCCGATCCGGCCTCGGCCAGCAGCGAGTCCGAGTGGCCGTGGTAGTGCCCGGCGAACTTCACGAGGAGGTCGCGGCCGGTGTACCCGCGGGCCAGGCGGATGGCGGTCATCGTCGCCTCGGTGCCGGTCGACACCATGCGGAGCTTCTCGATCGGCCCGTCGCCGTCGACCTGCACGCGCTGCTTCACGAGCTCGGCGAGCTCGGTCTCCCCCGGGGTCGACGCCCCGAAGGACAGGCCGCGGGATGCCGCCTGCTGCACGGCCTCGACCGTGCCGGCGTGCGCGTGCCCGAGGATCGCGGGGCCCCAGGACGCGACGAGGTCGACGTACTGCCGCCCCTCGGCGTCGGTGACGTAGGGGCCGTTCGCCGCGGTCAGGAACCGGGGCGTGCCGCCGACCGAGCCGTACGCGCGGACGGGCGAGTTCACCCCGCCGGGGATGCTGTCCTTCGCGCGGCCGAACAGCTCGTCGTTCGACACCGGAGCGGTGCCGGTGGAAGCGGTGGTGGTCATTCGGGGGCCTTCCCGGTCGAGGCGACGCCGGACACCGCCGCGGTGCTGCCGGACGTGCGCAGGCCGGCCTCCTGGTTGAGCTTCCGTGCGATGTCCACGGCGAAGTACGTCAGGATCGCGTCCGCGCCGGCGCGCTTGATGCCGACGAGTGCCTCCATCGCCGCGGCGTCGCGGTCGATCCACCCGTTCTGGGCGGCCGCCGTGATCATCGCGTACTCCCCGGAGATCTGGTACGCCCACACGGGGACCTCGGAGACGTCGGCGGTCCTGGCGAGGACGTCGAGGTAGCTCATCGCGGGCTTCACCATGACGATGTCGGCGCCCTCCTCGATGTCGAGCAGGACCTCGCGCAGGCCCTGGCGGCCGTCGGCGGCGTCGATCTGGTACGTCCGGCGGTCCCCGACGAGCGTCGAGGCGACGGCCTCGCGGAAGGGCCCGTAGAACGCCGAGGCGTACTTCGCCGAGTACGCCAGGAGCGCGGTGCCGCTGTGGCCGGCGGTGTCGAGGGCGTCGCGGGCGGCGGCGATCTGTCCGTCCATCATGCCGCTCATGCAGACGAGCTCGGCGCCGGCCTCGGCCTGGGCGACCGCCATGTCGCGGTAGCGCAGGAGCGTCGCGTCGTTGTCGACCGAGCCGTCCGCCGCCAGCACGCCGCAGTGGCCGTGGTCGGTGAACTCGTCGAGGCACAGGTCGGACTGCACGACGAGTGCGTCACCGACCTCCTCCTTCGCCACGCGGACCGCGACGTTCAGGATGCCGTCGGGGTCGGTCGCACCGGAGCCCTCGGCGTCCTTCGACGTCGGCACGCCGAACAGGTTCACACCGCCGACGCCCTGCGCCGCGGCCTCGTTCAGCGCCCGGCGGAACGAGTCGAGCGAGTGCTGCTGCACGCCCGGCATGCTCGAGATGTCGATCGCATCGGTGGCGCCCTCGCGGATGAACATCGGCAGCACGAGCTCGGCGGGGTGGATCCGCGTCTCGGCGACGAGTCGTCGCATGGCGGGGGTGGCCCGCAGTCGACGGGGGCGGACCTGGGGGAAGCGTCCGGTCACGATGACCTTCCTGTTCTGGGGTTCGGGTGGAGGGTCTCGACGACGGCGTCGAGCAGGGCTTCGGCGGACCGAGCGGCGGCGACCACGTGCACGGGGAGTCCCGCGGCACGGGCGGCGTCGGCGGTGGACGGTCCGATGCACGCGACGTGCGTGCTCGGGTCGAGCGGGGTCATCCGCGCTGCGACCTGTCGGGCGACGCTCCCGCTCGTCACGAGCACGGCGTCCGGTGGGGGGTCGAGGACGATCGGATCGTGGCCCGTCCCCACGGTACGGTACGCCACCACCTCCGACACGGCGATGCCGCGGGCGCGCAGTGCGTCGACCAGGGTGGTCGCGGCGATCTCGGATCGGGGGAACAGCACGGGTCCGGCGTCCGTCGGCAGGGCCGCGGCGAGCCCGGCGGCGGACTCCTCGTCCGGCACCAGGTCGACCGGCCACCCCGCCTGCCGGGCAGCACGCGCGGTCGCGTCGCCGACGCAGGCCACGCGGACGCCGGCCGGGAGGCGCGGCACGCGCCCGGCGACCACGCGCACGGCCGTCGCACTGGTCACGACGAGCCAGGGGGCTCCGGAGCCGGCTCCCCCGGGACGCGTGCCGACCGCGGGTGGTGTGTCGTGCCTCCCGGCCGGGGCGTCGACGACGGACGGTCCCGACGCGCGGTCGACGGACGGGGCGAGCGCGGCGTCTGCGAACCGGACGAGCGCCGCGTCGAGGTCCGCCGGGTCGGCGGGCGGAGCGTCCGTGATGAGCGGGACGACGACGGGCACGAGCCCGCGCTCCCGGGCCGCGGCGGCGACCGCGTCCCCCCACGCACCGCCGCGCGGGACGAGGACGACCGGGGGCCGTGCCTCGTCCGCGACGCGAGCGGTGTCGTCCGTGGTGACCGCCTAGGCCGTCGACGTGGAGCTGTCGTCCGCCGGCTGCTCGGCGGCGGGGGTGGCGAGACCGGGCCCGGCGGAGTGGTCGCCCTCGGCAGGGGCACCGGACACCGTCGACGCCAGGTCCGCCAGCTCGGCGGCACCGTTCTCGAGGAGCTCGGCGGCCACGCGACCGGCGACCTCGAGCGCCTCGTCGAGACGGTCCTGCGCGGACCCGTCGAGGTGTGCCGCGTGCGACGCCGTGCGGTACTCGGAACCGTCCGGGCGGTAGACCGTCGCGGACACGAGCAGCAGCTCGGCATCGACGACCGCCGTGGCACCGATCGGGGCGGAGCATCCGGCCTCGAGCTTCGCGAGGACCTCGCGCTCGGCCGTCACCGTGAGGCGCGTCGGGGCGTGGTCGAGCTTGCGGAGCGCAGCGAGCAGGCCCTTGTCGGTCTCGTCCGCCCGGACCTCGACCGCGAGTGCTCCCTGGCCGGGAGCGCTCGGCCAGAAGCCGAGGTCGAGGAGCTCGGTCGCCGCGTCCAGTCGGTCGATCCGGCCGAGGCCGGCGGCGGCCAGCACCACGGCGTCGAGGTCGTCGTCCACGCGGCCGAGCCGGGTGTCGATGTTCCCGCGGATGTCGACGACGTCGAGGTCGGGACGCTTCGCCCTGAGCTGCGCGACGCGGCGGGGTGAGCCCGTGCCGACCTTCGCGCCCTCGGGCAGGGTCTCCACCGTTGCGCCGTTCCGGGCGACCAGGACGTCACGGGCGTCCGCGCGTTTCGGGACCGACGCGATCGTGAGCCCCTCGTACGGAGCGGTCGGCAGGTCCTTCAGTGAGTGCACGAGCACGTCGACCTCGCCCGCGACCAGGGCCTCGCGCAGGGCGCTGGCGAAGACGCCCGTGCCGCCGAGGCTCGCCAGCGAGGCGCGGTTCGTGTCGCCCTCGCTCGTCACCGTGACGAGCTCGACCGGACGCCCCGCCGCCGTGGCGAGACGGTCGGCGACGTCCTGCGACTGCGCGACCGCGAGTCGGCTGGCACGGGTGCCGAGCCGGATCGGGGCCGGGCCGTCGGAAGGCGTCGCGCTGTCGGCGTCCGTCACGGGGCGACCCCGGCCGCGGCCGGCTTGAACCCGGCGCGCACGTTCTCGCAGCAGCCCGGACGGCACACGTCGTACCAGGGGCCGATGTCGGTCAGGTGCGGACGCTCGGTCGTCGGCGTGCCGTTGACGCGCTCGAGCACCAGGTCGACGAGGCCGGCGACGTACGCCGGGTCCACGCCGGGCGTCTGCGTGCGGAGCGACCAGAAGCCGAGCTCACCCGCGGTCTCGGTGGCCTCTTCGTCGAGGTCCCACATGACCTCCATGTGGTCGCTCACGAAGCCGAGCGGGACGATGAGCACCGCGCGGGTCTGGCCGCCCTTCAGCTCCTCGTTCATGTAGTCGTTGATGTCGGGCTCGAGCCACGGCTGCGTCGGGGGGCCCGACCGCGACTGGTAGACGAGCTTCCACGCGGGCTTCGACGTGCCCTGCAGGTGCGCGAACTCCGGCTGCTCGAGCAGCTCGTTCCAGGCCTGCTCGAGGACGACCTCGCCGACGGCGAGGTGCTGGGCCTCGTACGCGCCGTGCTCGTCGAAGCCCCGGTAATCGGGGCCGGACTTCGCCGCGTCGGTGGACGGGATCGAGTGCGTCGAGAAGAGGATGTGCAGCTCGGTCGCGACGTCGAGGCCCTCGTTCTCGCGGATCGCGCGGGCCATGCCGTCGCGCACGCCGTCGACGAACGGGCGCACGAAGCCCGGGTGGTCGAAGAACTGGCGGACCTTGTCGACCTGGATCGTGTCGATCAGGCCGGTCTCGGTGAGCACGCGGGCGTAGTCCTCGCGGTACTGGCGGCAGCTCGAGAACGACGAGTAGGCGCTCGTCGCGATGGCGATGAGCTTGGTGTAGCCCTTGTCGGCGGCCTCGGTGAAGGCCTCCTCGAGGTAGGGCGCCCAGTTCCGGTTGCCCCAGAGCACGGGCATGTCGATGCCGCGCTTCGCGAGTTCGCCCTCGAGCGCCGCCTTGAGCGCGCGGTTCTGCGCGTTGATCGGACTCACGCCGCCGAAGTGGCGGTAGTGGTGCGCCACCTCCTCCAGACGCTCGTCCGGGATCCCGCGGCCGCGGGTGACGTTGCGGAGGAAGGGGATGACGTCGTCCTGGCCCTCGGGGCCGCCGAAGCCGGCGAGCAGGATCGCGTCGTACGCGGTCGGGACCTCGACGTGCTCGGGGCCGTCCGCCGCGGCGGGGGTCGCGGCGAGGACCTTCCCGTTGGTGATCTGGCTGGTGTCGGTCACGACAGCACCTCCGGCAGTTCGGCGGTCGTCACCCGACGACCGGTGAAGAAGGGGACCTCCTCGCGCACGTGCAGGCGCGCCTCGGTGTAGCGCAGGTCGCGCATGAGGTCGACGAGGTCGACCAGCTCGGGGCTCTCGAGCGGCAGGATCCACTCGTAGTCGCTGAGGGCGAAGGTCGCGATCGTGTTGGTGAGCACGCGGCGGTACTTCGCGCCGGCGATGCCGTGGTCGCGGAGCATCTTCGAGCGCTCCTCCTCCGGCAGCAGGTACCACTCGAAGGACCGGACGAACGGGTACACCGTGATCCAGGCCTCGGGGTCCTTGCCGCGCAGGAACGCCGGGGTGTGGCGCTTGTTGAACTCGGCCTCGCGGTGCATGGCCATCGCGTGCCAGACCGGCTCGGCGTCCTGGAACAACGCCGTGCGACGGAGGTCGCGGAGCGCGGCCTGGATCGCCTGTGCGTCGTCGCCGTGCAGCCAGATCATGACGTCGGCGTCGGCCCGGAAGCCGGAGACGTCGTAGAAACCGCGGATCGTCACGCCCTGGTCGGCGGCGCGGGCGACCGCGGCGTCGAGCTCGGCGACGGCGTCGTCACCGACGCGGTGGATCGGCCCGAGCGGACGCCGGAACACGGCCCACAGCGCGTACGCCGTGAGGAGGTTCGGGTCGATCCCGCTCGCCGGGTCGGTCTCGTGCGCCGGGCTGCCGCCGTGCGCGGCGGCGTTGTCGGGGACGTTCTCGTGCGTGGCTGCGTGCACGTCGGAGCTCATGGTTCCTCGTCTTGTCGGTTGCCTGGGTCGTGGCTGCGCGCCGCGTCCGGGAGACCACCGATCAGAGGCGGTCTACCGCCGTCGGAGCACCGCTACGACGATACTCCCGACCACCGCCACACCGGCTGCGAGGCCGGCCAGGTACGGCACCGGCTTCTCGTCGATCCCCTGCTTGACCCTGGACGCCGCGATGCCGAGCTGCTTCGGGACGTTGAGCTTGTCCTCGATGGCGTCGAGGGTCTCGAACAGCTGCGTGCGGGTCGCCGCGACGCGGTTCGCCAGGTCGTCGTGCTGATCGGTCACAGGGGTCCTCCGGTGGGGGTGTCGGTCGTCCCGCTCAGGAGCGGGTGATCCGGTCGTGCTGGCCGGGCTTGTTGCCCATGCCCTTCACGGCGTTGATGTCGTCTTTGACGCTGTCGATCGTGCGCTTCGGGGTGAGGGGCAGGCCCTTCTTGAAGCGCTTCCAGCCGACGAAGCCGAGGATGCCGGCCACGATGAGCATGACGACGGCGAGCAGCAGGGCTGCGAGCCACGCCGGCATCACGGTCGCGAGGCCCATCACGGCAGCGGTCAGCAGCACGCCGATCGCGTACAGCACGATGACGAGCGCGCCGATGAGGAGCCCGGCGGCGAGGCCGAACACCTTCGCCTTGGCGATCATCTCGGCCTTCAGCAGGTCGATCTCGCCCTTGACGAGGTTCTTGACCAGCTTCGGGATGTCCCCGACCAGACCGAACAACGATCGCGACTTGCGGTCGCGGGTGTCGGTCATGAGGTGGTCGAGTCCTTCTTCTGGCTGACCTTGCGGACGACCTTCTTGGTCTGCTCACCGACGAACTCGGCGACGTCCGGGCCCTTGTCCTGGATGAACTCCTCGGCCTGGTGCACGCCCTTCTGGACGTTGCCGTTGTTCCAGATCTTGCCGCTGACGGTCTTGATCTGCTCGTACCGCGCCCGTCCGGCTCGCGATCCCAGGACGTACCCGAGTGCGGCGCCGGCGACGAACAGGAGCTTGCCTCGCATGTGCGATCCTCCGTTGTTGAGGGTGTGCGGTGGTCATGCGCCGAACGGAATACGTCCGGCGTTGGTCCACAGTAGCCCTCGGGTGCTCCTCGGTCCGCTCAGGATTCCAGGATGCGTGCAGCGGACGCCCGGGCCGCGGCGACGATGCCCGCCAGACCGCGGCCGGAGGAGGTCTCGCCGATGCCGACGACCCCCTCGGCCAAGCCGGCTGCGGTCAGGTCCGGCCCGTACCAGCGGACGCGGACGGCGCCCTGCACACGGTCCGCGGTCACGGGGACGCCCAGGAGCGCGGTCGCGTCCCGGACGGCGCGGGCGCCGACGGTGTCCTCCGGGTCGACCGGGAGGCTCGTCCCCACCCCGTCGTCACCGGTCACCGGATCGTGGGGTGCGGTCGCGTAGCTGAGCCGCAGGACGTGGCGGCCCGCGGCCGCCTCGGCCAGCCAGGGCCACTTCACCGTCGCGTGCGTCAGGGCCTTCGCCCCGACCCCGGCGGCCTCCGGGTGCACGAGCATCCCGGTCCCGCGCGGACCGGCGTCGAGCTCGGGCTGGTCGACGACCAGGGTGACGAGCTCGATGCCGGTGCGGTCGGCCGCCGCGGTCCGGCCCGGGTCGGCCGTCGACGCGAGGACGTGCTGTGCGGGCAGGCGCTCGCGGGTGCCGTCCGCTGCCACGGTCTCGACGGCGAAGCGCTCGACCGCGGTGGCGCGGGTGCCCGTCCGGACGTCGACGCGGTGGGTCTCGAGGTCGGCCACGAGCTCGTCCACGAGCCGGGCGATGCCACCGCGGATGCCCTGCACCGCCGAGCCCGCGGCGGACCGGGAGCGCAGGGCGAGCACGGCGCGGGCGAGGGAGCCCTCACGCTGCAGGGCCGCACGGAGCCCCGGGGCCACGCGGTCGGGGTCGAGCTGGTCGGGGTGCGTGGAGTACACGCCGCCCGCGACCGGGACGACCAGGTCGTCGAGCACGCGCTCCCCCATGCGCTTCCGCACGAGGGCACCGAGCGACTGTGCCCGGGCACCGACGGGCGAGGGCAGCAGCGAGTCCATCTGCGCGCGGAGGCCACCGCCCTGGCCGACCACCGCGAGGACGTCGGCGGCCATCGGGCTGCCCGGGATCCCGAGGAAGCCGGTCTGCGGGATCGGGGCCGTCCGGCCGTCGCGGGTCATCAGCCACGCACCGCGGGGGTCGGGCGACACGACGTCGTTCCCGAGGCCGAGCTCGATCGCGAGCCGCTCGACGGCGTCGGTGCGGGTCGCGAAGGACTCCGCGCCCATGTCGAGGTCGAGCCCGGCGACGGTGTGCCGGCGGATCATCCCGCCCAGGCGCTCCCCGGCCTCGACGAGCACGACGTGCGCGCCGCCCTCGGCCAGGTCACGGGCGGCGACCAGGCCGGCGACCCCACCGCCGACCACGACGACGTCGGTCACGCCGCGGCTCCGGTCCCGTCGCCCCGGCCGTCGCCCAGCCCGTGGATCAGTTCGACCACGCGGGTGAGCACGGTCGGGTCGGTCTCCGGCGGGACACCGTGGCCCAGGTTGACCACGTGCGCACGGGCAGCGCCGCCACGGCGGACGACGTCGCGCACGTGGGCCTCGAGCACCTCCCACGGGGCGGCGAGCATCGCGGGGTCGATGTTGCCCTGCACGGTGACGCCGGTGCCGACGCGACGGACGGCCTCGTCGAGCGGGACACGCCAGTCGACACCCACGGCGTCGACCGCGACGGCGTCCGACGGGTCGCCGAGCGTCGTCATCTCGTGCAGGACCTCGCCGCTGCCGACGCCGAAGTGGATGCGCGGGACACCGAGGTCCGCCACGTGCGACAGCGCCGTCGCCGAGTGCGGGGCCACCGAGGCGACGTAGTCCCGGCGGGAGAGCGAGCCGACCCACGAGTCGAAGAGCTGCGCGGCCGAGGCACCGGCTGTCACCTGCGCACGGAGGAAGGCGCCCGAGACGCCGGCGGCCCAGTCGAGCAGCCGTGCCCAGGTCTCCGGGTCGCTGTGCATGAGCGTGCGCGCGCGGATGTGGTCCTTCGAGGGGCCGCCCTCGACCAGGTAGGCGGCGAGCGTGAACGGTGCGCCCGCGAAGCCGATGAGCGGGGTGTCCCCGAGCTCGGCGACGGTGCGCTGCACGGCCTCGGTGATCGGCGCCAGGGCACCCGGGTCGAGCGGGGCGAGCGCGTCCACGTCGGCCGCCGTGCGGATCGGGGACCCGAGCACCGGGCCACGACCGGGGACGATCTCGACGTCCACGCCCGCGAGCTTGATCGGCACGACGATGTCGCTGAAGAAGATGCCGGCGTCGACCCCGTGCCGACGGACCGGCTGCAGGGTGATCTCGGACGCCAGCGCCGGGTCGAGGCAGGCGTCGAGCATCGCGGTGCCGACCCGCAGCTCCCGGTACTCCGGCAGCGACCGGCCGGCCTGCCGCATGAACCACACGGGCAGCGTCTCCGGACGGTCCCCACGGAGCGCCCGGACGAGCGGCGACCCCGAGGTCCTGCCGGTCACGAGCGGGTGGCTGTCGGGCAGGGCGGCGGGTGCGGCGGAGGTCACCCACTGATTGTCCCATCCGCGGCCGAGCACGACCCGCCCCGGACACGGGCGCCACCGCACAGTCTGCTGTGCACGCGGAGGGCGAACAGCCGGTGGCCCGAGCGCGAGTTACGATGGAAGACGTGCTCATCTGTCTCACGGCGTCGCACCGCAACGCCAGCTTCGACCTCCTGGAGCGACTGAGCATCGGCGCACCGACCGCCGCGAGCCGTCTGGTGACGGACTCCGACGTGCTCGACGGAGCCGTCGTCCTCGCCACCTGCAACCGCTTCGAGGCCTACCTCGACATCGCGGGCGACGATCGTGACTCCGCCGTGTCGGCCACCGTCGACGCCGTCGCCACCGCCAGCGACCTCGTTCCCGCCGAGGTCCTCGACTCCGTCAGCGTGCTCGGCGGCGGGGACGTCGTGCAGCACCTGTTCGCCGTGTCCAGCGGGCTCGAGTCCGTCGTCGTCGGCGAGACCGAGATCTCCGGCCAGGTCCGCCGGGCACTCGAGGACGCCCGCGCCAACGGCACCACGACGTCCGACCTCGAGCGCCTGTTCCAGGAGGCAGCGCACACCTCCCGCGGCGTGAAGACCCGCACCCGCATCGGTGCCGCCGGCCGGTCGCTGGTCCGTCTCGGGCTCGAGCTCGCCTCGTCGCGCATCACCGACTGGGCCCGGACCCGCGTGCTGCTCGTCGGCACCGGCAGCTACGCGGCCACCACCATCGCCGCGCTGCGCGACCGCGGCGCCGCCAACATCCAGGTCTTCTCGCCGTCCGGCCGCGCGCCCTGGTTCGCCGCGAAGCACGACCTGGTCGCCGCGACCGACCTGCGCCAGGCGATCGGCACGAGCGACGTCGTCATCACCTGCACCTCGAGCGAGGTCCCGGTCGTCGAACCGGCCGACCTCGCCGACGGCCAGCGCCGCATCGTCATCGACCTCGGGCTGCCCCGCAACGTCGACCCCGACGCGGCCCACGTCGAGGGCGTCGAGCTGCTCGACCTCGAGACGATCAGCATCCACGCGCCGATCGCCGAGCTGAACGCCGAGTCCGAGGCGCGTCAGATGGTCGACGACGCCGTGTCGCGCTTCCGTGCGCAGGCACTCGAGCAGTCGACCACGCCGGCGCTCGTGGCCTTCCGCAAGCACGTCTTCGACATCCTCGACGACGAGATCGACCGCGCGAAGCGTCGCGACGGCGACCCGGAGTCCGTCGAGCAGACCGAACGGGCGCTCCGGCACCTGGTCGGGGTCCTGCTGCACCGCCCCTCGGTGCGCGCGCGTGAGCTCGGTCGCGCCGGTCGCGGCGAGGAGTTCGTCGGGGCGCTCGACGCCCTGTTCGGCGTGCACCCCGAGCCCGAGGCGGAGCTGCCGTCGCCGATCGTGCCGCTCGCGGAGCGCACCGCGCCCGAGTGCCCCGTCTCGACGGACCGCACCGGCGAGGCGGACGCGAGCTGAGCCTCCCGGCAGTCCCCCGCACGCTGCGCGTCAGCGCGCTGCTGCTGGTCCGTGACCGGCAGGTCCTGATGGTGCGCGCCCGCGGACGCGACGTGCTCTACCTGCCCGGCGGCAAGGCGGAGCCGCACGAGACCGACGTCGAAGCCGCGATCCGCGAGGCGCGCGAGGAGACCGGGCTGCACCTGACCGAGGCGGACCTCGAGCCGTTCGGTACGGTGACCGAGGCCGCGCACGGCCAGGGCGAGGGGACGATGGTCGCCATGGCCCTGTTCCGGGTCCGGCCGGGAGGCACCGCCGATGGCGCCTCGCCCGTCGCCTCCGCAGAGGTGGACGAGGTGGAGTGGGTCACCTCGTCGGACGCGGACCGGTGCCCGCCGGCGGGCGTCGAGACGCTCCGCCGGCTGGTCGCCGCCGATCTGGTCGACTGAGGTCCTGACGCCTGAGGATCCGGTCAGCTCCGACCGGTGCCCCTCGGCGCCTCACTCGTCCTTGTCGACGTAGTGCCCGGCCTCGCCGTCCGGCGTGGGCTCGGCCTCGCCGGGGATGTCCGACTCGACGTACTCACCCTCGTCCGCGCCGCCCGCGCCCTGGGGCCGCGTCTCGCCGGGGATGTCGCTGGAGACGAACTCTCCCGCGGGCTCGTGCGACTCGACGTGCTGATCGCCCGGGATCTCGCTGTCGGTGAAGGCGCCGGCGCGGGAGTCGACGCCGTCCGCCCGACCGTCCTCGCCGCGTGCCTGCTCGTGCTTGCCTGCCATGTTCCGACCTCCGTCGCTCGTGTTCCTGGCTGTGACGCGAGTGTGCCCGTGACGACTGGACGCTCACCGAGTCCCGAGGACCGCGGCGGGTGTTGCGTCGAGGCATGCACCGCAGCACACGTTCCGCCATCGTCCTCGCGAGCACCGGGGCCGTGCTCGCGCTCGCGCTCTCCGGCTGTTCGTCGGGCGGCCCGGACCCGGCGCCGACGGCGACTCAGACCGTGACCGCGTCGGCCGGGGGCTCGTCGCCCTCCACCGCGACCTCGGCTCCGTCCTCGTCGTCGGCGGCGTCCTCGTCGTCGGCGTCGTCCTCGTCCTCGGGCGGCTCGGCGGGTGGCGGGTCCGGCGGCGACGGTGGCCGGTGCACCACCGGATCGCTGTCGGGCAGCGTCGAGTCCGGCAGCGGTGGGGCCGCCGGCAGCACGTACGTGCACCTCGCGCTCCGCAACACCGGCTCCACGACCTGCACGCTGCAGGGGTGGCCCGGGGTCTCCTTCGTCGGCGGCGGCTCGGGTGAGCAGATCGGCGCCCCGGCCACCCGTGACGAGGCATCGGCGCACCCGACCGTGACGCTGGCGCCCGGCGCGGTGGCCGTCGCACCGCTGAAGATCACCCAGGCGGAGAACTACCCGACGGCGACGTGCGACCCGGTGTCCGCGGACGGGTTCCGCGTGTACCCGCCCGGGTCGACCGAGTCACTGTTCGTGCGGGACTCCGGCATCACGGCGTGCCGGTCGACCGACGCGGGGCTGCTCAGCGTGCAGGGCCTGGTGCCCGAGGGGCAGGCGGCCGACTGAGCCGTCGCGCCCGCCGGCGCCCGTCGGCGCCCGCCCGTCCGTGCTCGTCCGTGCTGGTCAGCGGCGGGCGGGGGTGTGCACGGCCTCGAGCACCTCGGTGCCCATCGTGCGCAGGGCCTCGACGACCGCGAGCCGCCGCTGCAGTGTCGCGTCGTCGAAGGTCACCGTGACCGCGTAGCTCACCGACGAGCCGGGTCCCCGGAGGATGCCGGCCTCGGCGCGGACGCCGGTCGACGAGCCGGTGACGACCACGGCCTGCAACCCGTGGTCCAGCGCACGGTGCGCCAGGGGGTCGAGGCCGAACGAGCCCGCCACGAGCGTGGTGTCGCTCGCCAGGCTCAGCCAGCCGAGCACCCGGTTCGACACCGCCTCGTCGACGACCTCGCCGAGGGCCAGGCCGCGCATCAGCCAGGCGAGCTCGCCTGCCGGCGCCACGGAGGCGTCGGGGGCGTCGTCGGGACCGCGCCGGTCCCGCACGCGGTCGATGAGTGCCGTGCGGTCGATGCCGAGCGCCTCGGCCCGCTGCCGCACCGCGTCGATGCCGACCGTCGACAGCAGTGCGTTCATCGCCCACGCGTCCGCCGTCGCCCCGACCAGGGTCGCCAGGTCCGGCACCTGCATCGTCGGTTCCTGCAGGAACTGCCACAGCCCGGCACCGGTGGCGGTGTCCCGTGCCATCCGCTGGAGCCGGTCGCCGTGCAGCCGGCCGTCCTCGAGCTGCGCGGCGACCTCGATGAGCAGGAGCACGCGACCGAGGCTCGCGACCGGCTGCACCAGGGTGTCGTCGACGGCGAGCAGGGCCTTGCCGGTCGACGTGTCGATGATCGACGCGCTGACGGCGGCACCGTCACGGGCGATCGAACCGAGGGCGTCGACCGTCGCGCCGAACCGCTCGTCGGCCCCGCCACGGTGGCGTCCGCGCGCACGAGCGCCGTTCCCGCCGCCGACCTGGTGTCGGCGGCGGGGACGGCGGGAGGCACCGGTGTCGGCGCCCGGCGTCTCGCCCGGCGCAGCGCTGGGTGTCCCGCTGTGGTCAGCGCTCGGCTCGGACGACGGAGCCGCGTCCGGCTCGGTCATCACCAGATCGCGACGCGCTCGGCCGGGTCGAGGTACATCGTGTCCGACTCGGTGACGCCGAAGGCCTCGTAGAAGCCGTCGATGTTCCGCACGATCTGGTTGCAGCGGAACTCGTTCGGCGAGTGCGGGTCGATGCTCAGCAGACGCGCTGCCTCCTCCGGACGGATCGCCATCCGCCAGGCCTGTGCCCAGCTGAGGAAGAAGCGCTCGGCGCCGGACAGTCCGTCCACGACCGGGGGCTCCTGGCCGTCGAGGGACAGCAGGTACGCCTTCCACGCGATCGACAGCCCGCCGAGGTCACCGATGTTCTCGCCGATGGTCAGCGCGCCGTTGACGTGCCCGTCCGGCACCTCGGTCGGCACGAGCGCGTCGTACTGCGCGATGAGGGCCTTCGTGCGCTCCTCGAACGCCGTGCGGTCGGCCTCGGTCCACCAGTTCTGCAGTCGGCCGTCCCCGTCGTACTGCGAGCCCTGGTCGTCGAAGCCGTGGCCGATCTCGTGCCCGATGACGGCACCGATCGCGCCGTAGTTCGCGGCGGCGTCGCGCGACGCCTCGAAGAACGGGAACTGCAGGATCGCCGCCGGGAAGACGATCTCGTTGAACCCCGGGTTGTAGTACGCGTTGATCGTCTGCGGGGTCATGAACCACTCGTCGCGGTCGATCGGCTTCCCGATCTTGCCCAGCTCGCGGTCGACCGCGAAGCTCGCGACGGCCCGGACGTTGCCGATCAGGTCGTCGGGGCTGACCGACAGGGCCGAGTAGTCGCGCCACGTCACCGGGTAGCCGATCTTCGGCGTGAACTTGTCGAGCTTGTCGAGGGCACGGGCGCGGGTCTCGTCGGTCATCCAGTCGAGCGCGGTGATGCTCTGCCGGTACGCCTCGACCAGGTTGGCGACGAGGTCGTCCATCTCGGCCTTGGACGTCTCGTCGAAGTGCTCCTGCACGTAGATGCGACCGACGGCCTCGCCCATCGCGCCCTCGACCAGCGAGACGCCGCGCTTCCAGCGCTCGCGCTGCTTCGGCGCACCGGTGAGCGCCGTGCCGTAGAACGAGAAGTTCGTGGCGGACATCGCGCTCGTCAGGTACGCCGCGGAGCCGCGGATGACCTGCCAGCGCAGCCAGTCCTTCCACGCGTCGAGCGGCTGGGAGCGGAGGAGCTCGGCCAGGCCGGTGATGAACGACGGCTCGCGTACGACCACGGTGTCGAAGGCGCCGGCCGGGGCGCCGATCGCCTGCCACCACAGGTGCAGGTCGGCGCCGTTCGCGAGCGCGGCGACCTCGTCCCAGGTCATCTTGTTGTAGGTCTTCTGGCTGTCGCGGGTCGTCACGTTGTCCCAGTGCGCCGCGGCGAGCGCCGTCTCCAGCGCGATGACGGCCTCGGTGCTCCGTCCGGCGTCGGCGAAGCCCGCGAGCGGGAACATCGACGCGACGAACTCGCGGTACTTCGACCGGATGTCGGCGAAGCGCTCCTCGCGGTAGTACGACTCGTCGGGCAGGCCCAGGCCGGACTGCTCGAGGAAGACGACGTACGACTCCGGGTCACCCGGGTCGTTGTCGACGAAGAGCTGGACGAAGCCGGGCAGGCCCAGGCGCTCGAAGCGTCCGACCATCGCGATGACGTCGTCGGTGGTCTCGACGGCGTCGATCTCGCCGAGCAGCGGGTCGATCGGTCCGGTGCCGAGGGCCTCGAGCCGCTCCTCGTCGGTGAAGGACGTGTACAGGTCACCGACCTTGCGCTCCTCGGTGCCGGGTGCGGCCTGCTGGGAGCGCTCGACGATCTCGCGCACGGCGACCTCGGCGTCCTCGGCGAGCACGGTGAACGAGCCGTACCGCGCCTTGTCGTCGGGGATCGGCGTCTGCGCGATCCACGTCCCGTTCACGTGCCGGTAGAGGTCGTCCTGCGGGCGGACGGCCGGGTCGAGCTCGTCGGTGTGGATCCCTGAGGTGCGTGCGACGTCGGTCATGCGCTCCACGATAGCCATCGGGGCCGCGCCCGCGCGGAGCGAGCGCAGGGGCAACGACGCAACGCACAGACAGCAGTGCGGGGGCTGGCCGCTATGACGGATCGACGCTAGCTTGGCAATGGATGAAGGGGGCACCACCTATGAAGACCGGGCTCGACCGCGTGGACAGCTTCGGAGGTACCGACGCCGATGGCGATGCGCTCCTGAAGGACTGTTTCGAAGACCACCCTGCTTACCGCGCAGTCCGCTCACACCGCAAGAATCTTGTACGCGGTCGAAAGGGCGCCGGTAAAACGGCAATTTTTAAGCGGCTTGTTCGAGAATCAGGCAACGACGTTTCCGCGAGCGGGTACAGCTTCGAAGATTATCCCTGGTATCACCACTCGCTACAAGAAGAAGTAGGGGTTCCTGCGGAGCGACGGTATGTACACAGCTGGAAGTACTTGATTCTTCTTGGACTCACTCAGACAATCCTAGAAGCCGCGCGCAAAAGCTTCTGGTCAGAGAACGAGTCAGTGATGAGCGCGCTGGCCGCTTTAGAAGACTTCATGATCGACTCCTACGGTTCCATCCGTCCAGGCCTGAACCAGCTCTTCAATCCGCAGTACACCTTGCGATGGAAGGGCGGAGTCAATTTAGGTTTTGCAAATTTCGGTGCCGATCGGGTCTCAATGGAAAGCCTACCGATCCACATTCAAGCGGTGAACGCGCAAATTCAGCAAAATCTATTTGCAGCGATGAATCCGAATGTCGAGTATTTTGTTTGCTTTGATCAACTTGACCACGGATTCTCTACCTCAGATCCCCATTACCACGACCGCATCGCTGGGTTGCTGATCGCCGCTCGTGAGTTGTTCCACGCAGCCAAAGATGCGCAAATCCGCTGCAATCCGGTGGTTTTCCTCAGAGACGACATTTTCGAGTCCCTCTCCTTCGAGGATAGAAATCGCATCAGGGGTGATTCATATCTGTTGCAGTGGGAGCCTGACTCTGGAGTAGTGAATCTCAAGACTCTCATGGAGAGCAGGTTCGGAGAGGTGCTCGGTACCGAGAGTAAGCCCGAAGTGAGCTGGGAAGAGATATTCGACGAGGGTGAGAGAATGACGCGGCGTCAGACCAAGCTCGCGCATATCACGGATAGAACATACCTGCGTCCACGCGATATGATTCAATTCTGTAACGAGATATTGGATTCTCACAAACAAGGCGAACCAGTTAGCACTATGATTACCAACGCCGACATAACCGAAGCCCGTACAAACTACTCTCGCTACCTGCTTGATGAACTCGACGACGAGGTGAAGAAGCATATACCAGAGTATAAGGATTACTTGAAAGTCATTCAAGCAGTTGGAGCGGAGTCGTTCACGGCGGAAGAGTTCCGGACAGCTCTCGAGGAGCGAATTCCCGGAGCAAGCCCAGAAGTTGTTCTCGAGGGCCTATTTCGCTTCTCGGTGATCGGCTACCTCCGTCCAGGCGGTGCTGGAGGGGGCTCCCATTGGATATGGCAATACAAGGATCCGCGGGAAAAATTCGATTCTCGTTCTACGGAATTGAAGACGCACCGCGGCTTGAAGGAAGCGCTTGGGTTGGTTGGGTGATAGACAAGAGCGACGTAGTACAGATGGCGTGACTTGAATGAAAGCTTTGGTCTCGGGCGTGCCCGTCGCGAGTGGCTAGCGACCGCTGGGCGGTTGAAGAACGGGATTCGCAGTCCTGTTCGTATCAGGATCGCTGCAGACACCGACACCGGTCGCACACGCAGCGGCGATCGTGATCGGTAGCACCGTCGCGTTCATAATGCGTGCGGGCCGACGAGCTGCAGACCGGCGCGCGGGTCGGTTGCCCGACGCGGTGGCACGGGCACGCTCTCGGTCTGTTGCGGATGTCAACGGTGGTCGCCGGTTCTTGGTCGCGCCGAACCCCGTCGTCATCGTGATGGGTGGCGTCTTCCTCACGGTCGCGGTCGTGCAGCTCGTCGCGAGGGGGCTGTCCGCCGGCGCGGTCGCCGTGGCGGTCCTCCTCGCCGCCTCCGCCGTGTTCTTCGTGGTGCAGGGCATCGGGACCCTCGTCGTCCGGCGTCGCGAGGGGTCGCGGGGCGGGGACACCGGCGGGCACTAGCACCAGCGGGACCCGCGAGCCCGCACCGTGAGCCGCGCAGCCGCTACGGTGCTGCCATGGGACTCGGCTGGAAGCTGCACGGTGACGGCGCGACCGTCTCCTCCTCGACCATCGTGGCGCCGGACGAGCGCCTCTCCTGGGGTCGCACCATCGGGCTCGGCGTCCAGCACGTCGTCGCGATGTTCGGTGCCACCTTCCTCGTGCCGCTCATCACGGGCTTCCCGCCCTCGACGACCCTGCTCTTCAGCGGCGTCGGCACGATCCTCTTCCTGCTGATCACCGGCAACCGGCTGCCGAGCTACCTCGGCTCGTCGTTCGCCTTCCTCGCCCCGATCGGCGCCGCGACGAAGATCGGCGGCATCCCGCTCGCGCTGTCCGGGATCATCGTGGTCGGCGTGCTGCTCGCCCTGGTCGGCGCGATCGTGCACCTCGCCGGGGCCGGGTGGATCGACCGCCTCATGCCCCCGGTGGTGTCGGGAGCGATCGTCGCCCTGATCGGCTTCAACCTCGCGCCGGCCGCCCGCGACAACTTCGCGAAGGCCCCGGTCGTCGCGCTGATCACCCTCGCGGCGATCATCCTGGTCACGGTGCTGTTCAAGGGACTGCTCGGTCGCCTGTCCATCGTCATCGGCGTCCTCGTCGGCTACGTCGCCGCCCTGCTCTCCGGCCAGGTCGACCTGTCGACGGTCAGCGCGGCCCCGTGGATCGGCCTGCCGACCTTCACCGCCCCGGCCTTCGACCCGGGCCAGCTCGCGATCTACCTCGGCTTCGTGCCGGTCGTGCTCGCCCTGGTCGCCGAGAACGTCGGTCACGTCAAGGGCGTCGGACAGCTGACCGGCCGTGACCTCACCCCGCTGACGGGTCGCGCGCTCTTCGCCGACGGCGTCTCGACCGTGCTCGCCGGTGCCGGCGGCGGTTCCGCCACCACGACCTACGGCGAGAACATCGGCGTGATGGCCGCGACCCGCGTCTTCTCGACGGCCGCGTACTGGGTCGCCGCGATCGTCGCGATCCTGCTGGGGCTGTCGCCGAAGGTCGGCATGGTCATCTCCTCGGTGCCGGCCGGGGTGCTCGGCGGTGCGACCACCGCCCTGTACGGACTGATCGGCGTCATCGGCATCCGCATCTGGGTCGAGAACCGCGTCGACTTCGCCAAGCCGAAGAACCAGCTGACCGCCGGCATCGCGCTGATCATGGGCATCGCCGACTTCACGTTCTCGTTCGGCGGCGCGACCTTCGGCGGCATCATCGTCGGCACGGTCGCCGCGATCGTCGTCTACCACCTGATGGACCTGGTCGGACGGGCCCGAGGGACGGACCCGGCGACGCCCCGCGCGTCGGACGAGGCGCGCGCCGCTACCGGGGCGATCCCGGCAGAGCCGCGCGCGGACTGACGCCGGGACCACCGGACGGGAGACCCGTGGCGACCCCGCCACGGGCCTCCCGTCCGTTCCGTCCGCGGTCCGGTCCTGCGCGCACCCGCCCTGTCGGCCAGCGTCAGCGGAGACCGACCACGCCGACGGTGAGCTGGACCACCGCCAGGACGGCGAGCACCGCGACCAGTCCGACGGAGCCCCACCGGGCGATGCCCGCGCGCACCGCGGCGAGGGGACGGCGAGCGCGACGACCGGCCGCGAGCACGAGGACCACGGGCAGCACCGTCGTCGACGCGGCGACCACGACGAAGGCCGCGCCGGCGAGCAGTGCCTCGCCGAGCTCGGGCTCGGCGTCCCCGAACGCGAGCCCCGCGGTCAGGGCGAGCACGACCGCCTTCGGGTTGCAGAACAGCAGCATCCCGAGCCCGAAGCCGTGCACCGGACCGACCCGCTCGACCACGTCCGCCCAGCGGGTGCTCGACGGGGAGCCGTCCGGCAGCCGGCGGACCGTCCACTGCCAGACCGCGAGCGCGGCGAGCACCACCCCGGCGACCACGGCGACGATCGCCTGGACGGACGAGCCACCGGCCGTCTGCACGGGGAGCCGCTCCCCCACCGCGACCGCCAGGACGAGCGCCGCGGCGACGGCCACGGTCCAGCCGGCGGTGCAGGCGACGGCGGGGGCGGAGCCGCGACGGTGCCCGAGCAGGACGACCACGGACGCGACGGGCAGCGGGCTCAGGGCGATGCCGACGGCGCCGGGCGCGAGCGCGAGGAGGTCCACGCGCGCAGCGTACCGCCGGCGGGACGGACCGGTGCTGCTCCGACTCCGGCAGGATGGTCCGGTGCCACGACCGACCTCGCCCGCCGCGACGACCGAGCGTCGGTCGGTCGACCGGGACATCGTCCGGCTCGCGCTGCCGGCCCTCGGCGCGCTCGTCGTCGAGCCGCTCTTCCTGCTGACCGACACGGCGCTCGTCGGACACCTCGGGGCGACGGCGCTGGCTGCCGTGGGCCTCGCGAGCGTCGTGCTGCAGACGGTGACCGGACTGCTCGTCTTCCTGGCGTACTCGACGACCCCCGCGGTGGCCCGGGCGCTGGGCGGCGGCGACCGTCGCGGAGCGGTGCACGCCGGCATCGACGGCATGTGGCTCGCGCTCGGACTCGGTGTCGTGCTCGCACTCGTCGGCTGGCCGCTCGCCGGACCGCTCGTCGAGCTGTTCGGCGCCTCGGCGGAGGTCTCGACCGCGGCGACCGCGTACCTGACGGTGTCGCTGATCGGGCTCCCCGGGATCCTGGTCGTGACGGCCTCGACCGGACTGCTGCGGGGCCTGCAGGACACGCGGACACCCCTCGTCGTGGCGACGATCGGCTTCGTGGCGAACGGGCTGCTCAACGCCGTGCTCATCTACGGCGCCGGCTGGGGCGTCGAGGGGTCCGCCGCCGGCACCGTGATCGTGCAGTGGGCGATGGCCGCCGTGTACGTCGTGATCGCCGTGCGTGCGGCCCGGGCATCGGGTGCACCGCTGCGACCGGGCGCGTCCGGCGTCGTCCGGGCGCTCCGGTCCGGGGCGTGGCTGTTCCTGCGCACGGCGTCGTTGCGCGTGGCGATGCTCGCGACCGTGGCGACCGCCTCGGGCCTGGGCACGACCGGCCTGGCGACGACCCAGGTCGGTCTCACGGTGTTCTCGACCCTGGCCTTCGCACTCGACGCCCTGGCGATCGCCGGGCAGGCGCTCGTCGGCCACGGGCTCGGCGCGCGCGACCCCGACCGGGTGCGGCTGGTCACGAGCCGGCTCGTGCTGCTCGGCATCGTCGGCGGGGCACTGCTCGGGGTGCTGACCCTCGCGGTGAGCGGACTGCTCGGACCGGTCTTCTCCGACTCCGCCGCGGTGCGCTCGGCCCTGCCGCTCGTGCTCGTCCTCATCGCCGTCGGGATGCCCGTCGCCGGCTACGTGTTCGTGCTCGACGGCGTGCTCATCGGTGCTGGGGACGCGCGCTACCTCGCCGTCGCCGGGCTCGTGAACCTGGTCGTGTACCTGCCGCTGCTCTGGTGGGTCGGCGGGACGCTCGCCGGGCTCTGGGCGGCCTTCGCGCTCGGCTACATCGGCGTCCGGGCGGTGACCCTCGGGGTGCGGGCGCACCGTCGGGGCTGGGTCGAACAGGCGCTGGCGCGGTGAGCGGGCACACGGGCGGGCACGCGGACGGGCACGGGCGCGTCGCGTCGTCGGCGCTGCTCGCCACCGTCGGCATCGGCGTGCAGGGGCTCGCGAAGCTGCTCGTCACCGTCGTCGTCGGCCGGGTGTTCGGCACCGAGACCCTCGGGCAGACCACCGCCCTGCTCTCCCTGTCGGTCTTCACCGCGCTGCTCTGGCCGAACGCCGCGGGGAACACCGCGTCGAGGGTGCTGGCGATCGCACTGCGCGGTCGTCGCTCGGACGCCGCGGTGAACCGGCTGCTCGGGGCCTCGATGGCGGTGTCGAGCGCCGTGCTCGCCGCCGTGACCGTGCCGGTCGCGCTCGCCTGGGGAGCGAGCCCGGGCATGGTCGTCGGCGGGGTCGGGGTCGTGGTCGGGTACGGCCTGTACTGCTACGCCCGCGGAGCGCAACTCGGGTACGACCGGGCGCCACGCGTCGCACTGTGGGACACGGTCACGAGCCTGCTCGCCCTCGGATTGCTCGTCGCAGCGTGCGTCGCCCGGCTCGAGCCCCTCGTACTGCTGCCGCTGGCGGTCGGGTACACCGTGTTCGCCGTCGCCTGCTGGCCGCGAGGGAACCGTGCTCCCGGCGCACCGGAACCGACCGCAGGGGTGCTCGCCTTCGCGGCCTGGAACGTGCTCGCGGTCGTGACCTCGAACGGGCTGCTGCAGCTGACGATGATCTCGGCGCAGGTCTCCGTCTCGGCGCACGAGGCCGGTGTCTACGCGGCGGCGTTCACCCTGGCGACCCCGGCGTCGATGGTCGGCCAGGCGCTGGGCCAGGTCCTCGTGCCGGCGTTCGCCCACCGCTCGGACGGCGGGTCGCTGCGCGCACGCGGGGTGCTCCTGCTCGTCGGCGGCTTCACCGGCGGGACCGCCGTGGTGTTCGGGCTCGTGGCGTGGCTCGCCGGGTGGTTCCTGCCGCTCGTCTACCCCGCCGAGGGGGCCGAGGCCGTGTCGGACCTGCGGTACCTGATGGTCGGCGTGTGGGTGTTCACGGTCGGGCTCGTGCCCGCGGCGCTGCTGCTCGCGTCCGGGCGGTCGCGGCAGGTGGCGCTGGCGTCGGTCGCCGGGTTCGTCGTCGGGGTGGTGCTCATGGCGGTGCTCGCTCCGACGTGGGGCGTGGCCGGGGGCAGCACGGGGTTCCTGGTCGGGAGCGCGGTGAACCTCGTCGCCGTGGTGGTGCTCGGGCTGCGCGGGCCGCGGGCGGGAGGAGTGCGATAGATTGTTATGAAAGACGTCTTTCATAACAGATCATCGGAGGCCCATGCAGCCGAGCCCCTACACACCGGGTGAGATCGCCCGCGCCGTTCCCGGGCGCGCCCTCCAACTCGCCGATCTGGACGAGCGCCTGTCAGTCCTGGTCGACCTCCACCGTCTGGTGGGTCGGATCCGGGTGGACCACGCCGCGCGAGGCTTCGGGAAGACATCACTGCTCCGCGAGTACCAACGCCGGGCTTCTGCGCGCGGCGCGGCCACCGTGTGGGTGACGGCAGGTGAACCGCAAGGGCTCGTCGAGCAGATCCTCGACGAGTTGCGGCGGACCGTCGGGGCTGCCGGCGCCCCGCACGGCAGGGCTCTCCGCGAGAAGGTCGAGTCACTCCGGCTCTCGCTCGGGGTGCCGGGCATCGCCACCGCGACGGGGACCTTCCGCTCGACGGCTCCGGACGACGAGCGCGCTCGTGCGGGCGCCCGCGGCCTCGAGGACGTCATCCGCGCCGCCACGACGGAGCGGCCGCTCGTCATCTTCGTCGACGAGATCCAGTCAGCGGACGCGGCAGGCCTCCGCACGCTGGTCTACGCCTGGCAACACCTCCAGGCGGAGGGTACGGACGTCCCCGCCGCGGTCTTCGCCGCTGGACTGCCGAACGCGCCGGAGACCATCGCCGAGATCGTCACCTTCAGCGAACGCCTCGCGTACCGACCGCTCGGCCCCCTGCATCGTGATGCCGAGGAGATCGCACTGGTCGGACCGGCTCGCCTCCTCGGAGTGCAGTGGACGCCGGAAGCCGTCGACCGCGCGTTGTCGATCGCGCAGGGCTACCCGTACTCCGTCCAGCTCATCGCCGACTCCGCGTGGGCGGCTGCAGGGCGGCCCGATCCGGGAGCGGTGATCGACGTCGGTTCGGTCGAGACCGGACACCGTTCCATGCAGGCCGACCTGGAGGCGCTCTTCCGGGCGAGGTGGTCGGCGTGCTCGACCTCGGAACGGCGTCTGCTGACGGCGATGGCACGGCTCGGCGACGGTCCGACTTCGCGGGCGTCGATCGCGGAGGCGCTGGGGACCGGGACGAACCAGCTCTCCACGCCGCGGGCGCGGCTCATCGACAAGGGACTCGTGCAACCAGCCGACCGGGGGATGCTCCAGTTCACGATCCCCGGGTTCGCCGCCTTCATCCGTTCCGAGTACTCCTGAGGGACCGGCGGCCGGAGCCCTCGAGTGGCGAGCGAGCCGTCAGGACGCCGCGAGTCCCACGTGCGGCTCCAGCCACGCCATCCCGGCAGCGATGGCCGCGCGTGCCATCGCCCAGTCGTGCCCGCCTCCCGGCACGACCCACCGCGTCACGTGCATGCCCGCCGCAGCAGCGTGCGCGGCGACCACGGGCATCGCCGGACCGTAGTGCCGGTCCAGCTGCGCAGCGGTGAAGAACGCGGACGTACCCGTGTAGGGGCCGTGCTGGGCCATCACCGCGATCGGTTGCGCCGCACGCCAGGCCGCGACGCTGCCGCCGAACCCGTGCAGGGTCTCGGCGCGGGTCAGCTCGGTCGGGCCGAGCTCACCGGAGACGTCGATCACGTTGCCGAAGCGCTGTGGATCGCCCGCCCCGAGCTGGATCGCGCAGGTACCGCCCTGCGAGAATCCGCCGACGGTCCACGCCGTGGCCCCGGTCTGGACGCGCAGGTGACTCGTGATCCACGCGGGGACGTCCTGCTCGAGGTACGTCCGGCTGTTGCCGAGCGGCCCGTCGACGCACATCGGGTTGCCCGATCGCGGACCGAGCTGATCGGGCACGACGACGATCGGCGCGAGGCCGCGGTGCAGGCCGGCGATCGCATCCATGGTGTGTGCGATGTGCCCGCCGGTCTCGACGTCGTCGGGGCCGGCGCCCCGTGACTGCCCCGACATGAGGACGGTGACGGGGAGTGGCGGCGGATCGGCGACCAGTGCCGCCGGTGGGAGCCAGAGCAGGGCGTCCCGCGCGACGAAGTGCGACCGGGTGCCCGGGATGGCGACGTGCAGCAGGCGCCCCTGCTGCGGGAGGTCGGCGGGCGGGGTCCACGTCGTCGCGAGGTCGACGCTCGACGGTTCGTGCGACGTCGGGCGCTCCGTGGCGGGGATGCCGCGGGAACTCGTCGGCACACTGCGGGTGCGCTGCGGCGCGATCAGCGTCGCGCTCGGTGCCGGAGCAGCAGTCGCCTGGTCGGACGACCCCACCGATCGCACGACGACGACGGTGAGCGCGACCGAGACGAACACGACCACCAGGACCACGACGAGCCACACCAGGTCCCGGGAACGATCGATCGGCTGCACGTGACGGAGCGTAGGGAGCGCTCCTCGTGAGCAGTCGGTGGCAGGGGCCCGCGGCGCTGAGGAAACCCCCAACCGGCACCCAGCCTGGGGCGCGCCCTGCCATCAGCTACCGTTGGGGCACGCGACAGCGGACTCGACGAGGGGGAACCGATGAGTGACGACCAGTACCCGGGCCAGGGGAACCAGGGCCACCACCAGCCGCAGTACGCGCAGCAGCCGCAGCAGCCGCAGTACGCGCCGGCGCCGCAGTACGGGCAGCCGACGCACGTGACGGTCGGCTACCAGCCCGCTCCGCCGCGTGGTCTGAGCATCGCGAGCATGGTGCTCGGCCTGGTGTCGATCGTCCTGGGGTTCACCTTCCTCGTGCCGCTGGTCGGGTTCGTCCTCGGCATCGTCGGCCTCCGGAAGGAACCCGCCGGTCGCGGGATGGCGGTCACCGGTCTGATCCTGAACGGGCTCTTCGTCGTGGGGTGGGCGCTGCTCGTCATCTTCGTGATCGGCATCGGCGCAGCGGGCATCGCCACCAGCGGCACCTCGGGCGCCTAGCCCCCAGCGCTCCGGCAGGAGGCGCGCGGGTCGCGGACCCGGGCGCTCAGTCGCCGACCGCCCGGCGCACCGGCCCCGTCGTGTCGCCCACGCGCAGCTCCGACCGGAAGGCCGCCGGCTGCGGCTCGTCGCCCTCGAGCATCGCGAGCGCGGCGCGTGCGGCGGCCCGACCCTTCTGCTCGAACGGCTGCACCAGCGTCGTGAGCTGCCGGATCGGCGAGCGGTGGAGCAGGCTGTCGTCGACCGTGATGCCGTCGAAGCCGACGACGCTGACGTCCTCGGGCACCCGGAGTCCCGCGTCGAGCGCTGCCGAGACGACCCCGACGGCGAGCAGGTCGCTCTGCGCGATCACCGCGCTCGGGACCGGTCCGTCGCCGGTGAACAGTGACTGTCCGGCGATCCGGCCCTCCTCGACGGAGCTGGCGGCGGCCTCGACCGCGACGGCGTCGGGGTAGACGCCGCGCACACCACGGAGACGCTCCAGGGTGGTGTGGGCGACCCCCTCCGCCTCGCGCGCTGCGTCGACGGGGCCGCGGCGGCGCTCGGCGTCGAGCGGGAGGGTGACGACGGTGACCGCGGTGTGGCCGAGCTCGCGCAGGTAGTCGGCGGCACGACCGGAGGCCTCGCGGTTGTCGAGCTGGACGGGGACCGCGCCCTCGATGTCGTCGGCCTCGATCGCGACGACGGGGATCTGTCGTCGGCGGAGCACGGCGACCGCGGGGTCGATCCGCACGTTGCACCCGACCAGGACGACGGCGTCCATCGGGGCGTCGACGATCGGCCCGGCGCCGTGCTCGTCGTCGAGGGGGCTGCGCACGAGGAGCAGGGAGGCGCCCGCCTCGCCCGCGACCTCGGCGATGCCGTCGAGCGTCAGGACGTTGACCGGGTCGCGGAACGCATCGCTCAGCCGCTCGTCCATCACGACGCCGATCACCCCGGACCGGCCCCGGCGGAGCGAGCGCGCCCGCGGGTCCGGGCCCCCGTAGCCGAGCTCGGCAGCGGCGGCGAGCACCCGGGCCCTCGCGTCCTCGGACACCGGGCCGGCACCGCTGAAGGCGAGGGAGGCGGTCGACGGTGCGACCCCCGCTGCACGGGCGACCGCGGCGAGCGTCGGTCTGGGCCCACGGCGCACGGGACCGTCGGCGTGGTCGCGGGGGTTCGTCGCCCCGGACGCGCCGGGTGCTGTTGCCGGGTGGTCCATCGCCCGTTAGCGTAGTCACACGAACCGGTCGAATCGATTCGACCGGACAGCCGGAGGCGGACATCCGACCAGGAATCCCCCGAACGGCGACCGCCACGACCAGCACGAGACCGGAAGCTCCGCATGACGACGACGTCCACCCGATCCGCCCCGACGACCCGCACCTGGATCATCGCGGTCTTCGTGGCCTTCACGCTGTCCGGTCTGGCCATCGCCACCTGGCTCGGCCGCATCCCCAGCGTGCGCGACTCCCTCGGTGCCACCACCTTCGAGATGGGCCTGCTCGTGCTCGGCATGGCGGTCGGCTCGATCGGCGGCCTGACCTTCGCCGGCCACATCGTCGCAAAGGTCGGCGCCCGTCGGGGCGTGCAGGTGGCCTCGGTCTGCCTGGCGGTCGGCCTCGTCTTCGCGGGCGTCGCCGTCACCGCCGGCTGGGGCTTCGCCGCGATCTGGATCGGTCTCATCGCGTTCGGCTTCGGCAACGGCCTGGTCGACGTGTCGATGAACGTCTCCGGCGCCGCCGCCGAGAAGGCCGGTGGTCGCACGATCATGCCGCTCTTCCACGCCGCGTTCAGCGTCGGCACGCTCGCCGGTGCCGGGCTGGGCGCCCTGACCGAGGCGCTCGACGTCCCCGTCGTGCTGCACTTCGCGGTGCTCGGCGTCGTGGTCTGCCTGGTCATGCTCGCGGCGGCGTCGCGCTTCGGGGACGAGCACCGGTACGAGGAGCACGAGTCCACCGCGACCAGCCCGACCCCGGTGCAGCTCACGCGCTGGCAGGTCTGGGCACAGCCGTCGACGCTCCTCATCGGTGTGATCGTGCTCGGCATGGCGCTGGCCGAGGGCTCCGCCAACGACTGGCTGCCCCTCGCCATGATCGACGGGCACGGGCTCGACAACGCCGCCGGCTCCGCCGTGCTCACGGTGTTCCTCGCCGCGATGACCGCCGGACGCATCGCGGGCAGCCCGCTCATCGACCGGTTCGGCCGGGTGCCCGTGCTCCGCGTGAGCGCCGCCGTCGCCGTGGTCGGCCTCGGGCTGCTCATCTTCGTGGACGTGATCCCGATCGCGATCGTCGGTGTCGTCCTCTGGGGCCTCGGTGCGAGCCTCGGCTTCCCGATGGGCATGTCCGCCGCCGCCGACGACCCCCGCTCGGCAGCGCTCAAGGTCAGCGCCGTGGCGACGATCGGCTACGTGGCGTTCCTCGCCGGTCCGCCGCTGATCGGCTTCCTCGGCGAGCACATCGGCCTGCTCGGCGCGCTGCTCGTGGTGTTCGTGTTCATCATCGCCGCCGGCCTGGCATCGGGAGCGGCGCGCGAGACCGGCGCGGCGGCCGAGACGCTGCGGAAGCGGCGCGGACGCGACGACGGTGGCCACGGGGCGGCACGCGACCAGCAGCCGGACGCGGCGCAGCCCGGCGGGGGCGAGCCGCGCCTCCAGACCGACCGCACGCACCACGGGACGGACGACACGGTGGCGGACCCCGCCGCGTCCGGTGGGACGCGCGCCGACCGTTAGGATCGCCGGGTGCGTCTCGTCATCGCCCGCTGCTCCGTCGACTACGCCGGACGCCTGTCGGCCCACCTGCCGCTCGCGACCCGTCTGCTCATGCTCAAGGCGGACGGCTCGCTGCTCGTCCACTCGGACGGCGGCAGCTACAAGCCGCTGAACTGGATGAGCCCGCCGTGCTCGATCGAGATGACCGAGCCCGACGAGGAGCAGGCGAGCGCCGGCATCACCCAGGTCTGGACCGTCACGCAGAAGAAGACGCAGGACAAGCTCATCGTCAGCCTGTACGAGGTCGTCGCGGACGAGAGCCACGACCTCGGCGTCGACCCCGGTCTGGTGAAGGACGGCGTCGAGGCGCACCTGCAGCAGCTCCTCGCCGAGCAGATCGAGCTCCTCGGCGACGGGCACACGCTCGTCCGACGTGAGTACATGACGGCGATCGGTCCGGTCGACATCCTGGCGCGCGACGACGCGGGCGCGAGCGTCGCGGTCGAGATGAAGCGCAACGCCAACATCGACGCCGTCGAGCAGCTCACGCGGTACCTCGAGCTCATGAACCGCGACCCGCACCTGCGGCCGGTGCAGGGCGTCCTGGCCGCGCAGACGGTCGCACCGCAGGCACGCACGCTCGCCGAGGACCGCGGCATCCGCGTCCTCGTGCTCGACTACGACGCGATGCGCGGCATCGAGGGCGGGCACACCCGCCTGTTCTGACGGTCGCGTGGCGCGCTCGGCACGCGTTCTGCGACACCGCACCCGTCGATCGACGCGTGCGATGTCGCAGGACCGGCACCGAGCCGGGAGGCTCGCCCCACCGCCCTGCGCGCCCACCGGCCCGCCCCGTGGCCGGCCCCACCGCCGCGACTAGGCTGGTCAGGACATGACGCGCCCCTACTCCGCCATCCTGTTCGACCTCGACGGGACCATCAGCGACTCCGCCCCGGGGATCCTCGAGAGCATGACGCACACCTTCCGCACGGTCGGCGTGCCCGTGCCGGACCACGCGACGCTGATGTCGTTCGTCGGCCCGCCGATCATGGACACCTTCCGGACGGCGATGGGCATGGACGACGCCGGTGCGGAGCGGACGCTCGCCGTGTACCGCGAGCACTACCTGTCGCACGGGGCTCTCGACTCGGCGATGTTCACGGGCATGGACGTCGTGCTCCGCACCCTGCACGAGGCCGGACTGCCGCTGTCCACCGCGACGAGCAAGCCCGAGACACCGGCCACGGTGATCCTCGACCACTACGGCCTGACCGGGTACTTCGACTTCATCACCGGTGCGAGCGACGACGAGGTCCGGAGCGCGAAGGCCGACGTCGTCGCCGAGGCCCTGCGACGACTCGAGGCGGCCGGCCACGACGTCAGCCGCCCGGTGCTCGTCGGCGACCGGCTGCACGACGTCGAGGGCGCCCACGTGCACGGCGTGCCGGTCGTCTTCGCCGAGTGGGGCTACGGCTCCCCCGCCGAGGCCGAGGGCACCGTCGCCCGTGCCGCCACCCCGCTCGACCTGCTGCCGATCCTGCTGCCGGACGCGGCGGCGTGAGCAGGGACCGGTGAACACCGTCGCCCGTCGCGGACTCCGCGGTGCGGCCTGGCTGCTGCCGGCGGCGATCGTCCTCATCGCCCTCAACCTGCGCGGGCCGATCGTGGCCCCGGCGCCGGTCATCGGCGACCTGCGCGTGGACCTCGGGCTGACCGCGACGATCGCCGGGCTCCTGACGACGATCCCGGTCCTGTGCTTCTCGCTGGCGACACCGTTCGCCAGCTGGGTGATCGCGAAGGCCGACCCGGAGCGTGCGGTGTCGCTGGCGCTCGTGATCGTGCTCGCGGGCACGGTCGTCCGGTCGACCCCGTCGGCGGCGGCGCTCCTGGTCGGCACCGCGATCATCGGCATCGGCATCACGATCGGCAACGTCGTGATCCCGGTGGTCATCCGACGGGACACCTCGCCCGAGCGCGTCGGGCTGGTGACCGGTGTGTACACGTCGGCGCTCAACGTCGGGTCGATGATCACCTCGCTCGGCACCGCCCCGATCGCTGCCGCGTGGGGGTGGCCGGTCGCCATCGCCGTGTGGGCGGTGTTCGCCGTCGTCGCCGGGGCCGCGTGGACGTACGCGGTCGGGGCGCGCGCGGCGTGGCTCCGGCCGTCCCGGGTCGAGCCCGTGGTGGCGACGGGTCCGGTCGAGCTCCTGACCGAGACCGGGTCGATCCGCACGGTGCCGGCAGCGTCGGAGCCCGTCCGACCCGCACGCCGGCTGATCACGTGGGGGCTGACGCTGGCCTTCGGCGGGCAGGCGTTCTCGTACTACGCCCTGACCGCGTGGATCCCGACGCTGCTGCACGACGAGATCGGCTTCTCGGCGGAGTCCTCGGGCGCGAGTTCGTCCGTGTTCCAGATCCTGGCGGTGGTCGGCGCGCTCGGCGTCCCGGTGCTCGCGACCCGCTGGGCGCCCCGCGCGATCATCGCCCTCGTCGCCTTCCTCTGGCTCGCGATGCCCCTGGGGCTGCTGTTCGCGCCGCAGCTCTGGCTGCTCTGGTCGGTGCTCGGCGGAGCGGCGCAGGGCGGCGGGATCACGGTCGTCTTCATCATCGTCGTGCGGATCGTCACGAGCGACGACGACGCCCGGCGGATGTCCGCGTTCGTGCAGGGCGGCGGGTACCTGATCGGCTCGGCGGGACCCCTCGTCGCCGGGGCCCTGCACGGCGCGACCGGGAGCTGGACGGCCCCGCTGCTCGTCGTGCTCGTCGCGGTGCTGACGCTCGGCGTCGCGGGGACGCTCGCGGCCCGACGCGTGCGCTGACGCGGCGCAGCGGCGCAGCGCGGCGCAGCGGCGCGGCGCGCCGCGGCGGCGAAGCGCGGCGATCGGCCCGTACTCGAGGACGTGGTTCGACGCGCTCGCGAACAACCGACGGCACGTCGCACCACGGAAGGACGTGGTGCGACGTGCCTCCCGTCGTGCAGCAGCACCCGCAGCGCCGCTACCCGCAGCAGCGGCACCGGCACCCGCCGCAGCGCCCACCGCAGCACCTGCAGCAGTACCCGCGGCCGACACGGCGGACGCGCGCTGCGCCTCCCGGCCGGGTCAGTCCGACTGCAGCACCTCGCGCAGCGACAACGGCCGACGGCCGGTCACCCGCTCGACGTCCGTCGAGACGTGCGCCAGCGCACCCTCGGCGATCGCCGTGTAGGTGCTCACCCACGCGTCCGCCTGCCACGGTTCCGGGTTCCAGCGCGCACGCGAGGCGTACGCCTCCGCCACCGTCTCCGGCTGGTAGGTCACGGCGCGGCCGCGCACCTCGGACACGGTGGCGGCCGCCTGGGCGAGGGTGATCGCCTCCGGTCCGGTGAGCTCGTACGTCCGGTCGGCGTGGTCCGACGGGTGCAGCAGCACCTCGGTCGCGACGCGCGCGACGTCCGCCCGCGCGACCGCGGCCATCGCGCCGACACCGGCCGGTCCGCGGATCACGCCGTCCTCGCCGACCAGGTCCTCGACGAAGTCCAGGTAGAACGAGTCCCGCAGGAACGTGTGCCGCATCGAGGTCTCCTCGATCGCCCGCTCGGTCGCCCAGTGGTCGCGGCCGAGGGTGAAGGTGGCGTCCGGTGCCGCACCCACGAACGACGTGTAGACGACGTGGGCGACGCCCGCGTCCGCGGCCGCTGCCACGAAGGCGCGGTGCTGGTCGAGGCGGTCCTGCGCCTCGGCGCCGGAGACCATGAGCAGCAGGTCGACGCCCTCGAGCGCGGCGCGGGACGCGGTCGCGTCGGCGTACGAGGCGACCGCGACCTCCGCTCCCGGCAGCTCGGGTGCCCGGGCCGCGTCACGGACGAGCATGCGGATCGGCGTGCCCGCCCGGGCGAGCGCGCGGGCGACGGCCCCGCCGATGTTGCCGGTGGCTCCGGTGATGGCGATGGTCATGGTCGCTCCTGTCCTTCGGTGCTGCTGGTCGGGTGGCTCGGGTCGGGTCGCCCTGGTCGTCCGGCTCCGGTCAGGTCCGGACCGTCCGGGAGGCACGGGTCACCGTGGTCGCGACCCTCGCCGCGTTCACGCCGTCGACCTCGAGCGCCCAGGTCCGGGCCGCCTCGTGGTCGCGTCCGTGCCGCACGTGCCGGCCCACCAGACGGTCGACGCGGACACGATCGTCCACGACGCACGCCCACGTCTCGGTGAAGAGGTCGGGCAGCGCGGACCACGGCGCGTCGGTGTCGAGCAGGTAGTTGCCCTCGGAGACGACGAGCCGGGTGCTCCGCGGCACGGCGATGCTGCCGGCGACGGGCTCGTCGACGCGGCGGTCGAAGTCCGGCGCCCAGACGACGTCGTCGTCCGCGACGACCAGACGACGGACGAGGGCGACGTAGCCGGCCGCGTCGAAGGTGTCGATCGCGCCCTTGCGGTCGTGCCGGCCGAGGGCGTCGAGTGCCGCGTTCGCCAGGTGGAAGCCGTCCATCGGGACCTGCACCGCGGTGCCGGGCCCGTGCGCGGCGTCGACGGCGACGACGATCCGGCGTGCCAGCGTCGACTTGCCCGCCCCGGGCGCCCCTGCGATGCCGAGCACCGCGCGGCCGGGACCCGCGGCGAGCGCCACCGCCCGCTCGACGGCGGCGTCGACGGACAGCTCGGTCGGGGTCACCGTCCCATCCTGACAGGAGCGGTGGTTCACTGGCCGCATGGTCGATGCGACGACGGCGTTCAGCGGGTTCTCGGTGCGTGACCTCCCCGGGGCGCGGGCGTTCTACGAGGGCGTCCTCGGGCTGCCGGTGAGCGAGGACCACGGCATGCTCGTGCTGCACGTCGGCTCCGGCACCGGGGTGCTCGTCTACCCGAAGGGGCCCGCGCACGAGCCGGCGTCGTTCACGGTGCTGAACTTCCCGGTGCCGGACGTCGACGCAGCCGTGGACGAGCTGTCGGCGAAGGGCGTCACGTTCCTGCGCTACGAGGGCGTGACCGACGAGCACGGGGTGAACCGGCACGGCGGTCCGCTCATCGCGTGGTTCACCGACCCGTCGGGCAACGTGCTCAGCGTGCTCGAGGGCTGATCCGGTCCCACGCGTCGCGCACGGGGCCGGGTGGCAGCACCGCGGCGACCTCGGCGGTCAGGCTCGCCAGGGCTGTCAGGTGCTCGGGCAGGAGCAGGTCCCACGGCGGGGGTGCGACACGCTCGAGCGACCGGAGCGTGGCGGTGTCGGGACCGGTGCCCCACTGCTCGGCGAGGGCGTGCACGAGGACGTCCTGCTCCAGGCGCAGCTCGCGCAACCGGTCGAGGAGCCGGCGGACGCGGTCGGGGTCGGCCGCAGCGGTGACCAGGTCGCCGAGCAGCGCCCGCTCGTCCCAGAGCCGGGCGGACAGGTCGGTGGCCTCGCCGCTCACGGTCGTCGAGCCCAGCCGAGGGCGATCGGCACGAGCAGCCCGTGCCGTCGGTGGGGCAGCTCGGCGACCGGGACCCACGCGGCCTCGTCGGTCGAGCCGTCCGTCTCGCTGCGCAGCTCGCCGCCGGTGACGGTCACGCGGAACACGACCTGCACCGCCTTCATCGGCCGCCCGTTGTCGTGCATCCGGCGCTCCTTCGGCACGATGTGGTGCCGGACGCCGAGGAGCGGACCGCACGTCGCCTCGTACCCGGTCTCCTCGAGGACCTCGCGCACGACGGCCTGCTCGACGGTCTCGTCGAACTCGACCCCGCCGCCCGGCAGCGTCCACGTGCCGGCCTCGGGGACCCGCAGTCGGGCCAGGAGCACACGGTCGCCCTCGGTGATCACGCCGTAGGCGGCGAGCCGGGTGTCGTAGTCCGTGTACTCCATCCGCCGACCTTGCCAGGATCCCCTGGAGGGCACACCCAGACGCGCCGCCCGCCACCGTCCGGTGCGGGGACGGTGCGGTCCTCCGCACGGTCGACGGACCACCCGGGCCTGGCCGCTCGGACAGCTCCGGACCGTCGGCCGGCCACCCCCTGTGCAGGATCGCTCAGGATCAGCCGGGAGACCGCCGGGGACGGGCTCCCCGCTGCCGGTCCGGACACCTCGGCTCGCTACCGTCGCTGGACCACGCCGCTCCTGTCCCGTCACCCGCCGGGTGTCCGAGAGCGTCCCGACCGTCGGACCCGCCCGTGACCACCCTGCCGCTCCTGTCCGCCCACGTGCTGCTGCCCCTCTACGCCCTGACCCTGGTCGCCGCCGTCCTCGTCCTCACCGCCGTCCGCCGCTCCTGGCGCTGGGCAGCCGTCGCGATCGTCGCGGGAGCGCTGGTCGGGACCCTGCTCTCCTGGTTCCTCGGCGACGTCCTCGACGTGCTCGGCGTCCCGCCGACCTGGGTCGACCGGGTCTGGACGGGTGTGGTGTGCGCACTGCTCGGGGTCGCGGTCGTCGGACTCGTCCGCGGTGGCCGGGCACGGCGGGGCCGGGTGCTGACCCGGGTGGTCGCCGCGCTGCTGGTCCCCCTCGCCCTGGTGTCCGGCGGACTGGCGGTGAACCGGGACGCCGGGCTCTTCCCCACGATCGCCGACGCCCTGGGGCAGTCGCACGTGCCGCCCCTCCGCCTGCCGGACGACCCGGCCCCGGGATCGGCCCCGGTCGACGCCGCGAGCTGGCGACCCCCGCGCGACATGCCGGCCCACGGCCGCTACGGTTCGGTGCGGATCCCGGGCACCGTGTCGCACTTCCACGCCCGACCCGCGATCGTCTGGCTCCCCCCGGCCGCCCTCGTCGAGCACGCCCCGGAGCTGCCCGTCGTCGTGATGCTCTCCGGGCAGGGACCCGGCGCCGCTCCGGCGAACATCGTCGAGGCCGGCCGCATGGCGACCCGGCTCGACGCGATCGCCCACCGGCACCGCGGACTCGCGCCGATCGTCGTGATGCCAGACCAGCTCGCCCGGGCATCGAACAACCCGATGTGCGTCGACGGTCCGCTCGGGAACAGCGCCACCTACCTGACGCACGACGTCCCGACCTGGGTGCGCGAGCACCTGCACGCCGCTGCCGGCGGGGCGGACTGGGCCATCGCGGGTTTCTCGCAGGGAGGTACCTGCGCCCTGCAGCTCGGGGCCGGCCGACCCGACCGGTTCGGTTCGTGGATCGACGTCTCGGGACAGATCGGGCCGGTCCTGCAGGGTCGCGACGACACCGTCTCGAGGGGTTTCCGCGGTGACCGGGCGGCGTACGAGGCCGCGCAGCCGCTCCGAGTGCTCGCCGAACGGGCGCCGTACCGCGACTCCGCCGCGTTCGTCGCGGCCGGTGCGGACGACAGCCGGTACGGACCGGTCGTCCCGCGGGTCGTGGCGGCCGCACGTGCAGCCGGCGTCACGGTGACGGAGCGCATCATCGAGGACGGTGGCCACGACTGGCACACCGCCGGTGTCGCCCTGGCCGAGGGCGTCGAGTGGTTCGTGCACCGCACGCACCTGGCCCGATGACGAGGACGTGACCGTGCCCTTCACCGTCAGCCACGCGGTCGTCGCCCTGGCAGCACGTCGCCTGCCCGTGCCGGTCGCCGCCGTCGCGATCGGTTCGATGGCGCCGGACACGGTGCTGTTCGCGCCGTTCCTGCCGCCCTACGAGGACGCGCACTCGTGGTGGGGCGTCCCGACCATCGACCTCGCCGTCTCCCTCGTGGTGCTCGCCACGTGGTGGTTCCTCGTGCGGCCGGCATGGTCACCGGTCGTCCCGGGGCTGCGTCGGCGTCTGCCGCGGGGCTGGGGTCGCCGGCCGGCACTCGGTGCGGGCGACGTGCTGCCGGTGGTCGTGGGCTGCCTGCTCGGCAGCGTCACGCACGTCGTGTGGGACGGCTTCACCCACGAGCACGGCTTCGTGGTCCGGGCCTGGCCCGCACTGCGGGACGGCGCCGTCGGCGGGTACCCGCTGCCCTTCCTGCTGCAGGACCTGTCGAGCGTGCTCGGGCTGCTCGCCCTGCTCGTCGTCGCCGCGGTGTGGTGGCGACGCGCCGACGTCCGGCCGGTCGGGCCCCTGCGCCCCGTCGAGCGGTTCGTCCCGGTCGCAGCCCTGGCCGTGGTCGTCGTCCTGGCGCTGGCCGTCGGGGTGCGGTCGTTCCTCGCCGGCGGCGGGATCGGTGGCGTGGTCACCGCGCTGGCGTTCCGGGTGCCGGCACTCGTCGCGGTCGCCCTGGTCGTGGGTGCCGTCGTGCTGCTCGTCGGCCGTGGACTCCGCGGGCACGGGACACGCGGGTCCTAGGACCCGGCACCGGCAGGGCGCTGCGCGAACGTCCGGGTACCCGCGGGCCCCGGCAGGGCGCTGCGTGAACGTCCGGTACCCGCGCGGCCGGCTCCCCTCAGGCCGCGACGGCGGCGGCGGCCCAGCCGGCCCGCATGCGTGCGACCGCCCGGTCCCACCCGGCGAGCAGGTCGGCGTCGTCGCGGAGCATCGCCTGCAGCTGCAGCCCCTCGAAGAGCGCGACGAGCTGCTCGGCGGCGTGCCGCGGAGCAGCCCCGCGGGACTCACGACCGGCGACGACGTCCCGCACGAGGGCGAGGGTCACGTCCTCGAAGAGCATCGTGTACTGCTGCCGGAACCACCCCGACGCCGGGTGGCCCGGGGTCGAGGTCGCGCTGAGCAGCGCGACGCGGACCCGCACGACCGCGGGGTGCCGGTGCCCGCGGTCGAGCCGGGCTCGGAGGTACGCGACGGCCCCCTCCTGCTCGGCGACCCCGCGGAGCGCATCGCGGCCGTCCTTGGTCCACCGGTCGACGACGGCCACGACGAGCAGGTCCCACGACGGGAACACGCGGTGCACCTCGGCCACCGTGACGTCGGCGGCCCGGGCGACGTCGTCCGGGCCGACCGTGTGGAAGTCGCCGTCACGGAAGGCATCGGCAGCACCGGAGACGATGCGGGCGCGGAGGTCGGCGTCGGGCATGTGGTCGATCCTGCCCACGGAGCGGTGTGCGCGCGACCTCCCGTCCGGGGGCGAGCGACGTCGGGAGCAGCAGTGAGCGCTCGACCTCACGGATCGTCACCGTCGGACACAGTGCGACACAACCCTTCCGCGGCGGTCCCCTCGCTGCCACGGTCGTCGCCATGGCGTACATCTGCTTGGTGCTCTCCGGAGCGGCACTGCTCATCAACGGGCTCACCCTGCTCGGTCGGGTCCCCGGCCGTGACAGCGGTGTGTTCAACGTCCTGATCGGCGGGCTGCAGCTCGTGCTGTGCACGGCCGTCTCCGTCACGGCCGACGGGTCACTGCCCGTCCTGCTCTCGATCGCGGGGACGTTCCTCTTCGGCCTCACCTACCTGTACGTGGGGATCGACGCGCTCGCGGGGCTCGGCTCGACGGGGCTCGGCTGGTTCTGCGGCCTCGTCGCCGCGATCGCCGTCGTCTTCGCGGTCACGAACGTCACCGTCGACCCGGTCCTCGCCGTGCTGTGGGCGACCTGGGCCGGGCTCTGGACGCTCTTCTTCCTCCTGCTCGCCCTGGGTCGTGACCTCGGCCGGTACACCGCCTGGGCCCTCGTCCTCGCCAGCCAGACCACCACGACCGCGCCGGCGCTCCTCGGGCTCTCCGGTCGGTGGCCGGCCGGGGCCGCGTGGACCGTCGGCGCCGCCCTGGTCGCGCTCGTCGTCTTCGTCGGCGCGGCCGTGCTCTCCCGACGCGGGGGTCGCAGAGCACCGTCGACCCCCGCCCAGCCCCAGGTCGTCACACCGACGGCCACCGCCTGAACAGCACCCGCACACGCAACCCGGAAGGCACGACACCATGACCGACACCACGGCCGACCAGCTCGGCACCGCCCAGACCACCGCACCGGTCGACTACGAGACCCTTGCCGGTCGCTTCCGGCCGATCTTCGACCGCATCGCCGCCGGCGCCTCCGAGCGGGAGCAGGACCATCGGCTCCCCTTCGACGAGATCCGCGAACTCGCAGCCGCCGGGTTCGGCGCGGTCCGCGTCCCCGTCGCGTTCGGTGGCGCGGGCGCGACCCTCCCGCAGCTCTTCCGCCTGCTCACCGAGCTCGCCGCCGCGGACAGCAACATCCCGCAGGCCCTGCGCGGGCACTTCGCCCTCGTGGAGGACCGGCTCGTCGGGCGCTCCGGCGAACGCGATGCCTGGCTCGGACGCTTCGGTCGGGGCGAGATCGCCGGCAACTCCTGGACCGAGGTCGGGGCCGTGCAGGTCGGCG
This sequence comes from Curtobacterium sp. MR_MD2014, assembly GCF_000772085.1. Classification (NCBI taxonomy): domain Bacteria; kingdom Bacillati; phylum Actinomycetota; class Actinomycetes; order Micrococcales; family Microbacteriaceae; genus Curtobacterium; species Curtobacterium sp. MR_MD2014. Next base: position 62,351 of record NZ_CP009755.1, on the reverse strand, counting down.
ACGTCGTCACGAAGGTCACGCCGCAGGACGACGGCACCTTCCGCGTCAGCGGGCAGAAGTACTACTCGACGGGCAGCATCTTCGCGGACTGGATCGACACGTACGCGGAGCGCACCGACACCGGCGAGCGGGTCATCGCGATCGTCGACGCACACCAGCCGGGGGTCGCCCACTCGGACGACTGGGACGGCTTCGGCCAGCGGACCACGGGCTCGGGGACGAGCACGTTCACCGACGCCGTCGTGCAGGCCGACGCGGTCGTGCTGTTCGACGACCGGTTCAAGTACCAGACCGCGTTCTACCAGGCGGTGCTCCTCACCGTGCTCGCCGGCTCCGTCCTGGCCGCCGAGCGGGAGATCGCGCTGCAGGTCAGGAACCGCAACCGGGTGTTCTCGCACGGCAACGCCGACACCTTCGCCGCGGACCCGCAGATCCTGCAGGTCGTCGGCGAGGTGTCCGCGGCCGGATTCGCGGCGACCGCGATCGTCGACCGGGCAGCCGAGGCGCTGCAGGCCGCGTACGAGGGTGCTGCCCTCGACGAGGCAGAGGACGAGCGCCGCAACGACCGCGCCGAGCTCGCGACCGCACAGGCGCAGGTCTCGCTCACGTCCCTCGCGACCACGGCGACGTCACACCTGTTCGACGCCCTCGCGGCCTCGGGTGTGAGCACGACGAAGAACCTCGACCGGCACTGGCGGAACGCCCGCACCGCGGGGAGCCACAACCCGTGGGTGTTCAAGGCCCGGATCGTCGGCGACCACGCCGTCAACGGGGTCGAACCGCCCCGGGTCTGGGCGATCGGGGCGACGCGTCGCGGCTGAGCACCGCGACACCGCAGCACACCGTCGCAGGGGTCGGGGCCGAGTGCCCGGCCCCTCGCGGTGCAGCCGGTACGGGCCCGGTGGAGGTCACCCCCGGTCGAACACCAGCGTCTCGTCGTCCGCCGCCGTCACCCGTCCGGTCCGCGCGAACTCCGCCCAGACCGCCCGGAACGCCCGCCCGCGCCGTTCGACCTCCGGCCAGTCCCGCTCCGGCACGAAGCGACTGCCCACCCACGCCGACCGACCGCCGAGCAGCAACGGCAGGTCGCTCATGTGCACCGCACCGACCGGCGCCACGGACGGGTGCCGCAGCAACCGGTAGACCGTCGCCCGTCCACCGGTGGCCCGGTGACGATCGGCGAAGCGCCGCGCATCGCGGCCGTAGATCACCTCGGACAGGGGCCGCACGAGCAGCCAGCGCAGCAGGGGTCGGACCAGGCGGGACCGCGCGGCCGTCCGGAGCCCCGGGACGAGCGGCACGTACATGCCCGCCTCGTCCGAGCCGGACCCGATGAGCACGTCGACCTCCGGTGCGACCGACCGCCAGGCCCGGTCGGTGTCGCGCTCGGCGGGCAACGGTGCGAACCCGTACTGCGTGCCGAACGGCATGCCGCCGGCCAGGCCGTACCGGCCACCGGCCTTCGCCGCGAGGGCCTGCCGCTCGAGGACCTCGTCGAGCGACGTGTCCGCCGCGACCGACCCGACGGCCCGGACCATCGCCCGGTTCATCCGCGCCCGCCCGCGCGAGAGCCCGAGCGGCGCGCTCTGCACGATCGCGCGGCGGAACAGGCCGCGGGCGCCCTCGCTGATCATGAGGTGCGCGATCGCGTCGGCTCCGGCGGACTGCCCGGACGCGGTGACGGAGTCGGGGTCCCCGCCGAACGCCGCGATGTTCCGCTGCACCCACCGGAACGCCTCGACCAGGTCGAGCAGTCCGAGGTTGGCCGGCACCGTCTCGCCGTCACCGAGGAACCCGAGCACCCCGAGCCGGTAGGTCACCGTGACGACGACCACGCGCTGCTCGGTCACCAGGTCGTGGGCGTCGTGGATCGGCAGGTCACCGCCGCCGAGCACGTAGGACCCGCCGTGCACCCAGACCACCACGGGCAGGCGCTCGTCGGGTCGGACGTCCGAGGGCACCGTGATGCTGAGTCGCTGGCAGTGCTCGTCGACCTGCAGGTGGTCCATCGACGGCAGGAGCTGGTCGACGAACTGCGCGCTCGGCTGCGGTGGGACGGGCGCCGGGGTGTCCGCGCGGAACGGCCCGCTGAACGGCGGTTGCGGCGACGGCGGCGCGAAGCGCTCGGCCTGCGCGTAGGGGATCCCGAGGGCGCGGGTCACGTCGCCGTCGACGACCGCCTCGATCGTGCCGGCCGGGGAGTCGAAGGAACGGGTTTCGGTGGAGCGCACCGACCCACGGTAACGACGCGACCTGCGGACGGACGGCGGACGCCAGACGAACGGACCGGAGGCGCGGTGCCAGCTGGCACCGTCCTCCCTCGCAGGCTCGGTCGGCGCGCCCCGCACAACGCTTCGCGTTGCCGCTGAGCGGGGCGCGCCAGTCCGTCGGTGCGACGGGCGTCAGCGGACCCGCTTGATCGGGATGACCACCAGCGCACCGAGCAGGGCGACGATGCCGGCGGCCCAGCACATGAGCTCGTAGTTGTCCGGGTGGCTGCTGCCGATCTTCAGGAAGAAGAGCGAGATGGCGGGTGCGAGCGACTGCGGCAGCGCGTTCGCGATGTTGATCACACCGAGGTCCTTGCCCGGACGGTCGGCGTTCGGCAGCACGTCCACGACGAGCGCGGTGTCGATGGCCGAGTAGATGCCGTAGGCGAAGCCCATGACGACCTCGGCGACGTAGAAGCCCGTCACGGTGTCGGCGTGGGCGAGGATCACCAGGCCGACCGCGAACAGCGCCGTCGATCCGCCGACGAAGACCTTGCGGCGGCCGATCCGGTCCGACGCCCAGCCGGAGAGTGCCGCGCTGACGAGCAGGGCGAGCGTGTAGAGGAGCACGCCGAACGCGACGGCCTCGGTGGCCTCCTTCAGGTCCGCGATCCCGAGGTGCTCCTGCATGTAGAGCAGGCGGTAGGTCGTGAACATGAACGTCGCCAGGATGATCAGGAAGCGCGACCACCACGCGAACGCGAAGTCGGGGTTCTTGATCGGGTTCGTCCAGAACGACGAGATGAGGTTGATCCAGGTGAACGGCTTGAGCTTGTAGGTGGGCAGGTCGTCACGGGCGACCAGGGCGTACACGACGACCAGGACGATCGCCAGGATGCCGGGAGCGATGAACAGCACCGGCAGGTTCGCGACGAAGAACACCGACAGGTAGGTGCCGGCGAGCACGGCGATGTTCTGCGCCAGGGCGATGATGCTCGACGCCCGGCCGCGTTGGAGCTGCGGCACGTTGTCGGCGAAGCTCGCGAGCAGGGTGGCGAGCGTGGCGTTCGCGGCGAGCTGCGCGAGCAGCCAGCCGAGCGTCAGGTTGAGGACGTCGGGCGCGTAGGCGATCCAGGCGAGCGCGATCGCGAAGACGACGACACCGCCGAGCAGCCACGGGCGTCGGCGGCCCCAGCGCGTGCGGGTCCGGTCGGACAGCGCGCCGGCCAGCGGGTTCATGATGAGCGCACCGAACGCGCCGATCGGCAGCACGGAGCCGATGACGTTCGCCGCGTCGTCGCCGACCAGGGCCTGTGCCTTGATCTGCATGCTGACGTAGACCGGGGCCATGAGCGCCACGAACAGGCCGAACTGTCCGAGGAACAGGGCGACCTGGTAGCCGATCCCCACCTTGACGGTGCTGACGGGCTGGGTGATGCCCGCTTCCGGGTCCAGCAGTGCGGGGCTGCCGGGTTCGGGTGTGCTCATGACGCCTCCTTGAGTCGATCGGAAACCTTGTACTGCAAGGTTTTCCGTCGGCGAGCATACATCTCCCGAGGGGTGATCGACACGTGTCGTCCAGACGGCGCGCGAGTGCGGCACCGGCGACGCGCGACAAAAACTACACAGCGGGTGGTTTTTGGGGTAGCGTCGGTCTCGATCTCGCCGGGGAGCATCGATCCTCGACGGGCCCCGACAACCTGACAGGACCGAAGGAGCCCTCTGCCATGCCCACCACCTCTGTGCAGCTGTACTCGCTGCGCGACGCCATCGCCGAAGACCTCGACAAGGCCATCGCCCGGGTGCGCGAGATCGGCTACGAGAACGTCGAGCCGTACGCGTTCGTCGAGCGCGCCGCCGACCTCGAGAAGGCCTTCGCCGCCACGGGCCTGAAGGCCCCGTCCGGCCACGTCGCCGTGATCGACGCCGAGGACACCGCGCCGATCTGGGACGCCGCCCAGCGCCTCGGCATCCAGACCGTCATCGACCCGTTCATCCCGACCGACCGCTGGCAGACCGCTGACGACGTCGCGAAGATCGCCGAGCGCGTCAACGAGCTCACCGCCGAGGCCACCGCGCGCGGCCTGAAGTTCGGGTACCACAACCACCAGTGGGAGTTCACGAACAAGGTCGACGGCAAGACCGTCTACGAGCTCTTCGTGTCGCAGCTCTCGCCGGAGACCGTCCTCGAGGTCGACACCTTCTGGGCGACCGTCGGCGGCGCCGACGCCCCGGCCGTCCTGCAGTCGCTCGGCGACCGCGTCGTCGCCATCCACGTCAAGGACGGCAAGGTCGACGGTGACATCCTCACCGCGCTGCCCTCGTCCGAGAGCGCCCTCGTCGTGCCGGAGGCACTGCAGCGCGCCTTCGAGAACCAGACCCCGGCCGGCCAGGGCGACGTCGACGTGCGGGGCATCCTCGCCGCCGCACCGCAGGCCATCCGCGTCGTCGAGTTCGACGCGTACTCGGGCGACGTCTTCCAGGGCATCACCGAGTCGCTCGAGTGGCTGAAGGGCAACGACAAGTGAGCCGCGTCGGAGTCGGCATCATCGGTGCCGGCAACATCTCGGACCAGTACCTGACCAACCTGACGCAGTTCGCCGACGTCGAGGTCCTGATGGTCGCCGACCTCATCCTCGAGCGCGCGGCATCGCAGGCCGAGAAGTACGGCGTGCCGTCGTCGGGCACGGTCGAGGAGCTCCTCGCCCGCGACGACATCTCGATCGTCGTCAACATCACGATCCCGGCCGAGCACGCGAAGGTCGGCCAGCAGATCATCGCCGCCGGCAAGCACACCTGGAGCGAGAAGCCGGTCGCCACCACCGCCGAGGACGCCCAGGCGCTCCTGGCCGCCGCGTCGGCCGCCGGCGTGCGGTACGCGACCGCCCCCGACACCGTGCTCGGTGCCGGCATCCAGACCGCGATCCGCGCCATCGCCCGCGGTGACATCGGCACGCCGCTCACCGCGACGACGATGTTCCACGTGCCCGGCCCGGACCAGTGGCACCCGGACCCCGAGTTCCTCTACGCCGAGGGCGCCGGTCCGCTGTTCGACATCGGCCCGTACTACGTGACGACCCTGCTCCACGCGTTCGGCTCGGCCTCGCGCGTGCAGGCCGTGTCGTCGAAGTCCCGCGAGACCCGCGTGATCGGCTCCGGCCCCCGTGCCGGCACCGAGTTCGCGGTCGAGGTGCCCACGCACCACGCCGCGCTCATCTCGTTCGCCGACGGGCAGTCCGCGCAGACGACCCTGTCGTTCCAGCACGCCCTGCCCCGCAACGGCTTCGTCGAGATCAACGGTTCCGAGGGCACGATCGTGCTGCCGGACCCGAACGTCTTCGACGGCGACAGCACGCTGTGGACGCTCGGCAAGGACGAGCCGACGACCCTCGAGCACAAGGGCTCGACCTGGGGTCGCGGCACGGGCGTCGTCGAGATGGCACGTGCGATCGCCGAGGGCCGCCCGGAGCGCGCCTCCGGTGCCGTCGCGTCCCACGCGCTCGACGTCATGCTCGGCATCCGGGACGCCGCCGACTCCGGCCAGCCCGTCGAGATCACCTCGCGCATCACGAAGCCGGAGCCGCTGCCGGAGGACTTCGACCCGGCTGCTGCGGTGCTGGCGGAGGGCGCGAACGCCTAGCCAGCCACGTGACGGACGGGAGGCGCGGTGCCAGCTGGCACCGCGCCTCCCGTCCGTCCGCGTCGTGGGTGCGTCCGGCCCACCGAGCGGGCCAGATCCGTCACGTCCGGAGCCGCACACCGACGTCCTCCGCCCTCCGGGCGGAGGACGAGCGGCGTGTCCTGCCCGCTCGTGGGTGACACGACAAGCCGATCGGCCGACCGGCCGGTCGGCTTCGTCCCGCAGGGGGATGCCGACGGGAGCGCTGTCGTGTCAGGGTCGAGCAAGGGGGATCCGACCGCTGTCGAAGGAGGCGCCACGGACACGACGCACGACCGAGCGCCACGACGACGGGTCCTGCCGGTCCTCGTGTCCGCTGCCGCGCTGGCCGTCATCGCCACGGGGGTCGGCATCGGCGTGCACCTCGAGCACGCTGCCGAGACCGCACGACGCCTCCCTCCGGCGAGCGCCTCGTCGGAGCAGGTCCTGCGGGTGTACCTCCGCGCAGCCGAGGCCCACGACTGCGCGGTGACCGAAGCCCTCACGGCTGCGCACGCACCGTCGTCACCCGACCAGGCGTGGTGCGGGCAGCGGCAGCCGACGTCCTGGTTCGACGAGCACCCGGACCTGCTCGCCCACCGGAACGTCGGCGCCGTCGAGCGGATCCCGGCCGACGAGCGCGGCGGGGTCGCCGAGGAGTGCATCCCCGTCGACGTCACCGAGACGAACATGAACGGCGCCGACCCCGGGACCCTCGAGGGGTGGCAGTTCTGCTTCCGCCACACCGAGGACGGGTGGCGACTGTACGACGAGGGCTACGGGTGAGCGACTCGTTGCACTGAGCCGCCCGGCAGGTCCCCAGCCACTCTTCTGCACGTGCCGCTGATGGGCTACTGTTCCTCGCAGAGGGAAAAATCCCGCGCCGCTCGCCGGCCGGGAGCGTGCACGCGTCTCACGGGAGTCGCCACTTCTTCATCAAAGGAGTGCACCCGTGTCTGCACACACCCCACCCGCCCGTCTCCGTGACGCGTGGATCGCCCTGTCCGGGCTGTCCGCCGTGTTCCTGTTCGAGATGCTCGACAACTCGGTCCTCACCGTCGCCCTGCCGACGATCGGTCGAGACCTCGCCGCGTCCACTGCCTCGCTCCAGTGGGTCTCGAGCGCGTACTCGGTCGCGTTCGGCGGGCTCATGCTCCTGTTCGGGGCGGTCGCCGACCGGTTCGGCCGCCGCCGAACGATGCTCGTCGGGCTGGTGCTGCTCGCCGCGGCGAGCGCCGCGACCGTCCTGGTGACCAGCGTGGAGCAGCTCGTCGTCGTCCGGGTCCTCACGGGCCTCGCCGCCGCGATGACCACGCCCGGCTCGATGGCCCTGACCTTCCGGCTCTTCTCCGCCGACCACCTGCGCGTCCGGGCGTTGACCGTGGTGTCGACCGCCGGGCTCGTCGGGCTGGCGGTCGGCCCGACGATCGGCGGGTTCGTGCTCGCGGTGGCGCCGTGGCAGGTGCTCCTGGTGGCGAACGTGCCGATCGCCCTCGTCGCGCTCGTCGGCATCCGCTCCGGGATCGTGGCCGATCGGCCGGCGGACCTGCACCGGCACCCTCTCGACCTCGTCGGCGCCGTGCTCGGCACGGCCGCCGTCGTCGGCGTCCTGGTGACCCCGACGCTCGCCGTGTCCACCACCGGCTGGCCGACCTGGGCCGCGGCGACCGCCACCGTCGCCGCCGTCGCGGGCTTCGTCGTGCGGGAGCGGACGGCCCCGCACCCGCTGCTCGACCTCACCCTGGTGGCACGGCCCCTCGTCGCGAGCGGTCTGGCGTACAAGGCCGCCGCCGGGCTCGCCACCGCCGGGCTGTCCTACGCGGTGACCCTGCAGCTGCAGGCTGCGTGGGGGTGGCCGCCGGCCCTCGCCGCGCTCGGCACCCTGCCCCAGGTCGTGGTGCTCCTCGCGAGCGGCCGCTTCGTCGGGCCCTTCGTCCGGCGGGTCGGGCTCGATCGGGCCGCGTGGACGAGCGCCACGGCCGTCGTCGTCGGGCTCGCCGTGTTCACCCTGTCCGGGCGTACCGGGTACCCGGCGGTCGCGGTCGCCCTCGTGCTCGTCGCGGCCGGGATGCGTGTCGTCGGAGCGGTCGCCGGCGCGAGTGTCCTGTCCGGGCTCCCGACGGACCGCACGTCGATCGGGGCGGCACTCGTCGACACCGCGAGCGAACTCGCCACGGCGGTGGGGATCGCTGCGACCGGGACGGTGCTCGCCGCGCTCGTCCCCGGCAGCGTGACCGTCGCCCGGACCACGGCAGCGCACGCTGCCGCCGTCGTCGGTGCGCTGCAGGTCGCCGGGGCCGTGATCACCGTGGTCGCGGCGCTGTTCGTCGCCGTCGGGGTGCTCCGCGCGCGACGCGGCGCGGGCACGCCGGAACCGACGCCGACCCCGACCCCGCCGGTGCCGTCCACGTCCTCTTCCTCTTCCTCTTCCTCGTCCACTTCCGCCGACCACCACCAGGAGCCCTCCCGTGCCTGACACCACCTCGCCCCGCCCGCCCTTCGACCCCGAACTCGGCGTCTTCCTCACCGCACTCGAGGCCCGTGGACCGTTCACCATCGACGCCGCGGCCCTGCCCCGGATGCGTGCGCTCGAGATCACCGAGCAGGAGCTCGACGACCGCCTGCGCGCCCGCGGGCTCGAGCGGCGGCGCATCACCGTCCCCGGACACGGCGGTGACCCGATCGACCTCGCGGTCATCCAGCGCGCCGGCCGGACCGGTCCGACCACGGGCGTCTACACGATCCACGGCGGGGGCATGGTGATGGGCCACCACCTCGGCAACCTCGAATCGTACGACGACTGGCTGCTCGACCACGACGTCGTGCTGGTCAGCGTGGACTACCGTCTCGCCCCGGAGCACCCCGACCCGACCCCGGTCGAGGACTGCTACGCCGGACTCGTCTGGGTCGCGGAGCACGCCGACGAGCTCGGCATCGACCGGGCGCGCCTCGTCGTCGCCGGCCAGAGCGCCGGCGGGGGCCTCGCCGCGGGGACCGTCCTCCTTGCCCGGGACCGCAGCGGCCCCGAGGTCCTCGCGCAGGTCCTGGTCTCCCCGATGCTCGACGACCGCGACGCCTCCGTGTCGACCCGGCAGATCGACGGCGTCGGCGTGGCCGACCGCCAGGCGATGCACTTCAGCTGGGGCGCGTACCTCGGCGAGCGCCGGGGCACCGACGACGTGTCCCCGTACGCGGCACCGGCGCGCGCCGAGGACCTGTCCGGACTCCCCCGCACCTACGTCGACTGCGGCAGCGCCGAGGTCTTCCGTGACGAGACCGTGGCGTTCGCGAGCGCGCTGTGGGCCGCCGGGGTCGACGCCGAGCTGCACGTGTGGCCGGGCGCGTTCCACGGCTTCACGAGCATGGTGCCGGGAGCGGCGGTCTCGCGGTCGGCGGTCGCGGCCCTCGCCGACTGGACGACCCGGCTGCTCGGGGAACCCGACCCGGCGCCGCGCACCTGACGCGCACGGACGGGAGGCACGGTGCGGACCCGCACCGTGCCTCCCGTCCGTCGAGTCAGCCCTTCACCGCTCCCGCCGACATCCCCGAGACCAGGTTGCGCTGGATGATCATGAAGAACACCACGACCGGCAGCGAGAACAGCACGGACGCGGCCATCTGACCGGTGAAGTCGGTGCCGGTCGTCTGGGTGGTGAACGACGCGAGCCACACGGGCAGCGTGTAGTGCGCCTGGTCCTGCATGAACGTGTACGCGACGATGTAGTCGTTCCACGCGGCGATGAACGCGAAGACGCTCGTCGCGATCATGCCCGGCATCACCAGGGGGAAGAGCACCTTCGTCAGGACCTGCCACGTACTGGCACCGTCGATGCGCGCTGCCTCCTCGACCTCCATCGGGATCGCGAGGAAGAAGCCGCGCATGACCCAGATCGAGAACGGCAGCACCGCAGCCACGTAGGCCAGGATCAGCCCCGCGTAGGTACCGGTGAGGCCGACCTGGTTGAAGATGAGGAACTGCGGGATGAGCAGTGCGGTCCCCGGCAGCATCTGGACGAGCAGGATCGTGACGAGGATCGTGCGACGGCCACGGAACCGGAACCGCGAGAGTGCCGCCGACGCCAGGATGCCCAGGGCCAGCGAGAGCACGACGGCCCCTGCCACGACGATGGTCGAGTTGCCCAGGTAGATCAGGAAGTCCGCTCGGGTGAAGGCCGTCACGAAGTTGTCGAGCGTGGGGTGAGCCGGAGCGAAGAGCGGGGTGCTGGTCAGGGCCTCGGAGCGGGGCTTGAAGGCCGTGTTGATCATCCAGTAGACCGGGAAGATCCAGACGACGCAGAACACGATCGCGATGGAGCTGCTGATCCAGCGCACGGGGCGCCGGCGACGGCGGATGCGTCTCGTCGCCGCGACGCCCTCGGGGGTGGGGACGGCTTCGGGGACGTCGGCTCGGACGGGGACGCCCGTCGGCATCGCGGTGGTCACAGCTCTTCTCCCGATCGGACGAGGTTCCGGATGTAGAGGGCACTGAGCGCCATGAGGATCAGCGCCGCGATCACGGCGACCGCCGAGCCGGTCCCGATGTCGTGCCCGACGAATGCGGTGACGTAGGTGAAGACACCGAGGGTGGACGTCGCACCGTCCGGACCGCCCTGCGAGACGAGCCAGATCTGGTTGAAGACGTTGAAGTCCCAGATGATCGAGAGCATCGTGACGAGGAGCAGGGTCGGTCGGAGGTACTCGATCGTGACGACGCGGTACACCGTCCACTCGGAGCCGCCGTCGAGCCGGACGGCCTCCTTCACCTCGATCGGGATCTGCGTCTCGGCGGCGTACAGGGTGAGCGCGATGAAGGGCACCGCCTGCCAGACGACGAGCATCCAGATGGACGTGTACGCCAGGCCGGCGCTGTTGCCCCAGTCGGTGTCGGTCATGTCACCGAAGACCCGGAGCTGCGTGAGCGCCCAGTTCACGACCCCGTAGCCCGGCTGGAAGAGCCAGTTCCACACGAGCGAGGACGCCACGTTCGGCATGCCCCACGCACAGATCAGGACGATCGTGACGGCGTAGCGGAGCACCACGCCCAGCCGGGTCATCAGGTGCGAGACGCCCGCGCCGATCAGGATGCTCCCGAGGACCATCGCCGCCGTGAACAGCACGGTGCGGACGAGCGATGCCCAGAAGGCCGGGTCGGAGAGGATCTGCCCGTACTGCGCCAGCCCGACGGCGTCGTACGCACCGGTGAAGAGCGAGCGCTGGTCGTAGTCGGTGAACGACGTGAAGACCAGGAAGACGATGGGGGCGACCGTCACGAAGACGAGCACGAGCCCTGCTGGGGTCAGGAGCCAGAGGGGGGCGAACGAGCGGGTTGCCCGGCGCTGCGGAGCGCCGCCGGGACGATCCCCGGGCGAGCGGTCGGGGCGGCTGCGGCGCTCCGTGCTCGGGCGGGTGGCTGAGACGGTCACGTCTGGCCTTTCCGGTCGGGGCGGGCGGTGCGGGAGCCGTCGCGTGACGACGGCGCCCGCACCGTCCTGGTGGGTCGTCCTACTGCTTGTTCAGGACGTCGTCGGCGGCCTTGTCGAAGGTCGCCGCGGCTTCCTCCGGCGTCTTCGAACCGGAGACGATGCTCGAGAAGAGGGTGTTGATGCTCTGGTCACCCTCGAGGTCGGCCCACCGGGCGTTGGCCGGGGTCGCCTTCGAGTTCAACGCCGCGGTGAAGAAGGCCTTGTTGATCTCGCTCAGGCTGGAGTCGGCGGCCTTGATGCCCTCGGTGCTGTTCGGGATCCAGCCGTTGTCGCCGTAGACGTACTTGCTCTGGACGTCCGGGCTCGACGCGATCTCGACCCACTTGAGCGCCAGGTCGGTGTTGCCGGACTTCGCTGCGATGCCCCAGTCCGATCCACCGAGCATGACCGGCTGTGTCTTCCCGGACTTCCCCGGGAACGGGAAGGTGCCCATCGTGTCCGCCGTCATCTCCGGGTTCGCCTGCTCGATGAGGCCGAGCGTGCCGCTGGTGCTGAGGATGGCCGATGTCTTGCCGTCCGCGAAGACCTGGTTCATGTCCGGGCTGTCGGTGTTGAGGGTGGCCGAGGCCTTCGTCGAGTACGCGTTCGCGAACGCCCGGAAGTCCTCGAGGCCCTGCTGCGCCTTCGCGTCGCCGAACCCGGCCTTCCACGTCCCGCCGTCCTCGGTCGCGATGTCACCGCCCGCGTCCCAGACGAACTGCATCCCGGCGTACCAGTACTGACCGGGCATGTAGAAGGCGGAGAAGTCCTTCGCGGTGTTCGCTGCCTTGACCTTGTCGAGGTCGGCCGTCAGTTCCTCGTAGGTGGTCGGGACCTCCGTGATGCCGGCGTCCTTCCACATCTGCTTGTTGTAGATGACCGATCGGGCGCCGGCGAAACCGGGGACGCCGTAGAGCGAGCCCTCCACCGTGGCCGGGTCGGACAGGCCGTCGAGCCAGGTCTGCCCCTGTGCCAGGTCCGACTCGTACGGGGTGAGGTCCAGCAACGCGCCGTTCGCGGCGTAGCTCGCGACCTGCGTGTTGCCGAGGTCGAGGACGTCCGGCGGCGTGTTCGTGGCCAGCGCGGTCGAGACCTTGGTCGTGATGCCGTCCCACTGCTGGATCTGCACCTTGACCTTCGCGCCGGTCTCCTTCTCGAACTGGTCGTTGATCGCGGCGATGGTCTTGTCGGAGTAGTCCCCGGTCATCGCCCACACGGTCAGCGTCTTGCCGTCCCCCTTGACGTCCCCGATCTCCTTGGTGCCACCGCTGCCACCAGCACCGGTGTTGCCGGCGCTGGAGCACGCGGTCACCCCGAGGGCGACGGTCAGGGCCACGGCAGCTGCTGCCGCGAACTTCTTCGTACGCATTGCTTCTCCTTGGTGGTCGTTCTGCTGTGTCGGATCAGCTGACCCCGAGCTCCGCGGCGAGCAGGAACGCTGCCCCGCCCCGGAGGATCAGGTCGCTGTTGGTGGACGTGGCCGTCACGGCGAGGTCGTCACCCACGCTCGCGAGCGTGCGGGCCGAGACGGTGTCGTGCACGGCTTGCACGAGGGGGCCCTCGACGAGGTCGGCGGGCCCGGTGACGACGATCTCGGTGATGTTCACGGCACTGACGATCGGAGCGAGCACCCGGCCGAGGGTGTCCCCCGCAGACCGGAGGAGGCCGGCACGGTCGGCGACGGGGGCAGCGTCGAGCCGCCGAGCCAGGTGGTCGGCCCCGATGATCACCTCGAGGCACCCACGGCGCCCGCAGGGGCACGGCTCGCCGTCCTCGTCGATCGTCAGGTGGCCGATCTCACCTGCCGCGTAGCGCTCGCCGAGCACGAGTCGTCCGCCGAGCACCATCCCCGTCCCCACGCCGTGCTCGAGCGCGACGACGAGCACGTCCCGGGTCGGGTCGACCTCGAAGGCGTGGACGCCGAGCGCCGCGACGTTCGCGTCGTTGAGGACGTGCACCGGGAGCCGGAAGTGCTCGGCGAGCTGCCGCTGCAGGGGCAAGCCGCCCCCGAGTGCGACCGAGTCGAGGACCGTGCCCGTCTCGTCGATGACGCCGGGGCACCCGACGGCGATCCCGAGCAGGCGACGCGACGTCGTCGCCGCCAGGCGCTCGACGAGTCGGATGATGCGGTTGAGGGCCTGGTCCCCGACGGCACCGTCGACCTCGATCTTCGCGCTGTCGACGACGTCGCCACGCAGGTTCGTGACCGCCCCGACGAAGTGGTCGGGGACGGAGAGGTCCAGGACGACGATGTGGAAGGCGTCGACGTTCAGGTTGATCAGGGTCGCGGGCTTCCCGACGCGCAGGTCCTCGCGGGGCCCGAGTTCGGTGACGAGGGCATCGGCCTCGAGTTCGGCGACCAGACCGGAGACGGTCGGCCGGGTGAGCCCCGAGTGCCGGGAGAGGTCCGCTCGGCTCATCGCGCCGTCGGTGAAGAGCGTCTGCAGGATCAGGGAGCGGTTGAGCGCCCGGCTGTGCTGCGGCAGGGCCTTGCTCCGTTGACGCCGTACCTGCGCCGCGAAGGGTGCCGGAGCATCCGTGTCGTTCGCCAATGGGGTTCCTCCCTCCGAGTGGTTGCCTTAGTAAAGGACCGTTCCTAATCCGATGTCAAGCACCGATCTGAAGCCGTAACAGCCCCGTGATCTCGGGGAAACACTGCTCGACACGCTCTTGCCAGCGTCGAGTTAGGCGTGTTTACTAACCCGCATGCGCAGCCTTGACGCCGCGTCCTCGCTGACGAGGCCGCGCACCCCCAGGACGGGAGCACCATGAGGATCGGCCTCGACATCGGCGGGACGAAGATCGACGCCGTCGCCGTCTCACCGGCGGGCGACGTGGTCGATCGGGTCCGGGTCCCGACCGGCTTCGGGCCCGACGCGGTGGTGGCCGAGACGCTCGCCGTCGTCCGATCGCTCGAGGTCCGGACGCGCTCGACCGCGGACACGATCGGCATCGGTGTCCCCGGTCTGGTCGACCACGAGACCGGCTGGGTGCGACACGCTGTCAACCTCGGGCTCTCGGAGGTCGCACTCGGTCCGCTGGTGGCCGCTGCGACGGGCGCGGCGGTCCAGGTCGAGAACGACGTGAACGTCGCCGCGCTCGGTGCCGCGCAGGCGATGCAGCTCGACGGGCCGCACGCGTACCTGAACATCGGGACGGGACTCGCCGCCGGACTCGTCGTCGACCGGCGCCTGTGGCGCGGAGCACGGGGCAACGCCGGCGAGGTCGGGCACATCCCGGTCGTGCCGGACGGGCAGCCCTGCGTGTGCGGTCAGCGCGGCTGCCTCGAGACCCTCGCATCGGGGTCCGCCCTGGCAGTCGCGTGGCCGGGCCACGGCAGCTCCGCAGCGACGGCCCTGTTCGACTCGGCCGACGCGGGTGATCCCGCTGCCGTCGCCGTCCGCGACCGCTTCGTCTCGGGCCTCGCATCGGCCGTGCGCATCCTCGTCGTCACGGCCGACGTCGAGTCGGTCGTCGTCGGCGGTGGGCTCGCCACCCTCGGCGAACGCCTGCTCGCCCTCGTGCGCGCCGGCTTCGACGGCGCCGCGCGCACGTCCCCCTTCGCCGCCTCGCTCGACCTGTCGTCCAGGGTCCACATCGCCCCCGTCGACCGTCCGCTCGCCGCACTCGGGGCCGCGTTCCTCGCACCCGCGCCGGCCGTCTCGACCGCCTGACCGCGGTCGAGCCAGCCGTCTCGACCGCCTGACCGCGGTCGACCGGCCGCCCGCACCACCGAAGCCTCGAACCCACCGATCGCGTCCCGACGCAGCGGAAGTGAGCACGCCATGACCGGAACATCCCGTCCCTCCGACCACGACAGCCCCCGAGCGAGCGGCACGCTGACGCGCCGAGGGATCGTGCTCGGCGCCGCGGCGACCGTCGCGTCCGCCGCGGTCACGCTCGGCGCCCCGGGCATCGCCGCCGCGACGCCGCCGGCCGTACCGCGCGGGGGTGCTCGACCCCCGGCCGGTCCGGTGTCGCGCGGCCGTTCCCGCGACCTCGCCTACGAGTACCTCGACCTCCGCATGGACGAGTACGGCTCCGGCACGGAGCTCCGCCTCCCCCGCAGCTACTTCGGTGGGTACTTCGCGTCGCTGCCCACCGAGTTCGTGTCGTCGTTCGCCTACGACGATGCCCTCATGGTGCTGGCCTGGCTCGGCCGGGGCCGGCACCGCGACGTCCAGCGGGCCACGGTGCTCGGGGACACCCTGCTGGCGCTGCAGGCTGCGGACCCGATCGGCGACGGTCGGACCCGGGCCTCGTACCAACCCGACACCTTCCCCGTCGCGACGCCCCCGCGTCCGATCGACATCGGTTCCCCCGCCGCCTACACGGGGAACCAGTCGTGGGTCGGCATGGCGTTCTGCCGCCTGTTCGTGGTCACCCGGGAACGTCGGTTCCTCGACGGGGCGCTCCGGCTCGGCGCCTGGATCGAGACGAACGCCCGCGACGACGTACGGCAGCCCGCCGGGTACACGGGCGGACGGAACGCCGACGACCAGCCGATCACCTACAAGTCGACCGAGCACAACATCGACGTGACGGCGTTCTTCACCCAGCTCGCCCGGCTCACCGGCGACCGCACCTGGTCCCGACGAGCGACCCTGGCGGAGACCTTCGTCCGCGCGATGCAGGACCGGACCGACGGGCACCTCTGGACCGGCACCGACCCGGACGGCACGACGATCAACCGCACGCCGATCCCCGAGGACGTGCAGGTCTGGGCGTACCTCGCCACGCTCGATCGCCGGTACTCCGCATCGGTCACCTGGGTGCTCGACCACCTCATCGCCCACGACGGTCCGTACACCGGCCCGTCCTTCTCGGACACGGACGTCAGCAAGGTCTGGTTCGAGGGGTCCGGTCAGCTGGCGCTCGCCCTGGAGGCGCGGGGCACGCGAACGGACCGCACCCGGTCCGCCTCGGTCCTCGACAGCGTCCAGCTCGCGCAGCGCACGCAGGCGAACGGCGACGGGAAGGGCATCGTCTCGGCGTCGTCCGACGGACTCGACACCGGGTTCGGCGACCTCTACCACTCGAGCCTGCACACCGGTGCGACGGCCTGGTACCTGCTCGCCGTCACCCGCACGAACCCGTTCCGCCTCTGACCATCCCGATCCGTCCCCGACCACCCCGGAAGGACAGCACCGCATGCTCATCCCCCGCCCCCGCTCCCGCGTCGACGGCGCCGGCTCGTTCACCCTCGACGAGCGGACCCGCGTCACCGCCGACCCCGCGGCCGAGCCGGTCGCGCAGTACCTGCAGCAGGTCCTGCGCGCCTCCACCCGTCTCCCCCTGTTCGGCGCCGCCGGCGCGACCGACGTCCCCCTGGTCGCCCTCCGGATCGCCGCCGATCCGAGTGACCTGCCGGAGGGCCCCGGCGGTGACCGCTCGGAGGCCTTCCGGCTGGAGGTCACCACCGAGGGCGTCGTCGTCACCGGCGGTGGCCCCGCCGGCGTCTTCTACGGCGTCCAGGCACTCCTCCAGCTGCTCCCCGCCGACGTGTACCGCCGCGGCCAGGTGCGCACCGAGGGATGGACGCTCCCGGTGACGGTCGTCGAGGACGCCCCGGCCTTCGCCTGGCGCGGCGTGATGCTCGACGTCGCCCGGCACTTCCGCACGAAGGCGGAGGTCCTGCGCCTCGTCGACCAGCTCGCCGTGCACCGGCTCAACCGCCTGCACTTCCACCTGACCGAGGACCAGGGCTGGCGCATCGAGATCACGAAGTACCCGCGGCTCACCGAGGTCGGGTCGTGGCGCACCGAGTCGCAGGTCGGCGCACACGTGCCGGACGCGGACGGCACCCTCCGGGTCGCGGGGAAGGACGGACGCCCGCACGGCGGCTCCTACACCCAGGACGACATCCGCGAGATCGTGGCCTACGCGGCCGACCGGTTCGTCACGGTCGTGCCGGAGATCGAGACCCCCGGACACGTCCGCGCCGCGCTGGCCGCGTACCCGGAGCTCGGCGTGCACCCGGAGCGGCAGCTCGACGTGTGGACCGAGTGGGGCATCGCGCACGACGTGATGAACGCCGAGGACAGCACGGTGCGGTTCTTCACGGACGTGCTCGACGAGGTCGTCGCGCTCTTCCCCTCCGAGTACATCGGCCTCGGCGGCGACGAGTGCCCGAAGGACCAGTGGGAGGACGATCCCCGCACCCAGGAGCGCATCCGGGAGCTCGGCCTCGCGGACGAGGAGCAGCTGCAGGCCTGGATCGTCGGACAGCTCGCGGCGCACCTCGAGTCGCACGGACGCCGGGCGTTCGGGTGGGACGAGATCCTCGAGGGCGGCACGCTGTCCCCGTCGGCGACCGTCGTCTCGTGGCGCGGGTTGCAGGGTGCGATCACCGCCGCACGGCGTGGGCACGACGTCATCTCGACACCGGACGACCAGGTCTACCTCGACTACCGGCAGAGCGACCTGCCGAACGAGCCGATCCCGGTGTCGATCGTGCTCACCGTCGACGACGTGTACGCCTTCGACCCGGTGCCCGCGGAGCTCACCGAGGCGGAGCGGGCACACGTCATCGGCGGGCAGGCGAACATGTGGACCGAGCACGTCGACACCGTCGGCCGACTCGACTACCAGCTGTTCCCGCGCGTGGTCGCCCTGTCCGAGGCGCTCTGGTCGGCGGACGTCGCCCGCCCTCGCGACGTCGAGGAGTTCCGGCAGCGGTTGACGCACCACCTCGCCCGGCTCGACGCGCTCGGCGTCGCGTACCGGCACGAGTCCGGCCCGCGCCCGTGGGAGGAACGGCCCGGTGTGCCGGGTCGCCCCCACAGCCGCGAGGAACGCGCGGCGTACGTCGACGCGATCACGGCGAACATCGCGGACGGTGCGCCGGCGTCCTGAACGGGGCGACCTACGGACGGGAGGCGCGTGGCGGCACCGCCACGCGCCTCCCGTCCGTCGCTGGTGGCGCACCGGCGACGGGTCCGGCCGCGCGGAGCCGCCTCAGTCGTCCGCGGCGGGGATGATCGACTCGAGCAGGCGGAGCACCCGCTCGCCGTCGACCGCCTCCGGGTCGAGCAGCCACTGCACCTGCAGGCCGTCGGACGCGGCGATGCCGAGGCTGGCCAGGTCGACCGGGTCCAGGTCGGCCCGGATCCGTCCGGCGGCCTGGTCCGCGGCGATCAGCTCGGCGAGGTCGGCGCGGAGCCGGGTGAAGCGCTCGCGCATGAAGTCGCGCGTGGCGGGGTGCCCCTCCTGCACGGCGTCGGCCGCGAGCGTCGTGTAGAGCTGCACGAGCCCGGGGACCGCGCGGTTCCGCGACGCGCTCTCGCGCATGTCGCCGATCGCGGACCGCAGGCGGTCCGGGGCGTCCTGCTCACGCACCTCGTGCTCGCGGTAGACGGCGAGCAGCAGTTCGTCGCGGCTCGGGAAGTAGTGCCGGAGCGCCGCGTGGGTGATCCCGAGCGCGTCGGCGACCGAGCGGAGCGACGACGCGTCGACGCCCTGCGCCGCGACCATGCGGATCATCTCGTCGAGGATCTGCGCACGGCGTTCGGCGCCCTTGCGGTACCCGCCGCGTCGGGGCGGGGTCGCGCCGTCGTCGTCGACCTCGTGCGTCATCCCCCCAACTTACCGCTGGAAGGTTTTCGCGCCACCCTGCGGTCGCCACTAGGAGTCGTTCGGCTCCGCAGCGCCGTCGGGGTCGACCGTGTACTCGTCGACGGGTGTCGGGGTCCCGACCGCGAGGGCGTCGGTGATCTGCGACAGGCAGCGCGCGAGCACCTCGTTGTCCTCGCTCGACAGGTGGTCCATCACGCCGACCACGGCCTCGTGGAACCGGGCGTACGACGAGTCGATCTTCTCGGCGGCCTGCACCGTCGGCTCGAGCACCTGCGCCCGTCGGTCGGTGGGGTGCGGGACGCGGACGATGTCGCCCTTCGCCGCGAGCCCGTCGACGATCTTCGTGACCGACGCGTTCGAGACGTTGAGCATGACGGCGAGGTCCTTCGGGCCCATCGCCCGACCGTCCCGGTGCGCCTGCAGCATGTACCGCACCGTCAGGAACTCGTTCTTCGTCAGGCCGCTCTCGGTGCGGGCCTGCTCGAGCTGCTGCTCCTCGACGTGCTGCAGACGCAGGAGCGCGTCGACGGCGACCTTCGCGGCCTTCGACCGCGGCTCCCTGGCGTAGAGGTGGACGTGCTCACGGCGGACGACGGTCAGGGGCATCGGCTGGTGGGGTCTCTCTGTCGGGCGGATCCGGTCGGAGCGGGTGGCTACGCGGTGGGCGCCGTGAAGAAGTCAGCGTACGACGGTTCGCTGCGCGTCGACAGGAGCGACGGGTCCTGGATGCGCCGGGACACCCAGGCGTCGATCACGGCGGGGTCGGTCAGGCCGACCCGCGTGTGGGTCGCGGACATCCGTGTGGTGCGCGGCATCCCGGAGTACGTGCTGTGCATGGCTGATCCCGCCTTCCTGCGTCGTTGCCGTCCTGGTCGGACGAGTGAACTGTTTCACGACGCGAACGATCAGTGCAACGAACCTTTCGCGTTCTGTACGGTTCGCGCGGCACTCGACGGGGCGGGGCCAGGATGGGTCCCATGTCCTACATCGCCGCGGACGACCGCTACGACTCCATGCCCTACCGCCGGACCGGCCGCTCCGGCCTCGACCTGCCACTGCTCTCGCTGGGCTACTGGCACAACTTCGGCGACGACAAGCCCTTCGAGACGCAGCGGGCGATCAGCCGTCGGGCGTTCGACCTCGGCATCACGCACCACGACCTCGCGAACAACTACGGCCCGCCCTACGGCGCCGCCGAGGTGAACTTCGGCCGGCTCATGCGCGAGGACTTCCGTCCCTACCGCGACGAGATGGTGATCTCGACGAAGGCGGGCTGGGACATGTGGCCCGGGCCGTACGGGCAGGGCGGCGGCTCGCGGAAGTACGTGCTCGCCTCGCTCGACCAGTCGCTCGAGCGGATGGGCCTGGACTACGTCGACGTCTTCTACTCGCACCGCCTCGACGCCTCGACCCCGCTCGAGGAGACCATGGGCGCACTCCACACCGCGGTCCAGCAGGGCAAGGCGCTCTACGTCGGGATCTCGTCCTACGACGCGGAGCGCTCCCGACAGGCCGCCGAGATCCTCCGCGACCTGGGCACGCCGCTCCTCATCCACCAGCCCTCGTACTCGATGCTCAACCGCTGGATCGAGGACGAGGGCCTGCTCGACGCCGCGGGCGACCTGGGCTTCGGCGTCATCGGCTTCACCGCGCTCGCGCAGGGCCTGCTCACCGGGCGGTACCTCGACGGCGTGCCGGAGGACTCGCGCGCCGCCGCCGGGAAGTCCCTCGACGCCGGGTCCCTGACGGACGAGGTCGTCGGACACCTGCGGGCGTTGAACGACATCGCGTCCGACCGCGGGCAGAGCCTCGCGCAGCTCGCACTCGCGTGGGCACTGCGCGACGAGCGGGTGACCTCGCTCGTCATCGGGGCGTCGCGCGTCGAGCAGCTCGAGCAGAACGTCGCGGCGCTCGGCAACCTGTCCTTCACGGACGACGAGCTGCGCCGCATCGACGAGCACTCGGTCGGCGTGCTCGACGTCGACCTGTGGTCGGGAGCCCGTTCCGGTCAGGTGAGCTGACCCCCGCGAGGTTCGACCCGGTTCCGTCCGGCCTGGCCCGGCGCGGATCGCGGAACGCAACGTCGGCGGTCGCTCGCAGCGCTGTACCGCTGCGAGTTGCCGCCGACGTTGCGTCGTGCGGGACGGTGGCGTCAGCGCAGGCCGAGCCGCTCGTCCAGCAGCGCCAGGAGCCGCTCGCGGAAGGGCACCGAGGACCAGCCGTGGTCCGCACCGTCGACGACCGTGAGTCGCGCACCCGGCAGGAGGTCGGCGTACCGGCGACCGTACGACACCGGCACGATCGCGTCCTCGCTGCCGTGCACCACGTCGGCCGGTCCGCCGTAGCCCGACACCGGCCCGTACACGTCGAGGTCGTCCTGCACGTCGGCGATGAACGCGCCACCGAGGGGCATCCCGCCGAAGTCGAACCATCCGTGCTCGCGCACCGGGGCGAGCGGCTGCCCCTGGATCACGTCGTGCTCCGTGATGTCGTCCACGACGACGCCGGCGGGCGACCACAGCGTGAGCGTCCGGACGAGCGAGGGCTCCTGCGCCGCGGCGAGCGCCGACTCGACGGCCCCCAGGCTGTGCGCGACGACGTGCACGCCCTGCCCACGGTCGGCGGCGCGGATCATCGTGACGACCTGCTCCACCTCGTCACGGATGGTGATGTCCGCGAACTCCCCGTCACTGGCGCCCTGTCCGAGTCGGTCGTGACTGCGGACGACCGCGCCTCGGGCGACCAGGTGTCGTGCGGTCTGCACGAAGAGCTGGTGCCCGCCGAGCGCACTGTCGCTGAAGCCGTGCACGAGCAGCACGACGGGCGCATCCGCGGCCGCACCGTCCTGCGGCTCCCACTGCCATCCGCGGACCGTCCGACCGTGGTGGTCGAGCGTGGTCGGGGTGGTGCGGGGATCGGCGCCCCGCAGCGGCACGACGGACATCAGTTCGTCCGGTCCGCCCAGCCGGCCGGCAGGTCACCGGGAGCGGTGTCGATCACGGTCTCGTCGTCCGCGCCGACGTGCTCGAACAGCGTGATGTGCGCGAACTCCGGCACGACGTAGATCGGGTAGGTCGGACCCTCGTCGCGGAAGCGCTGCATGTCGTCCAGGTGGTCGTTCTGGAACAGCACGGTCTTCTGCCCGTCGAGCTCGATCCAGCGCGGGAAGAAGATCGTGCCGTGCAGGACGCGCTGCTCCGGGACGACGTTGACGACGACGCTGGTGCCGGTCGGCTCGTTCCAGGACACCTTGTAGACGCCGGGGGCGAGGGCGACGAGGTCGACGGTCTGGTCCTTCACCCAGCGACCGCCGACGTGGCCGGTGTGGATGCGGTAGTCGATGGTCGTCGCGTTCTTGACGTACATCTCGTACTGCCAGCCGTTGGCGTACGTGTAGACGAACCGGTGGCCGACGATGCCGGTGAGGTCCTGGGGCGGTTCGGGGTGCTCGACGGAGGTCTGCGTGCTCATGCGTCGAGTTTGCTCCCGAACTGGTTTTGTTGCAAACAAACCTCGCTGCTAGGTTGCCGTGTGTGCAGGGTACGGACGGACCGGGCGGCACGACGCAGGTCGCGCGCAGACTGAGCGACCGCATCGGCCCGTTCCGACGCGCCCTCCTCCGCACGTCGCGTGAGGTCGCCGACCTGCCGGACCTGCCCGACGCCCAGGTCGAGGTGATGCGGGCCCTGACGGGGACCACGACCACGCCCTCTGCCCTCGCCGGCCGGCTCGGACTGGCTCGCTCGACGGTGAGCAACCTCGTGTCGGCGATGGAGACCGCCGGGCTCCTCGAGCGACGACTGGCAGCGGGTGACGGACGCCGGACCGAACTCCGCCTGACACCCCTCGCCGAGGAACGACTCGCCGCCTACGACGACGCCTCGACCACCGTGCTCGTCGAGGCGCTCGACCGGCTGCCCCCCGAGGACCGAGCCGCGCTGGCCGCAGCGCTCCCCGCACTCGAGCACCTCCACCGCGAGATCGCGCACCGCGGCGACCACTGATCGTCGGCGACCCGGTGCTCCCAGCGCCCTCCGAGCGTTCTCTTGGCACTCCTGAGGGGAGAGTGCTAGAACATGACGCAGTTGAGTCGAAGGGACTCAACAAGGACGAAGGAGTTGATCTCGATGACGATGCAGTTCGACCCGTTCCGCGAGCTCGACCGACTCGCCGGCTCCCTGCTCGGTGCCGGCGCCGGTGCTCCCCGCTCGATGCCGATGGACCTGTACCGGACCGGCGACCACTACGTCCTCGACGTCGACCTGCCGGGCATCGACCCCGGATCGGTGGACGTGGACGTCGACGGCTCGGTGCTCACCATCCGCGCCGAGCGCACGCTCGGTGCCCCCGAGGGTTCGCAGTGGCTGACCCGCGAGCGCCAGCCGGGCACGTTCGTCCGGCAGCTGACGCTCGGCGACCACTTGGACACCGCGCGCATCAGTGCCGCCTACGACAACGGCGTGCTGAGCGTCACGATCCCGGTCAAGGAGTCCGCGAAGCCCCGGAAGATCGACGTCACCACCGGTGGCGGGGCGCAGCAGCTCGCGGTCGGCAGCGGTTCCACCGAGTAGTCCGGGGGCGTGCGGTGACGACGATCATCAACGCCTTCCTCGCCGTCGCGGTCGTGACGGGAGCGCTGGTCGCGACGAGCCTTGACCGTCGGGTGGCCGTGCTCCTCGGCGCGGCCGGCAGCACGGCGGGGAACTTCCTCACCTGGCTGGTCGCGCCCGGCGCGTGGGCACAGGTCCCGCTCGTCCCCTGGCTCGCCGCGGTTGCCGGCACGGTCGCGCTCATCGCACTCTGGAGCGCGACGCGCCTCTGGTCCGGCATCTTCGAGCCACCGCGCGCACCGCGCGACGACGACACCGCCGCGCTGGCGACGGTGGGCGTGGAGTCGTGACGGCGTGACCACGTGACGGACGGGAGGCGCGGTACCGGCTGGCACCGCGCCTCCCGTCCGTCTCCCGGTCGCGTCGGGTGCTGAGGCCGCGCGACCGGCGGACCGTCACTCCTTGTTGAGCTTGTCCTGCACGAGCCCGGCGGTCTTCTCGACCACGTTCGGCAGCTCCGTCGTGCCGTAGAACCGCACGTCCGGGTGCGTGGGCGGCGGCATCGGCACCGACGACGTGGGGCCGTCGTGGTAGGAGTACTCGCCCTTGCCGTCGAACGACGGGCCGCTCGCCCAGGGGCCGTCGCCGGCCTCCTTGCCGTCCGAGAAGTTGAGGTACTGGTAGCTGGACTCGGTGTGCTCCTTCGACTGCGGGAAGTTGCTCGGCACCGGGAAGCCCTCGACGCCCTGCTCGCGGAGCTCGGCCGCGGCGGTCGCCCACATGTTCTGGTGCATGGTGTCGCGGGCGATGAGGAACGAGAGCAGGTCCCGCACGCCGTGGTCGTCTGTCATGTGGTAGAGCCGGGCAGCCTGGACACGGCCCTGCATCTCGGCGTTCTCGTTGGCCGTGAAGTCCGCGAGCAGGTTGCCCGACGCGGTGATGTACGAACCCTGCCAGGGGTTGCCGTTGCTGTCGACCGGACGGGCGCCTGCACCCGCGACGATGGCGTGCTGCACGTCGGTCCCGCCGACGATCGCGGCCACGGTCGGGTCGTCCTGCAGCGCGTCCTCGGTGATGCCGAGCGGGCTCTTCTCGAGCAGCTGCGCGATCATCGTCGCGAGCATCTCGACGTGGCCCATCTCCTCGGCCCCGATGCCGAACACCATGTCGCGGTACTTGCCCGGGATGTGCATGTTCCACGCCTGGAACTGGTACTGCAGGGCGACGGAGATCTCGCCGTACTGACCCCCGAGCACCTCCTGCAGCTTGCGCGCGTACACCGCGTCGGGCTTGTCGGGGGTGGCCTTGAACTGGAGCTCCTGCTTGTGGAAGTACAACTCGTTCTCCTGTCTCGATGGTCGTCACGTCGTCGTGGTGCACGGCGGCGTGGCGGGGTCCGTCGTCGTGGCCGACGCTCCGCTCGGATGACTGGGCGGGCGTTCGGGGTGGACGGATCGCGCGGGTCCGTTGGCCGGATCGCGCGGACGACGTCCCGCTGCCCCCGGTCCGAGCGCGGGTGATCGGCCTAGCGTGTGGCGCATGGACCTCGAACTCACCGGCCGTGTCGCCCTCGTCGTCGGCGGACGGGGGTACATCGGCTCCGTCGTCGCCGAGACCCTGCGTCGCGAGGGCGCCCGGGTCGTCGTCGCGTCGCGGAACGCCGACGGGGACGACGCCGTGGCGATGGACACCGCGTCGCAGGAGTCGGTGGACGCCGGGGTCGCCCGTGTCCTCGACCAGCACGGACGCATCGACGTCCTCGTCGTCACCGCCGCGCCGGCGGCCGGGACCCTCGACCCGGAGCGTGCGTCGGACCCCGAGCAGGTCGCCGCGGCGATCGACGGCAAGGCACTGGGCTTCCTCCGGGTCGCGAACGCCGTGCTGCCCGTGCAGCGCGAGGCGGGCTTCGGCCGCGTCGTGGTGGTGAGCGGGCAGAACGCCTACCTGTCCGGCAACGTCACGACCTCGCTCCGGAACGCGGCGACGAGCATCATCGCGGGGAACCTGGCCGACCAGTCCGTCGGCACGGGGGTCACCGTGAACGTGGTGAACCCCGGTGCGGTGACGGACGAGCCCGCCAGGACGGTGCAGCCCGGGGCCGGTGGCGAGTCCAGCCCGCAGCAGATCGCCGACCTCGTCGCGTTCCTGTCGTCCCCGCGCTCGGTCGTCAGCGGGGAGTCGGTGTCGATCGGGCACCGCGTGCTGGGACAACTGACGATCTGACGGGTTCGTCCTGCAGGACGACCCCGTTCGTCCCTCCGCACGATGCCCGACGACCTGGTCGACCGACAGGCTCGGTGGCATGGAGAGCTCGACCAAGCACGTGATCGCCACCCTCGCCACCTGCGCGGCGATCATCGTCGTCACCGCGGTGGCCCTCGTCGCGATGTCCCCCGTGCCGTGAGCCCGCGTCGTGCGATGATCGAGCCGTGACGGACCGGCGCACGTTCCTCCGGCCGATGCGGACCCGGTCGGTCGTCGTCGACCTCCTCTGGGCGGGCCTCGCCGCGCTGGTGTCCGCCGCCCCGATCGACGTCGAGCTCGAGCACGCCAGCCCCCTCGCCGTCGTGATCGCCACCGTCGCCATCGCCGTCCGCCGCCTCTCGCCGAGCGCGGCGATGACCGCGACCGTCGCCCTGGGCGCGGTGCAGGTGGCCGGCGGCGAGCGACCGTCGTTGGTCGACCTCGCCATCGCCGTCGTCATCGGCACCGTCGCCGTCGTCGGGACGCGGTTCGAGGCCGTGCTGGCCGGTCTGCTCGCCGTGGTCGCCGGGGCTTCGGCGTCGATGTACCTCTCCACGACCGGTTACCGCTACGCACTACTGCTGAACGGGCCGCGTGACCAGGTCGTCCTCGTCCTGGCCGCCCCGGCACTCGTCCTGCTCTCCTTCTGGGCGGCGGGCCTCGCCGGTCGGGCGATCCGGTCACAGAACGCCGAGGCCGTCCGGCGTGCCGACGCCGAGGCGGCCGCCAGCCGGGCGGAGGCCGTGGCCAACCGTGCCGAGGCCGTGGCCACGCGCGCGGTCGACGAGGCCGAGGCGGAACGCATCCGTGCGGACATCGCCCGCGACGTGCACGACGTCGTCGGCCACTCGCTCGCGGTCATCATCGCGCAGGCGGACTCGGTGCCCTTCCTCGACGACGAGGCGCGGATCCGCGAGGTCAGCGCCACCATCGCCAGCACCGCCCGGAGCTCCCTGGTCGAGGTGCGACAGGTCCTCGGGCACATCGACGGGTCGGACACCGCGAGCGACCCGACGTCCTTCGAGGAGATCGTCCGCGGCATCCGCGACGCCGGGGTGGACGTCGAGCACGCCGTGCGCGGTGTCGCCCGACCGCTCGGCGCGGTGCACGGCACGGC
This sequence comes from Curtobacterium sp. MR_MD2014, assembly GCF_000772085.1. NCBI lineage: Bacteria > Bacillati > Actinomycetota > Actinomycetes > Micrococcales > Microbacteriaceae > Curtobacterium > Curtobacterium sp. MR_MD2014. The sequence goes on along the minus strand of NZ_CP009755.1, from coordinate 35,535 downwards.
TGCCCGCCGGGTCCTGCAGGAGATGCTCACGAACGCCCTCCGGCACGGGGCACCGGGCGGTGCCGTCGAGGTCCGGGAGACCTGGCGGTCCGCCGACCTCGTGCTCGAGGTGGAGAACGCCGTCCCGTCGGACGCGCTGCCGGTCGGGCCCGGGCTCGGGCTCGAGGAACTCGCCGCGGCGGCCACCGGCGGCGTCCCCGTCCGCGCGACCGCGACCGCAGGACAGCCGACCGCGACCGCCGAGCAGCCGACGGTCACGTCGACCCGTGGCTCCGGCCGGGGCCTGACCGGCATGCAGACCCGACTGACCACGATCGGCGGGTCGTTCGACGCCGCCGTGCTGGACGCCGTGTTCGTCGCGCGCGCCCGCATCCCGTTCGACGTCCGAGGGGGGACGACCCGATGACCGACCCGATCCGCATCCTGCTCACCGACGACCAGGCGCTCTTCCGGGCGGGCCTGCGCGTGGTGCTCGACGCGCAGCCCGACATGCAGGTGGTGGGCGAGGCCTCGGACGGCGCCGAGGCCCTCGACCGCGTCCGGGAGCTGCGGCCCGACGTCGTCCTGCTCGACATGCGCATGGCCGGGATGGACGGCGTCGAGACGGTGCGCCAGCTGTTCTCCGGCGCCGTCCCGGGGCCGCTCCCCCGCGTGGTGGTGCTCACGACGTTCGGCCTCGACCCCGCTGCCGCCACCGCGATCCGGCTCGGTGCGAGCGGGTTCCTGCTCAAGGACACGACACCGCCGTTCCTGTTCGCCGCGGTGCGGGCCGTGCACGAGGGCAGCTCGGTGATCGCCCCGAACGACCTGTCGCAGCTGTTCGGCGCCGACGTCGACCGAGCCCCTGCTCCCCAGCCCGAGGCGTTCCAGACCCTGACGGACCGGGAGCGCATCGTCTTCGGGTGGGCGTCCCGAGGGCTCTCGAACGCCGAGATCGCGGCGAAGGAGTTCGTCACCGAGTCGACCGTCAAGTCGCAGATCTCGAGCATCCTCGGCAAGCTCGAGCTCCGCGACCGGGTGCAGCTCGTGGTCTACGCGCACGACCACGGCCTGGCGGGCGCCCGGGAGGGGTGACCGGCGACCCGGTCAGGAGGCCAGGGCCGCCGCCTCGTCGAGCACCGCACCGACCGCCGCGGGTTCGTGCGCGAAGCGCCCGAGGAACACTCCGCCGATCCGTCCGCGTCCCCGGGTGAGCAGCCCCGGTCCGGCGCTGCCGCCGTAGACCACCCGCGACCCCGCGAACGCCGGCCGGGCCGCCAGGGACTGCTCGATCCCCTCGAGGACCCCGACGACGTGCTCGTGCGGCGCCGGCTCGGCGGCGCCGATCGCCCACACGGGCTCGTACGCCACGGTGACCCGTCCGGTCGTCCCGGCCTCCGCGGCCACCGCCAGCGCCCGGTCGAGCTGCCCGGTGACCTCCGCCACGGCCTCCGCACGGGAGGCGCGGACAGCTTCGCCGACGCACACCAGCGGTTCGAGGTGGTGCCGGAAGGCCGCGTGCACCTTGCGCGCGACGACCTCGTCCGTCTCGTGGAACCGGGAGCGCCGCTCGGCGTGCCCGATCTCGACGAGGTCGACGCCGATCTCGCGGAGCTCGGCGCCGGACACCTCGCCGGTGGACGCGCCCTCGTCCGACGCCGACAGGTCCTGCGCGGCGAGCCGGATGCCCGACCCGGCGAGCAGCTCGCGCACCGGGACGAGCGCGGGGAAGGTCGGCGCGACGAAGAGCTCCACCGCGCCGGCGGCGACCGCGGGGTGCCGCCGGGCGATGTCCGCCACCGCGCTCGCCCACGAGAGCGTCTGCGCGTGCGAGAAGTACATCTTCAGCGACACCCCGACGATCGTCATGCGCCCGGGTCCGTCCCGTCCCCAGGGGCGTCGGTGCCGACCGGCGCGGAGCCGTCGTAGCCGCAGATCGCGGCGACCTTCTCCGCGCTCGCGCTCGACGGGTCGAACGTGTACCCGAGCCACTCCTTCGCCATCCGCCGGGCGACCTCGACACCGATCACGCGCTGGCCCATGCAGAGCACCTGGGCGTCGTTCGACAGCACCGACCGCTCGACGCTGAACGAATCGTGCGCCGTGACGGCCCGGATGCCGGGCACCTTGTTCGCGCTGATCGCGACGCCGAGCCCGGTGCCGCAGACCAGGATCGCCCGGTCGGCCTCGCCGTCCGCGACCATCCGGGCGGCATCGACGGCGACGTGCGGGTACGCCGTGTGGCCGTCCGCGTCGACGCCCACGTCGACCACGCTGGCCACGCGGTCGTCGGCCTCGAGGTCCCGCTTGATGACCTCCTTGTAGTCGAAGCCCGCGTCGTCCGAGCCCACCACCAGTCGTAGCGTCATGCGTCCACTCCTTCCTCGTCGATCGTCGCCGTCAGGGTCTCGACGACGAGCGCGAAGGACACCGCGCCCGGGTCGGGGGTCCCGACGGCCTGTTCCGCGTGCGTCCGCGCGCGGCCCTTCCGCGGCAGCAGGTCCGCGCTGGCGTCCGCTGCCCGGCGGGCGGCGTCCACCGCCGTCCGCCACGCGGTGTCCAGGGCATCGCCGGCCTCGAGCCGGCGCCGCAGTTCCTCGTCGAAGGGGACGAGGGCGTCCACCATCGTCTTGTCGCCGGGCACCGCCCCGAAGGCCAGGACCGCCTCGGTGGCGGCCCGCACCGCGTCCGCGACCGTCGCCGACGTCGGACGCGCGTCGTCCCCGACGACGCGACCCAGCGCCTCCAGGGCGGCACCCCAGATCGCACCGGACGTCCCGCCTGCCCGGTCGGACCAGGCGTCGCCCGCGACCCGCAGGAGCGTCCCCGCTCCCGCGCCCCGAGCGAGCGCGTCCGCGGCGGCGGTGTCCGCCGCGTGCGACCCGCGCTGCATCCCGATGCCGTGGTCGCCGTCCCCCGCGACCTGGTCGATGCGGCCCAGTTCGTCCGCGTGGTCGTCGAGCACCGCGCGCACGGCGCTGATGCCCGCTGCGATGCGACCGGCCGCGGCACGCGAGTCGTCGCCCGCCGGACCGATCACGATGCCCTCCTCGTCGGCGGCGACCACGTCGTCGGCGACCCGCTCCTGCGGGACCGCCCCGCCCTTGCGGAAGGCGGGCGTGTCCGCGGGTGCCGACCACAGCTCCTCGAGCTCGTCGTCGAGCCAGAACAGCGTCAGCGAGACCCCGGCCATGTCGAAGCTCGTGACGAGCTCGCCCACCTCCGGCTCCACGATCACGACACCGGCGTCCCGGAGCCGTCGCTGCACCGAGCCGTAGACGACGAAGAGCTCCTCGTACTTCACGCTGCCGAGTCCGTTGAGCACCGGGACCACCCGGGCGCCCTCGACCGTGACGCCCGCGGGCACCTCGTCGAGCAGCCGTTCGACGAGCAGCGCCGCCAGACCGTCGGCGCTCGGCACGTCGGTCTCGTCGATGCCGCGTTCGCCGTGGATGCCCATGCCGATCGCCATCCGTCCCTCGGGCACCTCGAACAGGGGCTCCTCGGCACCGGGCAGCGAGCAGCCCGAGAACGCGACGCCGAAGCTCCGGGTCCGATCGTTCGCGCGGGCCGCCACGGCGGTGACGTCGTCGAGCGGGCGTCCCTGCTCGGCCGCGGCCCCGGCGACCTTGAACACGCAGAGGTCGCCCGCGATCCCGCGCCGGTCGGCCTCGGCACCGGCCGGGGCGGACACGACGTCGTCGGTCACCCGGACCGTGCGGACGGGGATGCCCTCGTCCTCGAGCGTGCGGGCCGCGGCGTCGAAGTTCAGCACGTCGCCGGCGTAGTTGCCGTAGCTGAGCAGCACGCCGCCACCGTGCTCGGCGGCACGGCAGACCGCGGCGACCTGCTGCGCGGACGGGCTGGCGAACAGGTTCCCCATCGCCGCGCCGGCGGCCAGCCCGTGCCCGACGAGACCGCCGAACGCCGGGTAGTGCCCCGAGCCGCCGCCGATCACGACGGCGACCGTGCCGTCCGGACTGGTGGTCGCGCGGGCGACACCGCCGTGCACCCTGCGGACCCACCGCTCGTTCGCCGCGACGAAGCCGTCGGTGGCCTCGTCGGCGAAGGCTGCCGGGTCGTTGTACAACCGGGTCATCGCGTCGTCCCCTTCGTCGAGGTGGTGGCCACGTGCGAGGTGTCGAGCAGCTCGTCGGCCTTCGCGCCCCGGAAGAACCTGGTGCAGGAGATCATCACGGCGGCGACGAACGCCAGGACGCCGAGCGACACGATGCCGAAGGCCCCGCTGTCGGTCGGGACCGCCTCGTTGATCGCGGTGCGCATGATCGGGGCGACGAAGCCACCGAGGTTGCCGAGCGAGTTGATCAGGCCGATGCCCGCGGCCGCCGCCGCACCGGTGAGGAACGCCGTCGGGTAGGCCCAGGTGATCGGGCCGACCGCCAGGAAGCTCGCGACGGCGAGGGTGATGAACAGGATGCCGAGGACCGGCTGGCCGTTCGCACCCGCCCACGCCGACCCGAGGATGGACAGCCCGGTCGTGATGTAGAACATCGTCCCCCAGCGGCGGCGACGACCCACGGTGTCGGCCTTCGACCCGACGAGGTAGCAGGCGACCAGGCCGACGAGCCACGGGATCGCCGCGACGAGGCCGACCTGCCAGCCGACGTCCTGCCCGAGCAGCGACGACACCTGCTGCGGCAGGTAGAACGTCGTGCCGTACACGGCGACCTGCAGGCAGAAGTAGATGATCGTGAAGTACCAGACGCGGCCGCTCGCCATCGCCTTCCAGATGCCCTCCGGGCCGTCCTCGGTGCGGGCGGTGTCCTCACGGTCCATCGCCGCGGTGAGCGACTGCTTCTCCCCCGGTTCCAGCCACTTCGCCTGCTGCGGGCTGTTCGTCAGGAAGAACAGCGCCGCGACGCCGGCCAGCACCGCGAGGATGCCCTCGCCGAAGAACATGACCTGCCAGCCGTGGAACGGGGTGACCTGGTCACCGACGCTGATGAGCCCGCCGGACAGCGGTGCGCCGATCATCTGCGAGAACGGCTGCGCGAGGTAGAAGATCGCGAACATCCGCACGCGGACCTTGTTCGGGAACCACTCGGACAGGTACATGATCACGCCCGGGAACAGTCCCGCCTCGGTCACACCGAGCAGGAAGCGCAGGACGATGAACATCGTGTCGTTCGTCGTGAACGAGAACAGTGCGGCGACGATGCCCCACGTGACGGCGATCCGGGCGAGCCAGAAGCGCGCCCCGAAGCGCTTGAGCAGCAGGTTGGACGGGATCTCGAAGATCGCGTAGCCGATGAAGAAGATGCCGGCGCCGAGGGCGAAGGCCGCGTCGGAGATGTTCCGGTCGACGCTCAGGGCCTCCTCGGCGAAGCCGACGTTGGTGCGGTCGAGGAAGGCGACGAAGTACAGGATGACCAGCATCGGCATGAGGTGCTTGGTCGCCTTGGCGATCGCGGACCTCAGTGCCGGGTCGTGGGTGGACCCCAGGGCGGGGCTGCTTGCGGACACGAATCGCTCCTTCGCGATCATGAGTGGTCGTTCTGGTGGTCGGAGCCGTCGGCTCCGGTGCGTGCCGTCGGGTTCAGTGCATGTAGAGGCCGCCGTCGACGTTCAGGGTCTGACCCGTCACGAACCCGGCGTCGGCGCTGACGAGGTAGGCGACCGCGGCGGCGACGTCCCGCGGCGTGCCGATGCGCGGCATGACACCGTCGGCAGCCATCTCGGCCTTGCGCTCCTCGGAGAGGGTGCCGCCCATGATGTCGGTGTCGATCGGGCCGGGCGCGATGGCGTTCACCGTCACGCCGTGCTGCCCGAGCTCGCGGGCCATCCCGCGGGTGAGGCCGATCACGCCGGCCTTCGCGACCGAGTACGGCGTCTTGCTGAACGTCCCGCCGCCGCGCTGCGCGGAGACCGACGACAGGTTGACGATGCGGCCGTACCCGTTCCGCACCATCGACTCGGCTGCCCGGAGACCGGCGAAGTGCACCCCGTCGAGGTTGATGCTCAGCACCCGGTGCCACTCCCCCTCGGGCAGGTCGAGGTAGGCGTGCGCCGACGAGACACCCGCGAGGTTCACGAGTGCCGCGATCGGCGGGAGCCCGGCCTCGATGGTGTCGAAGGCGGCCCGGACGGCGGCCTCGTCGGCGACGTCCGCGCCCGCGCCGACGGCCTGCACGCCGTGCTGCTCGCGGAGTTCGGCGGCGACGGCCTCGCTCGCGGCCTGGTCGAGGTCGACGATCCCCACGTTCCAGCCCTGCTCGGCCAGGTGGTGGGCGGTCGCACGGCCGATGCCGCGCGGGGACGCCGCGCCGGTGAGGACGACGGTCTGCTGCTCGTTGCGCATCGCGTGCTCCTTCAGTGGATCGGGGCCGGGCCGAGCTCGTCGAGGAGCTCCTGCATGGCGACGTAGGCCCTGTTCCGGTAGGCGACGAGCTCCGGCGTGCGGTCGGCGGGCACGTCGAGGTAGCCCGATCCGGTCTTCGTGCCGAGCTCGCCGGCGTCGACGTGCTGCTGCAGCGTCGGCGGGGTGGCGAAGCGCTCGGGCCAGCGGGTCTGCAGCGACTCGAAGCAGAACGCGTAGACGTCGAGTCCCGCCATGTCCGCGATCGCGAACGGGCCGAAGAAGGGCAGGCGGAACCCGAAGGTCGTCCGGACGATCGTGTCGATGTCGTCGGGGCTGGCGATGCCCTCGTCCGCGATCTTCGATGCTTCCTCGAACAGGGCGTACTGCAGGCGGTTCAGCACGAACCCGGTCGAGTCCTGCACCCGTGCGGACTGCTTGCCGGTCGCCGCGACGACTGCTTCGCCGACGGTGACGGCGTGCTCGCCGGTGGTGGGGTGCGGGATGAGCTCGACACCGGGGATGAACGGCGCCGGGTTCGAGAAGTGCACGCCGAGGAAGCGCTCCGGACCGGTGACGGCCTCGGCGAGGCTCTCGATGAGGATCGTCGACGTGTTCGAGCCGATGACGGCGTCGGGTCGGGCGGCGGCGCTGATCCGACGCAGGGTCTCGTGCTTGATCGCGAGCTTCTCGGGGACCGCCTCCTCGATGAAGTCGGCGTCCGCGACGGCGGCCTCGATCGACTCGGCGGCACTGAGGTGCGCGGTGACCCGCGCGACGGCGTCCTCCGGGAACAGGCCGTCGGCGACGAACTGGCCCGTCTCGCGGATCAGCCGCTCGAGGTTCTGCTGCGCGATCTCGGCCGAGACGTCGGCGATGCGGACGGTGTGACCGGCGAGGGCGAGGACCTGGGCGATCCCGCCGCCCATGTACCCGGACCCGACGACGGCGATGTCGAGGGTGCTCATCGGACTGCTCCTCCGTGCTTCGTGCCGATGCTCGTCGTGGCGAGCACCGACCGGATGTACTGCTGGTTGGTGGCGCAGACGCCGAGGCTGTCCCCGCCGTACTGCTCGGTCATGACGATCCCGCGGAAGCCGTCGGCGACCGCGTCCCGGAGGACCTGGCGGTAGTTGATGAGCCCGGTCTCCATCGTGCTCGGCGCACTCGTCGCCCAGCTGCCGTCGCCCGCCTCGTCGCGCGTGTAGTTCTTCACGTGCAGGTAGTTCGTGTGGGGCATCGTCTTCGCGAAGAGCTCCCGCCAGTCCTCGACCGGACGGTGCAGGCGGACGAGGTTCGCCACGTCGGCGTTGAGACCGACGGTGTCGAGCCCGATCTCCTCGACGAGCCGGACCGCGCTGTCCGCGGTGCCGAGGTAGGTGTCCTCGTACAGTTCGAGGGCCATCGGCAGGCCGACGCTCGCCGCGTGCTCCCCGAGTTCGCGGAGGCGTCGGACGGCCGCGTCCCACACGTCGGGGTCCTCGGGGTCCTTCGGCCCGGGAGCCGTCCAGAACCAGAGCGCGCGCTGCTGGGCCTCCGAGAACGGCTGGTGCAGTCCGGTCGAGAACACCTGCATGCCCCACTCGGCCGCCGCGTCGATCGTGCGGTGGGCGTAGGCGAGGTTCTCCTCCTCGTGCCCGGGCTGGATCACGCTCCGACGCTGCAGGTGCACCGACGGGATCCCCACGCCGTGGGCCGCCGCGACCGCGAAGAGCTCGTCGCGCCGGGACCGTTCGAGGTCCGCGGGGCGGATGTGGCTGTCGGCCAGCTCGGCGAGCGAGAAGCCCGCTGCGGCGATCTGGGCGAACACGTCGTCCCACACCTCGACGGGGGCGTCGTGGAAGGCGGTGCCGTCCCGGGTGACCCGGTCGAAGCCGTGCAGGCAGACGGCGATCGGCCACGTCCGGTCGGTCCAGCTGTCCGGGTCCCAGTCCTGCTCGACCCAGTCCTGCAGTGTGCTCACGGAGTGCTCCCTTGCATCACGCGGTTCGTCCTTGAACCTCTTTCCTATAGGAAAGATACTCGCGCTGAGTCAGAGCGCAACCCCGTTCCGTCAGGCGGAGTGTGACGCGTCGGCCCGGGAGCGCACCCGCACCGCGTCGATGTGGTGCCGCATCGCCGCCACGGCCGTGGGCGCGTCCACGGCGAGGGCATCGAGGACCGCACGGTGCTCGGCGACCGCCCGCTCGGTGTCGTCGTCCCCGCCCTCGACGATCTGCCGCATGCGGTGCACCCGCGTCGTGATGATCGCGGACATCTCCTCGAGGAAGGGGTTCCTCGTCGCGTCGAACACGAGCTGGTGGAACCGCCAGTCGGAGCGGAAGAACCGGGCCATCAGCTCCTCGGACGCACGGCGGGCGCCGACCCGGGCGACCTCGGCGGCCACGGCCTCCTGCTCGGCGAGCGCCGCAGCGAGCCGCTCCCGCAGCACGTCCACGTCCCCGCGTGCCGCGAGCTCGACCGCCCCGCTCTCGACGATGAGCCGCGCGTCGAACAGCGCCTCGAGCTGGTCGCCGGCGAGCGGCGGCGCGACGCGGTACCCCTTGTTGGCCTCGCGCGTGACCAGGCCGGTCCGCTCGAGCTGCACGAGGGCCTCGCGCACCGGGGTCGGGGAGACGCCGAGCGTCCGGGCGAGACCGTCGATCGACAGGCGCATCCCGGGCTCGACGTCGTGCCCCATGAGCACCTCGAGCACCCGGTCGTACACGCGGTCGCGCAACCCGATCTGGGTGATCCGCGCGGAGCCGAAGCCCGGCATCGTGCTCGTCATGCGGTCGATCCTAGAGAGTGCAGGGTCCCGCGACCTGCGCGTCCCGCGGCGGCGGTGGCCGGTGTGCGCCGGCGCCTGGCACCGGTGGCGATCGTCAGTACCGGGCGTCGATGCCCAGGGCGTCCCCGAGCCCGAGGCTGCGCTGGGCGACGTCGCACGGCGCGGCCGCGGGCTTCATGACGAGGGCCGACGAGGCTGCGGTGTGCCCGAGGCCGTACGCGTGCCCCCACTCGTGCGTCGCGACGCCGCGCAGGTCGTACCGGTTCCCGGAGCACGTCGCCGTCGACGACCACGCGTACCGGGTCGAGTAGCGCTGGTCCGCCTCGACCGCGATGCCGTCCTGCGACCACACGCACGTGGTCGCGAGCGTGCCCGCGGGCAGGGAGCCCCAGCCGGTGACGCTCCGACGGTCGGGGTCGCCGCAGCCCCCGGTGCTCGAGACCGCGGGGGTCCTCGCCGTCGTGCTGACCCAGGTGTTCGCGGCACTCGACGTGATCGAGCGCCCGCAGGTCCCGAGCCGTCCGCTCCACGCCGTCGCACCCGCGCGGATCGCCACGCGGTCCGCCGCCTTCGCTCCCGTCGGGTTCGACCACCACCGGACGTCCCTCGTCCAGCGGTACGCCAGGAGCGTGTAGGACCGGTCCGTGCAGCTCGAGGCCGCCGATCCGGTGCCGGTCGTGGCCGCACCCGCACCGGCGTCGTGCCCGGCGGCGACGCGGCCCTCGCGCAGTGCGAGCACCCGCCGGACGGCAGCAGGGGCGCCGGACCAGCGGCCGTCGATCGCCACGGCGATGCCTGCCGCGCCGGTGTTCGTCACCGAGGCGTCCCCGGGGTCACCACCGGTCGTCGTCGCCACGGGCAGCGCCGTCACCGTCGTGCCGGCGTCGGGCACCGCGAAGACGCGACCGTCGGGGAGCACGACCGAGCCGGACGCGACGACGCAGCCACCGGACAGCTCGGCGACCGTGATCCGGTCACCGCGGCACGACGGCGCGGCGTGCGCGGGGGCGACCCCGACGCTGGTGGTGACGACCGCGACGAGCGCGGTCCCGAGTGCGACCACGGCAGCGGTCACGGACGACGTCCGCATGGGTCCTCCAGGAGCAGGCGCACCGGCACGACCCGGTACGACGCCGATCAGTGTGCGGAGAGCGGCAGCGGAGGGGCAACCCCCAGAACGGGCAGGCCGGCGGTCACCACGGGGTCGGTGGGCCGACCCGGTCGGCGCGCCGAGGCGGACCCGATCCGTGCACGGCTGCGGCCGACGGACGGAGGTGGGACGAGCCTCCAGGCCGGTCGTGGGGAGCATCGGCGCCGGAACGCGGAACGGCCCCCGGATTCCTCCGGGGGCCGTTCCTCACCTGGTGCGCGAGGGGGGACTTGAACCCCCACGCCGTTTCCAGCACACGGACCTGAACCGTGCGCGTCTACCAATTCCGCCACTCGCGCCAGCCCGGCAACACTAGCACGCGACGGAGGGTGCCCGTGACCACGCACAGACGGGCACGAGCGCCACCCACTACCATGCAGTGGTCCCTGACCGACGAACACGGAGACACATGGGCCTCTTGGACAGCTTCGAGCGAGGGTTGGAGCGCGCCGTCAACGGCACCTTCGCGAAGACCTTCCGCTCCGGCGTGCAGCCCGTCGAGATCTCCAGCGCGCTGCGGCGGGAGCTCGACACGAAGGCCGCCGTGGTCTCCCGCGAGCGGATCCTCGTCCCGAACGAGTTCACGGTGCGCCTCGCGCCGCCGGACCACACGCGGATGAACGACATCGGGCGCCCGCTCATCGACGAGCTGTCGCAGATGGTGCAGCAGCACGCGGTGGCTCAGAACTACTCCTTCTCCGGACCGGTCTCGATCACGCTGCAGCAGGACGGCACGCTGTCCACCGGCATCCTGCAGGTCGACTCGTCGACGGTGCAGCGTGACGTGGCGTGGGTCGCCGTGCTCGACATCGGGTCGCAGCGCCACCGGCTGCACCGCGGCCGCACCGTGATCGGGCGCGGCACCGACGCGGACATCACCGTCGCCGACACCGGGACGAGTCGGAAGCACGTCGAGATCATCTGGGACGGCAAGCACGCGCAGGCCAACGACCTCGGGTCCACGAACGGGTCGAAGCTGAACGGCGAACGCTTCCAGCAGGCCATCGTCGAGCCGGACTCCACCATCGAGATCGGTCGTACCCGTATGGTGTTCCGGGTGATCCCGGAGAACGACGGAGGTGCGCGATGACCACGGGCCTGACCCTGCTCGTCCTGCGCTTCGCCTTCCTCGCGGTGCTGTGGCTGTTCGTGTTCGTCATCGTCTTCGCCCTGCGGAGCGACCTGTTCGGCCAACGCGTCCGCACCATCCCGACCGACCCGAAGGCCGGAGCGTCCGCACCGACGACGCCGACCGTGCCCGCCGCCGCAGCTCCTGCAGCCGCAGCGCCCGGCGCGTTCACGGAGCTGATCGGCCAACCCGCGGGCCCGACACAGCAGCAGTCCGGCTCCGCACCGTCGACCGGCGTCGCGACGCGCCTCGTCATCACCGAGGGCTCCCGCGAGGGCATGGAGATGCCCCTCGGCGGCGGTCCGATCACCATCGGACGCTCCAGCGAGTCGAACGTCGTCATCCGCGACGACTACACGTCGACCAACCACGCCCGCCTCGACCTCCGCGGCGAGGGCTGGGTCCTGTCCGACCTCGAGTCCACGAACGGCACGTTCGTCAACGGTCAGAAGGTGACCGGGCCCGTGACCATCGCGGAACGGACGCCGATCACGATCGGGACGACGACGTTCGAGCTGCGGCGGTAACCGGGACATGACGGCTCGCACGCTGAGCGCCGCTGTGTCCCACGTGGGGCGCATCCGCGCCAACAACCAGGACTCCGGCTACGCCGGCACGCACCTCTTCGCCGTCGCGGACGGCATGGGCGGCCACGCCGGCGGCGACGTCGCGTCCGCGATCGCCATCCGCCGCATCCGCGAGGTCGACCGCGAGTTCCCGTCCGCGCACGATGCCGAGTTCGCCCTGCAGTCCGCGCTCATCGCCGCGAACCAGCTCATCACCGAGACGGTGTTCGAGCACCAGGAACTCACCGGCATGGGCACCACGGTGTCCGCACTCATCCGGGTCGGCGAGCAGATCGCCATCGCGCACATCGGCGACTCCCGCATCTACCGCCTGCGCGACGGCGAGCTGCAGCAGATCACCTCCGACCACACCTTCGTGCAGCGCCTCGTCGACAGCGGTCGCATCACGCCGGAGGAAGCCGCCGTCCACCCCCGGCGCTCGGTGCTCATGCGCGTGCTCGGCGACGTCGACGCCGCCCCCGAGGTCGACACCGCCGTCATGGACATCCAGACCGGCGACCGCTGGCTGCTCTGCTCGGACGGTCTGTCGTCGTACCTGGCCGAGGAGCGGATCCGGCACGCGCTCGCGTCGACCATGGACGCGAACCAGGTGACGCAGCGCCTGGTCAAGGAGACGCTCGACCACGGTGCCCCGGACAACGTGACCGTCGTCGTGATGGACGTCACCGACACGGAACCCGAGGACGACGACGCCGCCGCCACCACGGTCGGTTCCGCCGCGGCACCCCTGACCTTCGAGGCGTCGACCGGTCGCAAGCCGATCCGCCTCCCCACGATCCTGCTCCACCCGCTCAAGGTGAGCGCCGTGCCGGAGGACTCCCACTTCGAGCCCGAGTCCGACCAGTACTTCGCCGAGCTCATCGCCGAGGACCGCCGTCGGCGCATCCGACGCCGCGTGGCCTGGTCGATCGCGCTCGTCGTCGCCGTCGCGGCCCTCGTGGGGGCGGTGTTCCTGGGCTGGCGGATCACCCAGGCGCACTACTACGTCGGCACCGACCGCGGCACGGTCGCCATCTACCAGGGCGTGCAGCAGTCGATCGGGCCGATCGCGCTGTCGGACGTCTACGAGGACACCGACATCTCGGTCACGTCGCTCCCGGACTACACGCGCGAGAACGTGCGGTCGACGATCAACGCGACCTCGCTCTCCGACGCGCGCGACATCGTGGACCGGCTGCGGAAGGCCGCCGAGACCGGCCAGGACCAGGCCGGCACGGGCGGCGATGCGGACTCGTCGCCGTCGCCCACCCCGACCCGGTCGGGGTCACCGTCGGGCAGCGCCTCGCCGTCCGGCAGCGCCTCGCCGTCCGAGAGCCCGGGGGACGGCCGATGAGCACCGCGACCGCGCAGTCCTTCACGCAGGCGATCACCATCAAGCTGCGGGAGCCGGCCCGGGCCCGGAACCTCGAGCTCGTGCTGCTCGTCATCGCGTGCGGCATCTGCGCCGGCGCGATGGTGCTCGTCCAGCTCGGCACGAAGGGCCGCATCTTCGACACCGGTGTGCTCTGGGTCGGCGGCGGGATCCTCGGCCTCGCGCTCGTCATGCACGTGGTGCTCCGCGTCGTCGCGAAGCACGCGGACCCGTTCGTGCTGCCCATCGCCCTGGTGCTCAACGGCATCGGCATCGCCGAGATCTACCGCATCGACGTGCACAACGGCCTGACCGGCTGGGACGCGATCGGCGTCAAGCAGATCGTCTGGACGATGCTCGCGATGGTCCTGGCGACGATCACCGTCGTCGCGGTCCGCAACCACCGCTTCCTGCAGCGCTACCGCTACATCTTCATGTTCGCGACGATCGCGCTGCTGCTCCTCCCGATGCTCCCCGGCATCGGGGAGAACGTCGGGGGCGCCCGCGTGTGGATCCGCGTCGGCCCGTTCTCGTTCCAGCCCGGTGAGCTCGCGAAGATCACGATGGCGCTGTTCTTCGCCGGGTACCTCGTCACCGCCCGGGACTCGCTGTCGATCGTCGGCAAGAAGTTCGCCGGCATGACGTTCCCGCGCGCCCGTGACCTCGGCCCGATCCTGGTGATGTGGGCGTCGGCCATGGCCGTCCTGGTGTTCCAGCGCGACCTCGGCACGGCGCTGCTCTACTTCGGCCTGTTCCTCGTGATGATCTACGTCGCGACCGCCCGGCTCGGCTGGGTCGTCATCGGGCTCGGGCTGTTCGTCGGCGGTGCCCTCGTCGCGCAGTCGGTCCTGGTCTACGTGCGGGGTCGCTTCGAGCAGTGGCTCGACCCGTTCGACCAGGCGATCTTCGACCGACAGACCCAGGGCAGCTACCAGCTCGTCCAGGGCCTGTTCGGCTTCGCGAACGGCGGCATCACGGGCACCGGCCTCGGTCAGGGCCGTCCGTACATCACGCCCGTCGCCAACGCGGACTACATCGTCGCGTCGCTCGGCGAGGAACTCGGGCTGATCGGCGTCTTCGCGATCCTCGCCCTGTTCATCGTGCTGGCGTCGCGGGGCCTCCGCGTGGCCTTCATGGCGCAGGACGACTTCGGCAAGCTGCTCGGTGTCGGCTTCGGCTTCATCATCGCCCTGCAGGTGTTCGTCGTCGTCGGCGGCATCACCCGGATCATCCCGGTGACCGGTCTGACCACACCCTTCATGGCCGCGGGTGGCTCGTCGCTCATCGCGAACTGGATCATCGCGGCGATGCTGCTGCGACTGACCGACTCGATCCCCGCAGAACAGCGCGTCCAGCAGGGCGCGGTCCCCGCCGCCCGTGGCCGTTCCGGACGCGGTGCGACGACCAGGAAGGAGCGCACCCGGTGAACCGACAGCTCCGCGGCGTCTCGACCGTCATCGTGCTCATGTTCGTCGCGCTCTTCGTGTCGACGACCTCGATCCAGTTCTTCGCCGCCGACACCCTGCGTGCCGACTCGCGGAACTCCCGCACGATCCTGGACAGCTACTCGACCAAGCGCGGCGCGATCCTGGTCGACGGCAGCCCGATCGCCGAGTCGACCCCCTCCGACGACCAGTACCAGTACCAGCGCAAGTACACGAACGGTGCGCTGTACTCCGCCGTGACCGGCTACTTCACGATCGGCCAGGGCAACACGGGTATCGAGAGCGCCGAGAACGCCGTGCTCTCCGGCAACTCCGACGCGTCGTTCTTCCAGAACCTCAACGCGATCCTCACCGGGCAGGACGTCCAGGGCGACAACGTCAACCTCACCATCGACCCGGACGTGCAGCAGGCCGCGTACGACGCACTCGGCGAGAACAGCGGTGCGGTCGTTGCGATCCAGCCCAGCACGGGCAAGATCCTGGCGATGGTGTCGAAGCCGGCGTACGACCCGAACGCCCTGACCTCGCACGACACCGCGCAGGTCAAGCAGCAGTACGACGCCCTGCTGCAGCAGACCCCGACCCCGCTGCAGAACCGGGCGATCGGCGGTGACCTGTACACGCCGGGATCGGTCTTCAAGCTCGTCGTGGCCTCCGCCGCGCTCAAGGACGGCAAGTACTCGCTCGACTCCGAGTTCCCGAACCCGTCGCGCCTGCAGCTGCCGGGCACCAGCTCGTACATCAACAACGCCGAGGGCGGCTCCTGCGGCGGTGGCGACACGGTGAAGCTCCGGACGGCGATCCAGTTCTCGTGCAACATCCCGTTCGCCGAGCTCGGCCAGAAGCTCGGGTACGACACGATCAAGTCCGTCGCGGACGAGTACGGCTTCGGTGACGCGATCGAGGTCCCGATGCGCGCCACCGCGAGCCAGTACCCCGACGTCGACTCGACCGCCCAGCTCATGCTGAGCGCGTTCGGGCAGGCCAGCGTGCGCGTCTCGCCGCTGCAGATGGCGATGGTGTCGGCCGGCATCGCGAACGGCGGCAAGGTCATGCAGCCCTCGCTCGTCGACTCGATCACCACGAGCGACCTGAAGACCGTCGAGTCGTTCTCGCCGAAGCAGTACAGCGACCCGCTGTCCGGCTCCGAGGCCGCCGACCTGACCGAGGCGATGCAGAGCGTCGTGAGCGGCGGGACCGGCACCAATGCCAAGATCGACGGAGTCGACGTCGCCGGCAAGACGGGTACGGCGGAAGGCGGTACGGGTGATCCGTACACGCTGTGGTTCACGGGGTTCGCCCCGGCGAAGAACCCGGAGGTGGCCGTCGCGGTCGTCGTCGGGAACGGCGGCGGACTCGGGCAGTCCGGCGTCGGCAACACGGTCGCGGCCCCGGTCGCGAAGAAGGTCATGGAGGCGGTGCTGAACAAATGAGACCCACCAGCGGACTCACCTTCGGTGGGCGGTACCAGCTCTCCTCGCGGGTCGCGATCGGCGGCATGGGTGAGGTGTGGCAGGCGACCGACCTCGTCATCGGCCGGACCGTCGCACTCAAGATCCTCAAGGACGAGTACCTCGGCGACCCGGGCTTCCTCGAGCGCTTCCGCGCAGAGGCGCGCCACGCTGCCCTCGTCAACCACGAGGGGATCGCCAACGTCTTCGACTACGGCGAGGAGGACGGCAGCGCCTACCTGGTGATGGAACTCGTCCCGGGCGAGGCCCTGTCCACCATGATCGAGCGGGAGCACACGCTGCCGGTCGACAAGGTGCTCGACATCGTCGCCCAGACGGCGAACGCCCTGCAGGCCGCCCACGCCGTCGGCCTGGTGCACCGTGACATCAAGCCCGGGAACCTGCTCATCACGCCCGACGGCCGTGTGAAGATCACCGACTTCGGCATCGCGCGCATCGCCGACCAGGTCCCGCTCACCGCGACGGGCCAGGTGATGGGCACCGTCCAGTACCTGTCCCCGGAGCAGGCGAGCGGCCACCCGGCATCGCCGTCGACCGACATCTACTCGCTCGGCATCGTCGCGTACGAGTGCCTGGCCGGACGTCGTCCGTTCACCGGCGAGTCCCAGGTCGCGATCGCGATGGCGCACATCAACGAGCAGCCGCCCGCGCTGCCCGGTGACGTGCCCGAGCCGGTCTCGGCACTCGTGCTGTCCTGCATCGCCAAGAAGCCGGCGGACCGTCCGGCGACCGCGGCGAACCTGGCCCGCGCGTCCCAGGCGCTGCGGCGCGGGGACGTCGCCGCAGCGACCGTCGCCGTGCCTGCAGTCGGCGGCGCGGGCACCGTCGCGTTCAACCCGCCGCAGCGTCCGGGCAACGACGCGGCGACCGCGCTCATCGGCACGCAGGCCGGAGCCGTCGCCGGCCCTCCCGGCACGCCGCGGTCACCGGCAGCGCCGGAGGACGAGGAGCCGACCAAGAAGCGCGCCTGGATCTGGTGGCTCGTCGGGGTCCTCGCAGTGCTCGTCATCGGTGGGGTCATCGCGGCCTTCGCGCTCGGCGGCTCCGACGATCCGGACCCCGCACCGACGTCGGCCTCGGCCGCGCCGACCAGGTCGACGCCGACACCGACACCGACCACGGCACGGGTGTTCCTGAACAAGAGCGACTACGTCGGCCGCAGCGCCGACGAGGTCCGGAACGAGCTCCAGGGCCGCGGCTTCGAGGTCACCGTGCAGGACGGCAGCCCCGCGCCGACGGCAGAGCAGGCCGGCACCGTCGCAGACCTCACCCCGACGGGCAGCGTCGTCGAGGGCACCCTCGTGACGCTCACCCAGTACACGACGCCGCCGACGGCCAACAAGCCGAACACCCCGACCGCGGGGACGGTGTCCGAGTCCGGCCAGGTCACCTTCAGTTGGTCGGGCGCGACGTGCCCCGACGGCTACGACGTGTCGAAGTACACGTGGACGGTCACGGGCGGCAAGGACGCCTCGGGAGCCACCTCCGGGGACACCAGCTCGACGGCCGTCACCATCCAGGCGGACGCCGTGAACGACGAGGTGTCCTTCACCTACACGGTCACGTGCGGCTCGCTCGCTGCCTCCGAGTCCTCGGACGCCGCGACGGCGACGTGGGAACAGGCCGAGGACCCGACGCCCTCGGGCACCCCGACCCCGACCCCGACGGGCCCGCAGGACGCCAACTGATCGTCACCCGAACGGGGGCTGTCGACACCGTTGTGTAACGGTTCGTCGGCAGCCCCCGTCGTCAGCGTTCGGGCAGGAACCCCTGCCGTACACTTGCCCGGACGAACATTCGGAGGAGTACGTGCCAGAAGGTGTGACCGCGGGGATCACGCTCCTCGCCGACCGCTACGAGATCGGTGACGTCATCGGTCGTGGGGGCATGGCGACGGTGCACGTGGGCACCGACACGCGACTCGGTCGCAAGGTGGCGGTGAAGCTCCTCAAGCCGAGCCTCGCCACGGACCCGACCTTCCGGATCCGCTTCCGGCAGGAGGCCCAGGCGGCGGCCCGCATGGCGCACCCGACGATCGTGCGCGTCTACGACGCGGGCGAGGAGACGGTCACCGAGCCCTCCGGCGCCCAGGTCCAGGTGCCCTACATCGTCATGGAGCACGTCGACGGTCGCGCACTCTCCGACGTGCTCGACGACGGCCCGCTCGACCCGGCCGAGGCGGTCCGCATCACCGAGGGGATCCTCACCGCCCTCGAGTACTCGCACCGCGCCGGCGTGGTGCACCGCGACATCAAGCCCGCGAACGTCATGGTGACGCACAGCGGCCAGGTCAAGGTGATGGACTTCGGCATCGCCCGTGCCATCACCGACACGTCCGCGACGGTCGCGCAGACGACCTCGATCCTCGGGACGGCCTCGTACTTCTCGCCGGAGCAGGCCCGCGGTGAGACCGTCGACGCCCGGACCGACCTGTACTCGACCGGCGTGCTGCTCTTCGAGCTGCTCACCGGCCGCCCGCCCTTCGTCGGCGACTCCCCGGTCGCCGTGGCCTACCAGCACGTGAGCGAGCAGCCGGTCGCGCCCTCCACGCTCGTGCCCGAGGTGTCCCCGGCGCTCGACGCGGTGACGCTGCACGCCCTGGTGAAGGACCGCACCCGTCGGTTCCAGACCGCCGCGGACTTCCGGACCGACCTGCAGCAGGCCGCCGCCGGCAAGGTCCCGGTGTCCACGCGCACGCTCCAGCAGAACGCGGCACACGACGCGTCCACGATGCTCTTCGGCGTGAACCCCCGCACGACCTCGAACCCTGCCGTGGCGTTCCGCGAGCTCGACGACGACGCCGCTGACCACCGACCCCAGCGCACGCAGAACCGCCCTCCGGTCGCCTGGATCTGGCTCGGCATCATCCTCACCGCCGCCGTCATCGCGGGCGTGGTGTTCTTCGTCGCGAACCTGCAGCCCGGCAAGGCACCGGTGTCGTCGTCGGTGTCCGTACCGAACGTCGTCGGCGCCACGTGGGACTCGGCGCGGACCGAACTCGAGAAGCGGGACCTCAGTGCCGTCGAGGTCGGCGAGAACTCCGACGACGTCGCCAAGGACACGGTCATCCGCACCGAGCCCGGGGAGGGCACGAACGTCGCCCGCAAGCAGAGCAT
Source organism: Curtobacterium sp. MR_MD2014 (assembly GCF_000772085.1). Classification (NCBI taxonomy): domain Bacteria; kingdom Bacillati; phylum Actinomycetota; class Actinomycetes; order Micrococcales; family Microbacteriaceae; genus Curtobacterium; species Curtobacterium sp. MR_MD2014. The sequence continues at coordinate 16,220 of NZ_CP009755.1, read as the reverse complement.
CCGCGTCGTCGTCTCCCTGGGACCGGAGCAGGTCGCCGTCCCGGACGTCGCCAACCAGACGCAGGACGCGGCGGAACAGGCCCTGAAGGACGCCGGGTTCGCGGTCGGAGCGATCAACAGCGACTACTCGAGCGACGTGCCCGAGGGCACCGTGATGAGCAGCGACCCGGGCAGCAGCACGCAGCTGACGAAGGGTTCCGTCGTCAACCTGACGGTCTCCAACGGCAAGGTGCAGATGCCGGACGTCACGCAGCAGCCGATCAGCGCCGCCAACGAGGCACTCGCGAACCTCGGGCTGAAGGTCGTGGCGTCCCCGACGTACACGTGCACGGGCAGCACCGTGGTGCAGCAGAGCGTGCCGCAGGGCGACGTCGCGCAGGGCAGCACCATCACGCTGACGTACTGCGCAGCCTCGGCACAGCGGCCGTCGCAGGCGCCGTCCGTCCCCGACCGGGGTGGCGACGACAGCAGCGGTAGTGACGGTGGCGGCGGCAGCGGGACCGTCCAGGGCGGCGGCGCCGGACAGTAGTCCGCTCCGTCACGTCGGCTGCGGCGGGCGTCCGTCCGTCGGCCTGGAGGCACGCGGCAGCATCCCCGCGGACGTCGCCTGCGCCGGTGGTCACCGGACGCGTCGGCGGTCGTACCGCTCCGGCGTCAGGACCGGTGTTCGGCGATCAGCGGGTTGAGCGCTGCGGCCCGCTCGGCAGCACCGGTCAGACCGGTGGTCTCGAGCCAGTTGCCGACCATCCGGTACCCGCCCTCGGTGAGGACGGACTCCGGGTGGAACTGCACGCCGTACACCGGGTGGTCACGATGCTGCACGCCCATGATCACCCCACCTGCGGTCCGCGCCGTGACGGTGAGCTCGTCGGGCACCGTCCCGTCGACGATCGCGAGCGAGTGGTACCGCGTGGCGGTGAACGGGTGCGGGACACCGGCGAAGAGCACGCTGTCGTCGTGGTCGACCTGCGAGGTCTTCCCGTGCATGAGTTCCTCGGCGTGGGTCACCGTGGCGCCCATGGCTTCAGCGATCGCCTGGTGCCCGAGGCACACGCCGAGCAGCGGGGTCTCGGCGTCGACGGCCGCACGCACGGTGGGGATCGAGACACCGGCGTCCGCGGGGGTGCCCGGCCCGGGCGAGAGCAGCACACCGTCGTAGTCGGCGATGCGCTCGGCGATCTCGTCCTCGGGGAACGCGTCGTTCCGGACGACGTCGGTGTCCGCACCGAGCTGCTGCAGGTAGCCGTTGAGCGTGTAGACGAAGCTGTCGTAGTTGTCGACGACGAGGATCTTGGTCATGGTCGGATCACCGTACTCGTGGGGGATGTGCGCGGGCTGCTGAGGGTCTTCCCACAGACGTGGTCACGGTAGGATACCGGCCATGGCCAAGGACAAGGACCGCACCAAGCCCGCCCGGAGGACCCGAGCCGACTCGGTCGACACGGCGGGCGACCAGCCCAACCCCGTGTGGTTCAAGCCGGTCATGTTCGGCTTCATGCTCATCGGGCTGGCCTGGGTCATCGTCTTCTACATCTCGAACACGACCCTGCCCGTACCGTCGCTCGGGTCGTGGAACATCCTGATCGGCTTCGGGATCATGTTCATCGGGTTCCTCATGACCACGCGGTGGCGCTGACCGCCGCCCAGCATCTCCCGACGCCCGTCGTACCGCCCGGTACGGCGGGCGTCGTCGTTCGCCCCGGCCCGTCCCCTCCCGGCCCGTCCTGTCCCGGCCCGTCCCGTCTCGGCCCGGGTTCCTGCTCGCTGTCCACAAGCCCGACAGCACCCGGACGCATCCGTCCACACCCGCAACCGCGTTCTCCACAGTTGTCCACACTTTCCACACGGCCATCCACACCATGGCCCCCGAGTTGTCCACAGGCCCGTCCACAGTGGGGATAATCACACCCGTGTAACTCACCGAGTTGTCCCCAACTGTGGAGAACTCGCCGGAGGGCTGTGGAAAGCGGCCTCCGGAGACGCAGAACGCCCCGCCCCACACTGTGGTGGGACGGGACGTCCTGAGCGGCGGCGGACTCGTCAGCCGATCGCGTAGCCACCGATGCTGATGTACGCGGCGCCGATCCCGGCCACGAGCAGGACCGCTTCGGCGACGAGGAGCCCGACCTGCAGGCCACGCTGCCGGACGTTCCGGGTCTTCGAGAAGACGAAGCCCGTGACGAACCCGAGCACGATGCCACCGACGTGGGCCTGCCACGAGATGTTGGTCCCGGGCAGGAAGCCGACGACGAGGTTGAGCCCCATGATGACGAGCAGCTGGACGGCGTTGTAGCCGAGGCTGCGCTGGATCACGAAGAACGCCGCGAACAGCCCGAAGATCGCACCCGAGGCACCGACCACCGGCGTACCGGGGGTCAGCAGGGACACCGCGAGGTCACCGCCGAGGCCCGCCAGGAAGTACAGCGCGACGAAGCGCCACGTGCCGAGGAGGTTCTCGAGGATCCGCCCGAAGATGAACACCGCGAGCATGTTGAACCCGATGTGGAAGATCGACGAGTGGACGAACAGCCCCGTGACGAGGCGCCACGGCTGTGTCCCGACCAACGGCGTCCAGTAGCTGAGCCACTGGTTGACGACGTTGCCGGACAGCAGGTTCAGCAGCCAGATCACGACCGACACGGCGATGATCACCGTGGTCGCCTTCTGGTCCATCATCGCGAACCGACGACGGGCGACGGTCAGGCCGCCCGGGGCCCCGGAGGCACGACGGTTCGCCTGGAACTGCGCGCGCTGTTCACGCACGCACTCCGGGCAGTGCACGCCGACGGCCGCCGGCGTCTGGCACTCGGTGCAGATCGTCCGCCCGCACCGCTGGCACAGGATGAAGCTCTGCCGGTCCGGGTGCCGGTAGCAGTAGTTGTCCCGCCCCGGGGCCTGGTCGGTCACCGGGTTCAGACGTCCTCGACGTCGATGCTCTCGATGACGACGTCCTCGACGGGCTTGTCGCGACCGTCGGTCGGCACGCCCTCGATCGCGTCGACGACCGCGCGCGACTCGTCGTCGGCGACCTCACCGAAGATGGTGTGCTTGCCCTGCAGCCAGGGGGTCGCCACGGTCGTGATGAAGAACTGCGAGCCGTTCGTGCCGCGCCCGCCCTGGATGCCGGCGTTCGCCATCGCGAAGATGTACGGCTCCTGGAAGGTGAGCTCCGGGTGGATCTCGTCGTCGAAGCGGTAGCCCGGACCACCGATGCCCTGACCGAGCGGGTCGCCGCCCTGGATCATGAAGTCCTTGATGATGCGGTGGAAGACGACACCGTCGTAGAGCTTGTCGGTCGAGACCTTGCCCGTGCCGGGGTGCGTCCACTCCTGCTTGCCGGTCGCGAGGTCGACGAAGTTCTTGACGGTCTTCGGGGCGTGGTTGCCGAACAGGTTGACGCGGATGTCGCCCTTGTTCGTGTGGATCGTTGCGACAGCGGTGTGCAGAGACATGTGTCGATTCTCGCATGCACTCCTGACGGTGACACGGATCACACAGCCGACGATCCGTGACCTGTCAGGGTGCTCGGTGGCAGGATGGGGTCACGCCGATCCGATGGAGGTACCAGATGACGACGATCGAGATCCCGCGCAAGCGTCGGAAGCAGATCAAGAAGCTCAAGGGCAAGACGGCCTCGCTCCTCGGCGAGCAGCGCAAGGTCCTCGAGCACGCGAACGCGATCCTCGCCGAGGCCCGCTCGCACGCTGCTGACGCAGCCCGCAAGGACATCGCCCCCCGCGTGCAGAACGCGATCGACAACGGGATCCGTCCCGCCGTCGCGACGGGCGTGCACGCAGCGACCTCGGCCGCGCACAGCGCGTCGCACCGCTTCCAGACCGAGGTCGTCCCCGGCCTCGTGGCGACCGCTGGTTCGGTGATGAGCGTGAAGGACCTCGCGAAGGACCCGCGCGTCAAGAAGATCGTGAAGGACGCCCAGAAGAAGGGCAAGAAGGCGAAGAAGGCCGCGGCGAAGTACACGCCGGGGCAGCAGAAGAAGGGCCTCGGGTTCGGTGGGGTCGCCCTCATCGTCGTCGGTGTGGTCGCCGTTGCCGGTGCCGCGTACGCCGCCTACCAGACGCTCCGCGCCGACGACGACCTCTGGGTCGCCGACGACGCCGACACGGCGGAGAAGCCCGCCGCCTGACCTCCCGGTTCGTACGAAGGGCCCCGGCGCCGCGCCGGGGCCCTTCGTCGTCCCCGGCCGTCCCGCACGCCGCAGAACCTGCCCCGGCCCCGGCCCCATGCCACCTGCCCCGAGCCCCGAGCCCCGAACCCCGAACCCCGAGCCCCGAACGGGCGACATACGGCCCGCTCACCGCTGAGACTCGACGAGAAGAACCCTGTCGACGCCCCGCACGCGGCACGTCCTGCCCGCTCGGCAGCCCCAGCCTCAGGCACAGCACCGGCCCCAGCCTCAGGCACAGGCCCGGCCTCAGCCCCAGCCACAGCCACAGCCACAGCCACAGACTGGAGGCACGCCCTCATCCCGTCAGCCGCTGATGCGCCGTCGCGCAACATGCCGCCGTCGCTTGCCCAGGTGCCACGACATGCCGCGTCGAAGCACCACAGACGGCATGTCGTGCGCCAGCGCCGGGCCGAACGCCCGCAGCGGCAGCACCCCTCGCCCGAAGACGACCGAGACGACCATCCCGCAGCGGCAACGCCCGGAAGAAGGCGACCATCGCGGAGCGGCGCGCCGGAGGCGCCGACGAACACGACGACCGAAACCGGCGGAGCGAGGAACGAGCGGAGCAGTATCCGCCCTGAGGGAGTGGAGCCTGGGAGAATCGAACTCCCGACATCCTGCTTGCAAAGCAGGCGCTCTACCAACTGAGCTAAGGCCCCGTGAGGACCAGCGTACTGGTCCCGGTGGGAAGTGGTGGGGCTACAAGGACTTGAACCTTGGACCTCTTCGTTATCAGCGAAGCGCTCTAACCGCCTGAGCTATAGCCCCTCAGACCAGAAGAAAGCCTACCGTACCGATCTCGGAGAACGAAATCGAGGGGCGACTGCCGTCCGGCCCGGGTGTGTCAGTTGTTCGTGAAGCCCACGAGCAGGCCGCCCGTGATCCGCACACTGAGGTTGTAGAGGACACTCACGATCGCGCCGAGCACGGTGCCGACGACCACGTTGAGGATGCCCACCACGACCGAGAACCCGAGGACCTGCCCGAGCGAGAACTGGTCCATGATCGAGTAGCTGTTCTGCCCGGTGACGTCCTTGAGCAGGGCGTCGATCTGGGTGAACACACCGGTCTGGTTGAGGATGACCCAGACCAGCGCGGTCGCGACGATGATCACGATCGAACCGGCGAGCGCGATGAGGAAGCTCAGCTTCACCATCGACCAGAAGTCGAGGTACACCAGACGCAGGCGGACCTGCCGGGTACCGCTGGGACGTTTCGCCTTCTTCTGGAGCTTCTCGGCGACACTACTCATTGTTCGACTGGTCCTCTCCGGCCTCGTCCTCGACAGGCTCGGTGTCGGCGGGGTCGGCGGGTTCGGGGGCCGCTTCGTCAGGGCTCACCGTCTCCACCGGGCCCGCAGGCTCGATCTCGGGGTCGGCGTCGTCCTGGTCATCCAGGTTCCGCTCGCTGTTCCGGGCCACCGCGATGATCCGGTCGTTCTCCGCGAACCTCGCGAAGACCACACCCATCGTGTCGCGACCCTTGGCGGGCACCTCGGACACGGCAGACCTTACCACCTTGCCCGATTGCAGCACGACGAGCACCTCGTCGTCCTCGCCGACGATGAGCGCCCCCACGAGGTCGCCCCGATCGGCGGCCAGCTTGGCCACCTTGATGCCGAGACCACCGCGGCCCTGCACCCGGTACTGGTCGACCGAGGTGCGCTTGGCGTAGCCGCCCTCGGTCATCACCCACACGTAGCCGTCGTCCGACACCACACGTGCGGCGAGCAGTGCGTCGTCGCCGCGGAAGGACATGCCCTTCACGCCGGAGGTCGACCGGCCCATCGGACGGAGGGTGTCGTTGGTCGCCGTGAAGCGGAGCGACATGCCGTGCTTCGACACGAGCAGCAGGTCGTCGGTCTCGTCGACGAGCAGCGCCTGGCGGAGCTTGTCGCCCTCGCGGAGGTTGATCGCGATGATGCCGCCGGTGCGGTTGGTGTCGTACTCGGTCAGCGCGGTCTTCTTGACCAGACCCTGCTCGGTCGCGAGCACGAGGTACTGCGCCGCCTCGTAGTCGCGGATGTCGAGCACCTGCTGGATCTGCTCGTCGGGCTGCATGGCGAGCAGGTTGGCGACGTGCTGCCCCTTGGCGTCACGGCTCGCCTCCTGCAGCTCGTACGCCTTGGCGCGGTACACGCGACCCTGGTCGGTGAGGAAGAGCAGCCAGTGGTGGGTCGTCGTGACGAAGAAGTGCTCGACGATGTCGTCCGCGCGGAGCTGCGCACCCTTGACGCCGCGACCGCCGCGGTGCTGCGACCGGTAGTTGTCGCTCCGCGTGCGCTTGACGTACCCGCCGCGGGTGATGGTGACGACCATCTCCTCTTCCGGGATGAGGTCCTCGATGGACATGTCACCGTCGTAGCCGAGCATGATCTCGCTGCGACGGTCGTCCCCGAAGCGGTCGACGATCTCGGCGAGCTCGTCGCCGATGATCGTGCGCTGCCGGGTCTCCGACGCCAGGATGTCCTGGAAGTCGGCGATCTTGCGCTCGAGTTCCTCGGCCTCGTCGTGGATCTTCTGGCGCTCGAGGGCGGCCAGGCGGCGGAGCTGCAGCTCGAGGATCGCGCGTGCCTGGATCTCGTCGACGGACAGCAGGTCCATCAGGCCGGTCCGCGCCTCCTCGACGTCGGGCGACCGACGGATGAGCGCGATGACCTCGTCGAGGGCGTCGAGCGCCGCGAGGTAGCCGCGCAGGATGTGCGCGCGCTTCTCGGCCTCGCGGAGCCGGTACTGGGTACGGCGGACGATGACGTCGATCTGGTGGTCGACCCACGCCGAGATGAAGCCGTCGAGCGACAGCGTGCGCGGCACCCCGTCGACGATGGCGAGCATGTTCGCGCCGAAGTTCTCCTGCAGCTGCGTGTGCTTGTACAGGTTGTTGAGCACGACCTTCGCCACCGCGTCGCGCTTCAGCACGATGACCAGGCGCTGACCGGTGCGGCCGGAGGTCTCGTCGCGGATGTCCGCGATGCCGGCGAGCTTGCCGTCCTTCACGCCCTCGGCGATGCGGATCGCCAGGTTGTCCGGGTTCACCTGGTACGGCAGCTCGGTGACGACCAGGCACGTGCGGCCCTGGATCTCCTCGACGTTGACGACCGCGCGCATCGTGATCGAGCCACGACCGGTGCGGTAGGCGTCCTGGATGCCCTTCGTGCCGAGGATCTGCGCGCCGGTCGGGAAGTCCGGGCCCTTGATCCGCTGCATGAGCGCGCCGAGGAGCTCCTCGCGCGTCGCGTCCGGGTGCGCGAGCGCCCACTGGGCGCCCTCGGCGACCTCGCGCAGGTTGTGCGGGGGGATGTTCGTGGCCATGCCGACCGCGATGCCGACCGACCCGTTGACGAGCAGGTTCGGGAAGCGCGCCGGCAGGATCGACGGCTCCTGCGTGCGGCCGTCGTAGTTGTCCTGGAAGTCGACGGTGTCCTCGTCGATGTCCCGGACCATCTCCATGGCGAGCGGTGCCATCTTGGTCTCGGTGTACCGCGGGGCCGCGGCGCCGTCGTTGCCCGGGGACCCGAAGTTGCCCTGGCCGAGCGCGAGCGGGTACCGGAGCGACCACGGCTGCACGAGGCGGACGAGCGCGTCGTAGATCGCGCTGTCGCCGTGCGGGTGGAACTGGCCCATGACGTCACCGACGACGCGGGAGCACTTCGAGAACGCCCGGTCCGGCCGGTAGCCGCCGTCGAACATCGCGTAGATGACGCGGCGGTGGACCGGCTTCAGGCCGTCACGGACCTCCGGCAGCGCACGTCCGACGATGACGGACATCGCGTAGTCGAGGTACGACCGCTGCATCTCGAGCTGCAGGTCGACCTGCGAGATGCGGTCGCCGGAGACCACGATGTCGCCTACCTCGCCGTGCACGATCTCGGGCTGCTCGTCGGCGCCGTTCTCGTTGTCGTCAGCCATGTGGCTTGGTCACCTTTCTGGTGGCCCTCCGGTCGTCGGCCGGGAGGCACTGGTTCCGTCGGTCGCGCCGGGCGCGACCACAGGGGGTCGGGACTGGTCGACGCGGCTGGCACCGCGCCTCCAGGCCGGTACTAGATGTCGAGGAAGCGGACGTCCTTGGCGTTCTGCTGGATGAACTGGCGTCGCGACTCGACGTCCTCACCCATCAGCGTCGCGAAGACGCTGTCGACCGCGGCGGCGTCCTCGAGCGTGACCTGCAGGAGCGTGCGGGTGTCCGGGTTCATCGTGGTGTCCCAGAGCTCCTTGTAGTCCATCTCGCCCAGACCCTTGTAGCGCTGGATCCCGTTGTCCTTCGGGATGCGCTTGCCGGCGGCGATGCCCGCCTGCATCAGGGCGTCGCGCTCCCGGTCGCTGAACACGTACTCGTGCGCCGCGTTCGACCACTTCAGGCGGTACAGCGGCGGCTGTGCGAGGTACACGTACCCGCGCTCGATGAGCGGACGCATGTAGCGGAAGAGCAGCGTGAGCAGCAGCGTCGTGATGTGCTGGCCGTCGACGTCGGCATCGGCCATCAGCACGATCTTGTGGTACCGGGCCTTGTCCGGGTCGAAGTCCTCGCCGATGCCGGCGCCGAACGCCGTGATCATCGACTGGATCTCCTGGTTGGCCAGGGCGCGGTCGAGGCGGGCCTTCTCGACGTTGAGGATCTTGCCGCGCAGCGGCAGGATCGCCTGGGTCATGGGGTTGCGGCCCTGCACGGCGGAACCACCGGCGGAGTCGCCCTCGACCATGAAGATCTCCGACAGCGTCGGGTCCTTCGACTGGCAGTCCTTGAGCTTGCCGGGCATGCCGCCCGACTCGAGCAGCCCCTTGCGCCGGGTGGTCTCGCGGGCCTTGCGGGCGGCGAGCCGGGCCTGCGACGCCTGGATCGCCTTCCGCACGACGTCGCGCGCCTGGGCCGGGTTGCTCTCGAACCAGTGGGTGAGCTCGGTGCCGACGACGCGCTGCACGAACGACTTCGCCTCGGTGTTGCCGAGCTTGGTCTTCGTCTGGCCCTCGAACTGCGGCTCGCCGAGCTTCACGGAGATGACGGCGGTCAGCCCTTCGCGGATGTCGTCACCCGTGAGGTTGTCGTCCTTCTCCTTGATGATCTTGGTCTCGCGGGCGTACCGGTTGACCAGGCTCGTCAGGGCCGCACGGAAGCCCTCTTCGTGGGTGCCGCCCTCGTGCGTGTTGATCGTGTTCGCGAAGGTGTGGACGCTCTCCTGGTAGGAGGTGTTCCACTGCATGGCGATCTCGAGCGCGATCTTGCGCTCGGTGTCCTCGGCCTCGATCGCGATGACGTCGGGGTGGACGAGGTCGGCCTTCTTCTGCGCGTTGAGGTACTCGACGTAGTCGGGCAGCCCGCGCTCGTAGCGGAAGGAGTCACGGCGCGACTCCTCGCCCTCGTCCGGGGTGCGCTCGTCGGTGAGGTTGATGCGGAGGCCCTTGTTGAGGAAGGCCATCTGCTGGAAGCGCGTGCGCAGCGTCTCGTAGTCGAACTCGACGGTCTCGAAGATGTCGGCGTTCGGCCAGAACGTGATCGTGGTGCCGGTCACGTCGGTCTCCTCGTCCTTCGAGACGGGGGCGACCGGGACGCCGTCGGTGTAGCTCTGGCGCCAGACGTGGCCCTGGCGGCGGACCTCGACGTCGAGCTCGGAGCTCAGGGCGTTCACGACGGAGGAGCCCACGCCGTGCAGACCACCGGACACCGCGTACCCGCCGCCACCGAACTTGCCGCCGGCGTGCAGGACGGTGAGGACGACCTGGAGCGTCGAGACACCCTCGGCCGCGTGGGTGTCGACCGGGATGCCACGGCCGTTGTCGACCACGCGGACGCCGCCGTCCTCGCGGATGGTGACGTCGATCGTGTCGCAGTAGCCGGCCAGTGCTTCGTCGACGGAGTTGTCGACGATCTCCTGCACCAGGTGGTGGAGACCGCGCGGACCCGTCGAACCGATGTACATGCCCGGGCGCTTGCGGACCGCCTCGAGCCCCTCCAGCACCTGAATCTGGTCTGCGCCGTACGATGGTTCCGTCGGTGGAGCCTGCTCGGTCTCGTCCTGCGGGATCGTCCGGTCGTCGTCAGATTCTGATGCCATGTCGGGATTGCTCCTGCCTGCGCGCGGAACGCCCGCACACTGCACTCGCCAGTCTACCGCAGGAGCCCCTCTCCACGGGGCTCATCCGCCCGCTGGACGGGTGTTCTTCATCCCCGAGGACGATTTCGTCGCGTCAACCGTAGGTGTCGCGAGGACCACGCCCCTGGACGGTCCTGGGACCGCGTTTCCAGGTGGGGACGTCCGGGCCGGAAACCCGGATCGACTGCACGCCCGCTCCCGGGTGCCGCTCGGCGATCGTCGTCGTCACGGTCGCGCGCATCAGACGGAGCTGCGTCGCCCATGCCGTCGAGTCGCAGCGGATGACGAGCGTGCCGTCGTCGATCGTCATCGGGCGCGAGTGCTTCGCGAGTTCGTCGCCCACCACGGCGGGCCAGTCGACGAAGAGCTCCGAGCGCGCCAACGGCTCCGACCACCCGAGTTCCTGGGCCAGCGCGCCGACCACGTCGCCGAGCCCCCGGGGTTCGCGACCCTTGCCGTACGGGACCGTGTCGGCGTCGAGCTCGCGGGACCGGCGACGTCGGGCGTCGACGGTGCGGAGGGACGGGTCGCCGAACACGGCGCGCAGGTGCCGGTACACCCGCGAGGGCTCGGAGGGCTTCCACGGCTTGGGCATCAGGCGCGAGCCTCGTCCGTCACGATCGTGCCCGCCTCGATCCGGACGGTGTGGGCGGCGAGCTGGTCGGGCACGTCCCCGAACACCGCGGCGGTGATGAGCACCTGCTCGTAGTCGGCGACCGCCCCCGCCAACCGTTCACGCCGTGACTCGTCGAGCTCGGCGAACACGTCGTCGAGGATGATGATCGGGTCGCCGAGCGTCGACTCCGCCCGGAGCACCGCGGCGCCGGCGAGCTTGATCGCGAGGGCGAACGACCACGACTCGCCGTGGCTGGCGTACCCGCGCGCAGGTAACCCGTTCAGCTGGAAGAGCACGTCGTCGCGGTGCGGTCCGACGAGGGTCAGTCCGCGGTCGAGTTCGTCCCGACGCCGACGCTCGAGCGCACCACGGAAGGCCTCGGCCGCAGCGGCGACGGACACCGGTTCGTCCGGCGTCCCGAGCACCGGGTCGGTCGCGGCAGCGTCCTCGGGGTCACCGCCGCGCACGCTGAGCACACCCGAGATGGTCGCCTCGTGCCGTTCGCCGGCGACGGTGGCGTAGGCCTCGGTCACGAACGGCGCGAGGCGACGGGTGAGGTGGTCGCGGGCCGCGATGATCTCGGAACCGAACGCGACGAGCCGGTCGTCCCAGACGTCCAGCGTCGCGAGGGACCCCGACCGCGCACCGGTCGCCCGTGCCGACTTCAGCAGGGTGTTCCGCTGCTTGAGCGTCCGGTCGTAGTCGGCGAGCACGCCCTGCATCCGGGGTGCGATCTGACCGAGCAGCTCGTCCAGCATGCGCCGACGGCCCGAGGGCTCACCGCGGACGAGGGCCAGGTCCTCGGGGGCGAAGAGCACGCTGGTGCAGTACCGCGGCAGTTCGCGGGGCTTGATCGCGGCCCGGTTGACCTGGGCTCGGTTCGACCCCGTGCGGTTGATCTGCACCTCGGCCAGGATGCTGCGGTCCTCGTGCGCCAGTCGAGCGCGCACGATCGCAGCGTCGCAGCCCTGACGGACGAGGGCGGCATCGGTCGGCACCCGGTGCGACCCGAGGGTCGAGAGGTAGCCGATCGCCTCGACCAGGTTGGTCTTGCCCTGTCCGTTCCGCCCGACGAACAGGTTCGGCCCGCGTGCGAGGTCGACGTCCGCCTCCCGGTAGTTCCGGAAGTCGGTGAGTTGCAGGTGGTCGACGTGCACGCGGGCCGGGACGAGCTCAGGTGGTGACCTGAACTACGCCTTCTTCACGGCGTGACCGCCGAACTGGTTGCGCAGGGCCGCGACGGCCTTCATCGTCGGGGACGCACTGCCCTGACGCGAGACGAAGCGCGCGAAGATCGACGCGGAGATGGTCGGCATCGGCACGGCGTGCTCGATGGCCTCCTCCACCGTCCAACGGCCCTCGCCGGAGTCGTCGACGTAGCCCTCGATGGCGTCGAGCTTCGGGTCCTCGTTCAGCGCGAGGACCATCAGGTCGAGCAGCCAGGAGCGCACGACGGTGCCGCGCTGCCACCCGGCGAAGACCGCGGGGACGTCCTTGATGATGTCCTTGGCCTCGAGGAGCTCGTAGCCCTCGCCGTACGCCTGCATGATCGCGTACTCGATGCCGTTGTGGACCATCTTGGCGTAGTGACCGGCGCCGACGGGGCCGGCGTGCGAGAAGCCCTCCTCGCGGGGGCCCTCGGGGCGGAGCGCGTCGAAGACCGGCATGGCGAACTCGACGTCCTCGGGGGCGCCACCGACCATCAGGCCGTAGCCGTTGTCCTTGCCCCAGACACCGCCGGAGACACCGGCGTCCATGTACCGGATGCCCTTGGCGTCGAGCTGCTCGGCGTGGATCGTGTCGTCCAGCCACTTCGAGTTGCCACCGTCGATGACGAGGTCGCCCTCGCCCAGGACGCCGGCGAGGTCCGTGATCACGTCGTCGGTGATCTTGCCGTGCGGGACCATGACCCACACGAGCTTCTTGCCCTCGGGCAGTGCGGCTGCCAGGGCGCCGAGGTCCGCGACGTCGGAGACGGCGGGGTTCGCGTCGTACCCGGTGACCTCGATGCCTGCGTTGCGGAGACGGGCACGCATGTTGTTGCCCATGCGACCGAGGCCGACAAGACCGATGTGCATGATTTCCTCTTCTGTTCGTCGTCGCGCTGGTGGCCAGAGGCGCGTCAGCGCAGTGGTACGGCTGTTGCGCTATCGCAGCAGGAGATTGGGCTGCAGCAGGTACCGGTATCCGTCCGTCGCCGCGGCCTCTTGCGAGGTCTGCCCGGTGATGAGCACCGGACCCGGCTTGTTGGGGTTCTCCGTCTTGGTGAAGGAGATGCGGACGAACTCGGAGTGCACCGCGTTCAACCCGTCCAGGAGGAAGGCGGGCTTCAGCGAGACCACCGTTTCCTCCCCGGTCAGCAACGCACTGATCGACTCTGACGCCTGCGCTTGTTCGGATCCGATCGCCTCGAGCGTGAGCCCGTCGACCGAGAAGGAGAACCGGAGCGCCGCTTCGCGCTCCAGGACGAGGGAGACCCGTCGGACGGCCTCGACGAGTTCAGCGGTGTTGATCACCGCGTGGTCGTTCACCGTCTCGGGGAAGAGCCGGCGGACCGGCGGGTAGTTGCCCTTGATGAGCAGCGAGGTCACGGTCTTGTCGTCGGCGTGGAACGCGATGAGCTCGCGGTCCGACGACCCGCTGATCGAGACCGACACCGTGGACGCCGACCCGAACGTGCGGCCGACCTCCTGCAGGGTGCGAGCGGGGACGAGCGCGTGCAGCGGGTCGGATCCGACACGACCGGAGTCCCACGCGATCGTGCGGACCGCGACGCGGTAGCGGTCGGTCGCGATGAGCGACAGGTCGTTGTCGCCGACCTCGAGCTGCACACCCGTGATGACCGGGGTGACGTCGTCGCGGCTCGCCGCGACGGCCACCTGGGACACGGCCTCGGAGAAGGCGTCGCCGGGGACGACCCCGGTCTGCTCACCGATCTCCGGCAGCGTCGGGTACTCCTCGACCGGCATGGACAGCAGCGTGAAGTGCGCCGATCCGCAGGTGACGGAGATCTTCGTGTCCTCGGTGGTGAAGGTCACCGGGGCGTTCGGCAGTCGGCTCGAGATGTCGTTGAGCAGACGGCCGGAGACGAGCACGGTGCCCGGTTCGTCGATCTGCGCCGTGATCGAGGTCTGCGCCGAGACCTCGTAGTCGAACGACGACAGCGTGAGCCGATCGCCCTCGGCGTGGATGAGGACTCCGGACAGGATCGGGAGGGTCGTGCGCTGTGGGAGGAGCTTCACCGCGAAGGAGACGGCTTCGGAGAAGACGTCCCGGTTGACCTCGAACTTCACAGCTGGGACCCCTGTCGATCGGTGCGGACTGTCCGGCCGCCCCATTGTGGCACAGCGGAGCAGGGCACGGATTTCTTGTCATCCCGCCGTCCACAAGGTTGGCCCGCGGAACTTCATCGTTAACCAGGATCAATGGTGTTAACGCCTGTGCACAGTGTGGATAACTCTGTGCATCCCGCTTCTCCACAGGGAACTACACACGTGTGAGTTGTGAGTACCGTGTTGGCAGCGTCTGGATGAACAGATCTCATCTATCCGCTTCCATCCCCAGTCTCCACAGGTGGGTACAGAACTGTGAACAACCGGACCGCGTGTCCTCCACAGTTATCCACAGGCTTTCCACACTGGGGGAAACTCGGCGCATGGAACCGTCTCAGATGGTGGATGCGCGCCGAGGCGGGCCGATCCGGGGCCGTGGGGCGGGCCTCCCGGTCGGACACCGGTGCGACGGATGTCGGGTCGAGGGGAGACGACGGACGGGAGGCACGGTGCCGTGTCGCACCGTGCCTCCCGTCCGTCAGCTGGTCGCGTCCGCGTCCTGCTCGCGTCCGCGTCCTGCTCGCGTCCGCGTCAGCGGTAGCGGCGGTCCTGCTTGATGCGGCTCGTCAGCTCGGTGACCTGGTTGTAGATCGACCGTCGTTCCTTCATCAGCTCGGTGATCTTCTTGTTCGCGTACATGACCGTGGTGTGGTCGCGGTTGCCGAACAGCTGCCCGATCTTCGGCAGCGACAGGCTCGTCATCTCACGGCACAGGTACATGGCGATCTGCCGCGCGGTCGCGATCGCCTGCGACCGGGACGAGCCGTACAGGTCGTCGACCGAGAGCTTGAAGTACTCCGCGGTGTGGTTGATGATGTCCGTCGGCGCGATCACGTTGTCGTCGTCGAGGGTGATCAGGTCCTTGAGGACCGTCTGCACCAGGGCCATGTCGACGGCCGTCCGGTTCAGGCTCGCGAACGCCGTGACGCGGATGAGCGTCCCCTCGAGCTCACGGATGTTGCTCGAGACCTTCGACGCCATGAACTCGAGGATGTCGTCGGGGACCTGCAGGTGGTCGGACTGCGCCTTCTTGCGCAGGATCGCGATGCGCGTCTCGAGGTCCGGCGCCTGCACGTCCGTGATGAGGCCCCACTCGAACCGCGAGCGCATCCGGTCCTCGAAGCCGGTCAGGTGCTTCGGCGCGACGTCCGACGTGATCACGACCTGCTTGTTGTGGTCGTGCAGCGTGTTGAACGTGTGGAAGAAGGCCTCCTGCGTGGAGTCCTTCCCCTGCAGGAACTGGATGTCGTCGATCAGCAGGATGTCGATGTCGCGGTAGCGCTGCTGGAACTGGTTCGACCGGTTGTTCGCGATCGAGTTGATGAAGTCGTTGGTGAACTCCTCGCTCGACACGTACCGGACACGGATGCCCGGGTAGAGGCTCTCGGCGTAGTGGCCGATCGCGTGGAGGAGGTGCGTCTTGCCGAGACCGGAGTCGCCGTAGATGAAGAGCGGGTTGTACGCCTTGGCCGGAGCTTCGGCGACCGCGACCGCGGCGGCGTGGGCGAAGCGGTTCGACGAGCCGATGACGAAGTTGTCGAAGTTGTACTTCGGGTTGAGTCGTGACTCGGGGCGACCACCGGTGCCCGGGGAGTCGATCTGGCTCGGGACGAACGGTGCCTCGATGTACTGGCGGGGTGCCGCGCTCTGCTCCACCGGCGCCTGCACCGGCTCCGCGTACTCGGGGACGTGGCTCGGGACGACCGCCTCGACCCGCGGTTCCGACGCCATGTCCGGGTTCACCGTGATGGCGAAGTTCGCGACCGAGTCGTCACCGACCCGCGACACGGCCTCGGTGATCGGGACGCGGATCCGCTGCTCGAGCATGCCCCGTGTCAGGTCGTTGGGGACCTCGAGGTAGAGGGTGCCGGCGAGCACGCCCTTCGGTTCGACCAGGTTGAGGAAGCCGTGCAGCTGCGGGGTGATGCGGTCGTCCTCGGAGAGGAGGCCCAGGACGGAGGACCAGAGGTCCTCGACGGGGTCGGCCGGCATCGTCAT